>DATAAM010000157.1:0-22011 GCA_036260075.1 Acidimicrobiales bacterium
GCACATCGACGTGCCCGTGCGCGAGCAGCTCATCGTCGAGCTCTATTCGAAGTAAGGAAGCCGCATGCTGATCATCCAGCGACCCACCGTCGAGACCGTCAGCGAGGAGGAGGACAACCGCCAGCGGTTCGCCATCGGCCCGCTCGAGCCCGGCTTCGGCCACACGCTCGGCAACTCGCTCCGGCGCACGCTGCTCTCCTCGATCCCTGGGGCGGCCGTCACCCAGGTCCGCTTCGACGACGCCCTCCACGAGTTCACGACCCTGCCGGGCGTGAAGGAGGACGTGACCGACCTCATCCTCAACCTCAAGGATCTCGTCCTGCGGGTCGAGTCCGACGAGGCGGTCACGCTGCGGCTCGACGTGCGGGGCCCCGCCACCGTGACCGCAGGCGACATCCAGCCCACGGCCGAGGTGGAGATCCTCAACCCCGAGCTGCACATCGCCACCGTCAACGCCAAGGGCCGGCTGGCCATCGACGTCACCGTGGAGCGGGGCCGGGGCTACGTGTCGGCCGACCGCAACAAGAAGTCGTCGACGATCGGCGTGATCCCGGTCGACTCGATCTTCTCGCCGGTGCGGCGGGTTTCGTTCACGGTCGAGCCCACCCGGGTGGAGCAGTCGACCAACTTCGACCGCCTGGTGCTCGACATCGAGACCGACGGCTCCATCTCGCCCCGCGAGGCGTTGGCATCGGCGGGCGACACCCTGCGCTCGCTGGTCGGCCTCGTGGCCGACATGAGCGAGAACCCCCAAGGCCTCGAGCTGGGCGACGTGGCCGCGGTCACCAGCGGCTCGCCCGACCTCGATCTCCCCATCGAGGACCTCGACCTGTCGGAACGTCCCCGCAACTGCCTCAAGCGGGCGCAGGTCAACACCGTCGGCGAGCTGGTCGAGAAGACCGTCGACGACCTGCTGGCCATCACCAACTTCGGCCAGAAGTCGCTCGACGAGGTGATCCAGAAGCTCGACGAGCGCGGCCTGTCGTTGCGGACGAAGGAAGGCTGACATGGGAGTGCCGGCCGCGCCCAAGAAGGGCCGTCGCTTCGGCGGCGACGCCGCTCATCACAAGGCGATGATGGGCAACCTCGTCGCCTCGCTGATCGCCGCCGAGGCGCTCGTGACCACCGAGGCCAAGGCCAAGGCGCTGCGCCCGGTGGTGGAGAAGGTCGTCACCAAGGCCAAGAAGGGCGGCGTGCACCGCCACCGCGACGTGGTGGCGTTCATCCGCGACAAGGACATGGCCCACAAGCTCTTCGAGGACATCGGGCCGCGGTACGTCGACCGGCCGGGCGGCTACACCCGCATCCTCAAGCTCGGGCCACGCCACGGCGACAACGCCCCCATGGCCCGCATCGAATTCGTATGAGCACCCCACCGGAAGCCGAGCTTCCGGCGCGGACCCCGCAGTGACGCTGTTCGAGGTCGACGAACCGCAGGACACCCCGGCACCGGCGGCCCCCAGTGGGCCGCTGGTTCGCGTTCGCCTGCTGGTGGCGTACCACGGCGCGGGCTTCCACGGCTTCGCTCCCAACCGACAGGTGCGCACGGTCGGCGGCGTGCTCACCGAGGCCATCGAGAAGGTCGTGGGTTCGCCGGTCACCGTCACCTGCGCGGGCCGTACCGACACGGGCGTGCACGCGTGGGGGCAGGTCGTGCACGCCGACCTGCCCGAGGACGTCGACCTGGGCACCCTGCAGAAGTCGCTGCTGCGCATGCTGGCCCCCGAGGTGGTGGTGCGAGCGGTCGACGTGGCGCCCGAGGGCTTCGACGCCCGGCGGACGGCCGTCGCCCGCCTCTACCGCTACACGGTGCTCAACCGGCCGACACCCGACCCCTTCCTGGCCGCCACCACGTGGCACGTGCCCGACCCGCTCGACCTGCGGGCCATGCGCCTGGCGTGCGACCCGTTGATCGGCGAGCACGACTTCTCGTCGTTCTGCCGCCGTCCGGAGGGCGAGGGCCACTCCATGACCCGTCGAGTGGTGGCCGCCGACTGGGTGGACCTCGGCGAGGGGCTGCTCCGGTTCGACATCGAGGCGTCCGCCTTCTGCCACCAGATGGTGCGCTCGCTGGTGGGCACGCTGGTGGCCATGGGCCTGGGCAGGCTGCGGGCCGGGGAGATGGCCGGGATCCTCCGGTCGCAGGACCGGTCGCTGGCCGCCCAGCCCGCTCCGCCCCACGGTTTGTGCCTGTGGGAGGTTCGCTACCCTGGCACCTGACCGGTTCTGGGGGAGGAAATCCGGCGCATGCGCCGGATTTCCTCCCCCAGAACCGGAAGTGGCCGATGGAAACGGGGTGGCGGTGAAGGTAGGCGGCCAGGCATTGGCCGACGGCGTGCTCATGCGCACCGATCGAGCGTGGGCGATCGCCCGCGCCGACGGGTCCGTCGAGGTCGGCTCCGTGGCCCCTGTCGGGCGTCTGGGCCGTGTACCGGGCCTGCGGGTCCTCGTGGGCGTGTTCCGGGCGCTGCAGCTCGTCTTCGGTCGAGGGCTGCGCCGACGGCGGCTCGATCGGCGCCTGCTGACGGTCGTCCTCGGGTTGGAAGCGGTGCTGGTGGCCGTGGGGCTGCTGCTGCCCGACCTGGGGGCGCACGGGGGCGTGTGGGCCGTGGCCGCGCCGTGGGCGCTGACGCTGGCCGTCCTGCGGCTGGCCACGCCCCGAGCGCTGTGGCGATACCACGGTGCCGAGCACAAGGCGGTGGCCGCCCACGAGGAGGGCGTCGACATGGACGACACGGCGGCCGTGCTGCGCTGCTCCCGGCTCCACGACCGCTGTGGCACCAACCTCGTCTTCCTCATGCTGTTGTTCGGCCTGCTCTTCGCGGGCCTGCCCGGCGCTGTCCAGCTGCCTGCCTTCCTCGGTTCGCTGGCCGTTTCGGCCGAGCTCGTGACCGTGGCGGCCTCCCGCCCGCGTGCCCGGCTGAGCCGCCTGCTGCTGCTGGGCGGCCGAGCCGTACAGCGGTACGTCACCACCGCCGAGCCGACGCCCGCCGAGCAGGCTGTGGCCTGTCGGGCGTTGGCTGCGTGTCGGGCCGAGCACCACCGGCTCACCGCCGCGTCGGTGCCTCTGGCCGCCGCCGCCTGAGATTCCCGAGAAATCGGCGCGACACCTCCCCGGTTCGTTCGTAGGGAGAGATGAGCGCGCCAGGGGAGTGCGCCGGAACTTGGGGATCGACGATGCAGCTTCGACGACGACTGATCGGGGTTCTCGCACTCCTCTGCGTGCTCGCCATGCCGGGCACTGTCGCCGCCACGCCGGGGATCACGGCGGTGGGCACGGTCGACCGCTTCCCGCAGGAGGCGACCGAGCGCCTCGGGCCCAGCTTCACCGGCGACGGGTTCCTCACACGCTTCTCCGGTGGGACCCTGCTGCCGGTCCCCGGCGCCGGTCAGCTCTGGCAGGTGTACCCGGAGGATTCCGGGCGCCGGACGGGGGTGCTCGTGCGCGACGCGAGCTCTCGCCAGGTGATCGGCTCGTTCGTGATCGACACCGAACTACGGCGGGCGACGGTGCACGCGTCCGGCGGCGGCGAGTGGCTGCACGTCACCGACGGGGGTCACCGGGTGTTCGTGCTCGGGTACCCGAGCAGGTTGCTGGAGATCGACGCCTCCACGTTCACGTTGCGGGACCACGGACGACTGACGGCGCTCCCGGTGGAGGCGCCGTTCCAGGATCCCCTGCTTCCCGCTTCCCTGACGTACGACGCGAGCACCGGCGGCCTCCTCGTGCTCTACGGCGGCATCGCCGCTTCGGTCGCCAACCGCCTGACCGTGGTGCAGCACGTCGACTTGGCCACCGGCGCCCGGAGGTCGCGGATCGTGCGGGCGTGCACGGGACCGCTGCCCGGCACCGACTTCAGCAGCAGTACGGCTGCCCCGGAGGTGCTGCTGCGACCCGACGCCGTGTACGTGACGTGCCAGACGACAGGCCTGTCGCTGCTCCCGGGCGGCGCCCGGGGGTTGGTGGTACGCCTGCCTCGGGCCGGCCTGTTCGAGCGCGACGGCGAGGAGAGCTCCGTCCCCGCCGGCGGGTTGGTGGACACCGCCCTGGTCGATCCCCACAGCGGCCGCATCCTCGTGGTCGGCTACTTCGGCGAGGTCACCGTCGTCGATGCCGGTGCGATGAGCGTGGTGGGCACGTTCCGGCCCGCCGTGGGCGCCGAGCCGCGCATCGGCCCGGGGCTGGACCGGCGGCGAGGTCGCTTCTACTTCCAGTCCGACCTCGGGTTCGGTTACGTCGACATCCGCTCGACGCCGCTGTCTGTGCCGGTGGGCGACTCCTCGGCTGCCGACGACGGCCAGGAACGCATCGTGCCCGACGGCAGCCGCGTCTACGTCCTGCCGGGGACGGCGTACCCGGGTGACAGCAAGGCCGCCCGATACACGATCTACAGCGTCGCACCCTGATCCCCCCGGCAACAACGGCTGCGGCTCCCCACGGGTGGGTGGGGGGCCGCAGCCGCGTCTTTCAGGCTATGACCGCGCCGCCCACGATCGAAGCGGCGTTGGCGATCAGGACCATCACGGCCAGGAGCGGCCGGTCGAACGGCCGCCACCGGGCCAGGGCGGCCCACTCGCCCAGGCAGACGAGCGCCTCCACTGCCACGAAGGCCGGTCCTCGCCCGACGACCGCGCGCAAGGCGGGCCAGAGCGCGAACCAGGCGACCGGGTGGCTGACGAGGTTGACGACGAGCCCGGCGACCACGGCTGTCCGCCGTGAGACCGGCCCGAGGCGCGGAAGCCCCACGCCGTAGACCGCCGCCTCGACGACCAGCGTGACGACCAGGGCGCTTGCGTACCCGGTGACCATCAACCGACTGGTTCGGCCGCGCTATGGCGATTTGTGCCTCGTCGGCGGCGGCGCACGTCCGTACCGTGTCTCCCATCGAGATCACGGCGGTGGGCAGTGGGGCAACGGGCGTCGTCGTCCGTCGCGACGCGGCCGCCGAACTGCTCGCGGGGGCAGTCCTGGCGGCGGCGGTGGCGGTGTGGGCGCCGCTGCCGCTCGCCGTCCTCGGCCTCGTGCTGATCGGGCCTGCCCACACCGTCCTGGAGCTGCGCTACGTGCTCGGTCGGTTCCGCTCCGTCCTCTCCGGCCCGTTCCTCGCCACGGCCGTCGGCCTCGTGACGGTGGTGGCGGCCGCCCGCCTGGCCGGCGCGCCCGCCCGCCGCGTCGAGATCGTGGCCGCCTTCGCACTGCTGGCCGTCGCGCTGATGCGGGGCCGAGGCCGTCCGGTGCTGGCCGTGCCGCTGGTGGCCGCCTTCCTGGCGTCGATGCACTCGCCCGTGTGGTTCGTGCTCGTGCTGCTGCACCTGCACAACCTCGTGCCCGCCGCCTTCCTGTGGGAGTGGACCAGTTCGCCCGCGATCAGGGCGGCGACGGTCGTGGCCCTCGGCGTGGTACCGCTCGCCATCCTCTCCGGCGCCTTCGACGGCGTCGTCCTCGGCGCCCAGCCCGGTGGCGGGCTCGGGCCGGGGTGGGCGTCGGCCGCCGCCGCCGTCGCACCGCCGGGGTCGTCGGTCGTCGGGCTCACCCGCTTCTTCGTGGCCTTCGCCTACCTCCAGACCGTGCACTACCTGATCTGGTGCTGGGTGATGCCGCGTCATGCGGGCCCGCCTGTGCGGGGCAACCGCCTGCCGATGCTGCTGGCGGCGGGCACGGCCGTCGTCGGTGCCATGTTCCTCGTCGACTACACCACCGGCCGCGTCGTGTACTCGTCGCTGGCCTCCTACCACGCCTACCTCGAGCTCCCCGTGCTGCTCGCCTTCCTCTCCCGGAGGTCCTGAATGCCCCTGCTCCTGGCCGACGCCGCTCCCACCGGCACCGGGCTCGCCATCGTGGGCGTCATCCTGCTCGCGTTCCTGGTGATCGCCCTGGCCATCGTGGTGTTTGTGATCGTGAAGGTCCGACGCTTCTTCCTCCGCCGCAACCGGCCCGTCACCGAAGGCGGCGTAGGCACCGGTCCCTGACCGTCCGCTTCATCGCACCAGGTCTACACGAAGGCCCTGCCGGCGCAGGGCGTCGACCACCTCGCTGCGATGGCCGGGGTCGCGGGTCTCCACCGTGAGCAGGACCTCCACCTCGTCGAGCCCGACGGACGCCCCGGCCCGGTGGTGCTCCACGTCGAGGACGTTCAGGCCCAGGGCGGCCACGGCGGCGGTCAGCTCGGCGAGCGCGCCGGGATGGTCGGCCAGGACGATGCGCAGCACCAGGTAGCGGCCCGCCGCCGACAGGCCGTGGTCGATCAGCTTGGTGAGCAGGAGCGGGTCGACGTTGCCCCCGGACAGCAGGGCGACGACGGAGCCGCGGCCGCCCACCTTCCCCGCCAGCACCGCGGCCAGCGCGGCGGCGCCTGCCGGCTCGACCACGGCCTTGCTCCGCTCCAGCAGCAGGAGCATGGTCTGGCTGATCTCCTCGTCGGACACCCGCACGACGTCGTCGACGAAGGCCTCGATGTGGGCGCCGGTGAGCTCCGACGGCGCCTTGACGGCGATGCCGTCGGCCAGGGTGGCGACGCGGTCCTCCACCTCCACGCCGACGACGCGGACCGACCGGCGGGTGTAGCCCAGCGCGGTGGCGATCCCCGAGAGGAGCCCGCCGCCGCCGAACGGCACGGCGACGGCGCTGCCGTCACCGAGGTCGTCGACGTCGTCGACCAGCTCGAGGCCGATCGTGCCCTGGCCCGCGATCACGCGCTCGTCGTCGAAGGGGTGCACGTAGGCGGCGCCGCACTCCTCGGCGTGGGCGTGGGCCGCCGACAGGGCGTCGTCCACCCCGTCGCCCACCAGCCGCACCTCGGCCCCGTAGGCCCGGGTGGCCTCCACCTTGGGCAGCGGCGCCTGTGTGGGCATGAAGATCGTGGATCGGCGTCCGGAGAGCGAGGCGGCGAGGGCGACCCCCTGCGCGTGGTTGCCTGCCGACGCCGCCACCACGTCGACGCCCGCGGGCAGCGTGGACACCAGGTTGTAGGCGCCCCGGATCTTGAACGATCCCGTGCGCTGGAGGTGCTCGGCCTTGAGCAGCACCGGGCGGCCCGCCATGCGGCTGAACGTGTCGGAGCGGTCGACGGGCGTGGGCCGGACGACCCCCGACACCCGTTCTCGGGCCTCTTCGACGTGGCGCAGCGTGATCACCAGGGCGGAGGGTAGGCCCGGATGCGTGCAGCGCGTGGCACCGCTATCCTTGACCCCTCGTGCGTACGTTCTCCCCGAAGCCCACGGACATCCAGCGCGCCTGGCACGTCGTCGACGCCGACGGCTTGGTGCTGGGCCGGCTCGCGTCCGAGGTCGCACGCGTGCTCCGGGGCAAGCACAAGCCGATCTTCGCCCCGCACGTCGACACCGGCGACTTCGTGATCGTGGTCAACGCCGCCAACGTGGTGCTCACCGCGGGCAAGGCGGAGAAGAAGATCGCCTATCGGCACTCGGGCTACCCGGGCGGCCTGCGCGAGAAGCGCTACAGCGAGCTGCTGGCCACCAAGCCCGAGGAGGTCGTGCGCCGGGCCGTGAAGGGCATGCTCCCCAAGGGCCCGCTCGGCCGCAAGATGCTGAAGAAGCTCAAGATCTACGCCGGTCCCACCCATCCGCATTCGGCGCAGAGCCCGCAGCCGCTCGAGCTGGCGTCGGCCCGCCGCGCATCCTGAGGTCGACATGCCGAAGCCGCTCGTCCAGTCCACCGGTCGCCGCAAGGAAGCCGTCGCCCGCGTGCGCATCCGCCCCGGCCAAGGCGTGATCACGGTCAACAAGCGGCCGTTCGCGGAGTACTTCCCGTCGGCCACCCATCAGATGCTCGTGTCCGAGCCGCTGAAGGTCACCAACACGGCCGACGTCTACGACGTCGACGCCACCATCGACGGCGGCGGCGTGTCCGGGCAGGCGGGCGCCCTGCGCCTGGGCATCGCCCGAGCGCTGGCCGAGCTCGACCCCGAGCAGCGCGTGCCGCTGAAGCGGGCCGGCTTCCTGACCCGCGACGCCCGGGAGAAGGAGTCGAAGAAGTACGGCCTCAAGAAGGCCCGCAAGGCGCCGCAGTACTCGAAGCGCTAGAACCCGCAGTGGCGCACCCCCGTTCTGGGCACGGTTTCCCGCGGTATGCGCGGAAAAGCGTGCCCAAAACGGCATGACGCTGCGCTTCGGCACCGACGGGGTGCGGGGCGTCGCCTTCGAGGAGCTGACTCCCGAGCTTGTGCACGCCTTGGGGCGGGCGGCGGCGCGCACGTTGGAGGGCCGCAGGTTCGCCCTCGGCCGCGACACGCGCGAGTCCGGCCCCGTGCTGCAGGCCGCGCTGGCCGCCGGGCTGGCCGCCGAGGGCGCGGAGGTCGTCGACCTCGGGGTGGTGCCCACGCCCGCGGTGGCGTTCGCATCCGCCGCCCGCGGCCGGCCCGCCGCGATGGTCTCGGCCTCGCACAACCCCTGGACCGACAACGGCGTGAAGTTCTTCACCGCGGGCGGGCGCAAGCTGACCGACGAGCAGGAGGAGCGCCTGGAGGCGGCGCTGGCCGAGGCGCCGACCACGGGGCCTGCCGCGGACGCCCGCCTCGACGCCGCCGTCGTCGAGGAGTACGAGGCGCACCTGCGCGACTCGATCGAGGGACGACGGCTCGACGGCGTGCGGGTGGTGCTCGACTGCGCCCACGGGGCGGCGGTGCAGCAGGCGCCGCGGGTGTTCGCCTCCCTGGGCGCCGAGGTGCACGTCATGGGCGCCGCCCCCGACGGCCGGAACATCAACGACGGGTGCGGTTCCACCCACCCGGAGGCCCTGCAGCGGGCAGTGGTGGCGGAGGGCGCCGACCTCGGCCTCGCCTTCGACGGCGATGCCGACCGCGTGGTTGCGGTCGACCACGAGGGCAGGCTCGTCGACGGCGACCACCTCATCGCCTTGTGCGCGCTCGACCTGCGCGAGCGGGGGAAGCTGCACGGCGACACCGTGGTCGTCACCGTCATGACCAACCTCGGCTTCCGTCTGGCCATGGCCGAGCACGGCATCACCGTGCACGAGACGCAGGTGGGCGACCGCTACGTCCTCGAAGCCCTGGAGCAGGGTGGGTGGTCGCTGGGGGGCGAGCAGTCGGGGCACGTGATCTTCCGCGACCTGGCCACGACCGGAGACGGCATCCTCACCGGCCTCCAGCTGGTCGACCTGGTGCGCCGGTCGGGCAGGCCGCTGGCCGCGCTGGCGGCGGGGGCCATGACCCGAATGCCCCAGGTGCTGCGCAACGTCCGGGTGGCGGATCGCAGCGCGGTCGACGGCGTGCGAGACGAGGTGGCAGCAGTGGAGGCCGAGCTCGACGGGTCGGGACGGGTGCTCGTGCGCGCCAGCGGGACCGAGCCCGTCGTCCGCGTGATGGTCGAGGCGACCGACGCGGCCCGGGCGGAGGCCGCTGCCGCCCGGCTCGCCGCGGCCGTCGAGCGGACCTGCGGGGCGGCAGCGCCCTAGCCTGGTCGCATATGTGCGGCATCATCGCCGTCCTCCGACGTCCCGGCCCTCCCCCCGAGGTCGATCCCGCAGTCGTGCGGGTGCACCTGGGCCGGGCTCTCGACGCCACCGACCCGTCGGCGGCGGCCGACTCGTGGGCGGCGGTCGACGCCTCGCTGCGGGGCGTAGGCGGCGTGCGCGCCTTGCTCGAGCATGCCGACCTGGTGGCCGAGCTCGAGCGGGGGACGGCCGAGGCGACCGAGACGGTCGCGGCCCTCGAACAGGCGCTCGACGCCGACGCCGCCGCGCTGTCGGACAGGGCGCTGGAGGAACGCAACGCCGCCTTGGTGCGCCTGAAGGACGCAGTGTGGGCCGTCCGCCACGACCGCCTCCGCACGGCGGAGGCGGTGGCCGACCTCATGGGCGGCGCCGACGCCGGGCTCGCCGCCTACTGCTCCGTCCAGACAGCGCTCTCTGCGCTCGACCGACTGGAGGTGCGAGGGCGCGACTCGGCGGGCCTGCACATCCTGGTGCACGGCCACGGGCTGGATCTCGCCTCGGCCGAGGTGCAGTCGCTGCTCGCCGGCCGCATCGACGATCCGTTGTTCACGTCGCTGGCCGTGCGGACGCCCGCCGGCCACCTGGCCTTCGTCTACAAGGCGGCCGCCGAGATCGGCGACCTCGGCGACAACAGCCGCGTGCTGCGCGAGGCGATCCGGGGCGACGAGCTGCTGCGCCGCGCCCTCGCCGCCGACACGGCCGAGGTCGTGGTGGTGGGCCACACCCGCTGGGCCAGCGTCGGCATCATCTCGCAGCCCAACGCCCATCCTCTCAACCACGAGGAGGAGGGGCTCGACGGCCCGTACGTCACCGCCGCCCTGAACGGCGACGTCGACAACTACGCGGAGCTCAAGGAGCGCGAGGGCCTTCGTCTGCCGCCCGAGGTCACCACCGACGCCAAGGTCATCCCCACGCTGGTGTCGCGGCGGCTGGCCGAGGGGCTGCCGACGGAGGAGGCGTTCCGCCGCACGGTCGCCGCCTTCGAGGGCTCGGTCGCCGTCGCCGCCCACGCGGCCGACGACCCCACTCGTCTCCTGCTCGCCCTGCGCGGGAGCGGGCAGGCGCTGTACGTCGGCTTGGCCCACGACGCCTTCGTGGTGGCCAGCGAGCCCTACGGCGTGGTGGAGGAGACCGACCGGTACGTGCGCATGGAGGGCGAGACGGGCGGCGAGGTGCTCGTGCTCGATGCCACGCAGGCGGGAACGCTCGAGGGCATCCGCCGCATCTCCTACGACGGCGCCGAGTCGCCGGTCACCGAGGTGCAGACGGCGGAGATCACCACGCGAGACATCGACCGCGCCGGCTACCAGCACTACCTCCTGAAGGAGATCAGCGAGGCGCCCCAGTCTTTCCGCAAGACCCTGCGGGGCCGCATCGTGGGCGACAGCGTGCGCGTGGGCGACGACACCCTGCCCCCGTCGCTGCGGGCCCGGCTGGCCGACGGCACCATCGGGCGGATCGTCGTCATCGGGCAGGGCACCGCCGCGGTGGCGGGACAGAGCGTGGCCGCCGCCGTGGAGGACGCGGTCGACGGACGGCTGCGGGTCGAGTCGCTGCCCGCCACCGAGCTGTCCGGGTTCGAGCTCGACGACGACATGTCCGACACGCTCGTGCTGGCCATCAGCCAGTCGGGCACCACCACCGACACCAACCGCACCGTCGACCTGGTGCGGGCCAGGGGCGCGGCGGTGGTCTCCATCGTCAACCGTCGCAACAGCGACCTGGTCGACAAGTCCGACGGCGTGCTCTACACCTCCGACGGCCGCGACGTGGAGATGAGCGTGGCGTCGACCAAGGCCTTCTACGCGCAGATCGCCGCCGGGTTCGTGCTGGCCGAGGCGCTGGCCGCGGAGCTGGGCGTGACGAACGGGCGGTCGGCCGACGTGCTGGCCGGGCTGCGGGCACTGCCCGACGCCATGGAGGGCGTGCTGGCCCGGCGCGACGAGATCGCCCAGGCCGCCATGCGGCACGCGCCGTCCCGTCGCCACTGGGCCATCGTGGGCAACGGGGCCAACCGCATCGCCGCCCAGGAGATCAGGATCAAGCTGTCGGAGCTCTGCTACAAGGCGATCGCCTGCGACGTCACCGAGGACAAGAAGCACATCGACCTGTCGTCGGAGCCGTTGATCTTCGTGTGCGCCGCGGGCCTGACCGGGGCCAACGCCGACGACGTGGCCAAGGAGGTGGCCATCTACCGAGCGCACAAGGCGGCGCCGGTGGTGGTCGCCACCGACGGCGAGTCGCGGTTCACCGCCGCCGTGCACACGATCTCGGTGCCCTCCGCCCACCCGGCGCTGGCGTTCGTGCTGTCGACCATGGCGGGCCACCTGTTCGGCTACGAGGCGGCGTTGTCGATCGACGCGCAGGCCCGGCCGCTGCGCGAGGCGCGGGCCGCGGTGGAGTCGGTGGTGTCCTCGGGTGCCACGGGCGACGAGCTGCTGCGCCGGCTGGCGTCGTCGGTCGAGCAGCCCGCGTCGAGGTTCTTCGCCAGCCTGCGCGACGGCTCCTACAACGGGCACCTGGAGGCGAGCACGGCGGTACGGCTGGCGTCGCTGCTGCGCTACAGCACCGGCGCCGTGCCGCTCGACGCCTACGAGCTGGAGTACGGCAAGGTGGGCACGCCCGGTGCCCTGCTCGACGACCTCGTCGACGCGTTGACCCGCGGCATCGAGGAGCTCACCCGTCCGATCGACGCCATCAAGCACCAGGCCAAGACGGTGACGGTCGGCATCTCGCGGTCGGAAGAGGCGTTGTTCGAGCCTGCCCTGGTGCAAGCGGCGCTGGCGGCGGGCACGCCGCGCGACCGCCTCGGCTACCGCACGTTGCGGGTGCTGCGCACCGTCGACTTGGCGGTGGCCGAGGTCACCGGTTGGACCCGCTATCGGGTGGAGGGCAACCCGGCGGACGAGGGCGCCACGGTGCACGTCGTCGACCAAGGGGGAGTGGCCCGCACGTTGCCGTCGCGCACGTCGTCAAACCCGGCACTGCGGGGCACCAAGCACCAGGTGGCCGTCGACCGCGACGTCATGGTGGCCCGGGGCAGGAGCGACGGCCGCACCGTGGTGATCGTGCCGGAGGTCAAGGACAACCAGGCCACCGGGCTCACGCTGCTGCACGTGCGGTTCCACGACCGGCTGCCGGCCGAGGGGGCACGCGAGCTGCTGGCCGGGTACCGGGGCCGCTACACGGCGCTGGTCGACGCCGTCACCGAGACGGAGCCCGCCTTCGACGAGGAGCGGCTGTCCGACATCCCGGTGGTCGACCTGCTGCTCGAGCCGATCCAGCCGCTGGCCGACCGCTGGCGCCGAGGCTGAGCTTGCTGCCGGTCCTCACGCCGGACGAGATGCGGGCGGTCGACGCCGCCGCTCCCGAGGCGTTCGAGGTGCTGGTGGAGCGGGCGGGAGCAGCGGTGGCGCGGTCGGCGTTGCGGATGCTCGGCGGCGGGTACGGGCGCCGGGTCGTGGTGGTGGCGGGGCCGGGCAACAACGGGGCCGACGGGCGGGTGGCGGCCCGTCGCCTGTCGGCCCGGGGCGTACGGGTGGCGGTGGTCGAGCCGGGTGCCGAGCTGCCGTCCTGCGACCTGGTGATCGACGCCGCCTACGGCACCGGGTTCCGGGGGGAGTACAAGGCGCCCCATCCCCACGGTGCGCCCGTGCTGGCGGTCGACGTGCCGTCCGGTGACGTCGTGGCCGACGCCACCGTGACGTTCGCGGCGCTGAAGCCCTCGCTGCTGTTCGGCGAGGCGGCGGGCGTCGTGGAGGTGGTCGACATCGGCCTCGACGTGTCGGGCGCCCGCATGTGGCTGGTGGAGGACGACGACGTGCGTTCGGCGCTGCCGCGGCCGCCTCGGGAGACGCACAAGTGGAAGACGGCGGTGCTGGTGGTGGGGGGCTCGCCGGGGATGGTGGGTGCGCCGACGATGGCGGCCCGAGCGGCCATGCGGGCGGGCGCCGGCTACGTGCGCCTGGCCGTGCCGGGCGACCTGCCCGTCGGGGGAGAGGCGGTGGCGGTGCCGTTGCCGCACCGCAACTGGGCCTCGTTGGCCGAGCGCTGTCGTGCAGTGATCGTGGGGCCGGGCCTGGGGCGCGACGACCGTGTGCGCCAGGAGGTCAACGCCTTGTTGAGCGCGGTCGACGTGCCGGTGGTGGTGGACGCCGACGGGCTCAACGTGCTCGACGTGTCGGTGGTCAAGTCGCGCACGGCGTCGACCGTGTTGACCCCGCACGAGGGTGAGTACGAGCGGCTGGCCGGCCGTCCCGTGGGCGACGACCGGGTGGAGGCGGCGCGGTCGTTGGCGTCGGCCGCAGGCGCCGTCGTCCTGCTGAAGGGCTCGACCACGGTGGTGGCGGGGCCCGACGGGAAGGTGCTGCTCTCTGCGACGGGCGGGCCGCAGCTGGCGACCGCGGGCACGGGCGACGTGCTGGCGGGCGTCGTCGGCGCCTTCCTGGCGCAGGGGATGGCAGCTGTGGAGGGGGCTGCGTTCGCCGCCCACGTGCACGGCGTCGCCTCCCGGCTCGGCTTCCGGCGGGGGCTGGTGGCGGGCGACCTGCCCGACCTGGTGGCGGCCTGGTTGTCCGATGGCTGAGGCCTACAGCCGCCTGGCGTGGGCGGCGATCGACTTGGAGGCCGTCGGCCACAACGTGCGGGTGCTGTCGGAGGTGGTGGCGCCCGCGGCCGTGTGCGCGGTGGTGAAGGCGGACGGCTACGGGCACGGTGCCGTGCCGGTGGCGCGGGCGGCGCTGGAGGCAGGGGCGCGGTGGCTGGGCGTCGCCGTGGTGGAGGAGGGCGTGGAGCTGCGCGACGCGGGGATCGAGGCGCCGATCCTGCTGCTGTCGGAGCCCACGGCGTCGGCGATCGACTGGGCCGTGTTCCATCGCATCACGCCCGTCGTGTACACGCCGGAGGGGGTGGAGGCGGCGGAGGCGGCGGCCGAGCGCCACCGGCGCGCGGTCGGCGTGCACCTCAAGGTCGACACCGGCATGCACCGGGTGGGGGCGCGCCCGGAGGACGCGTTGGCGTTGGCCAAGTCGGTGGTTGCGGCCCGCAACCTGCGGCTGGAGGGCCTGATGACGCACCTGGCGGCGGCGGAGGATCCGGCCCACGACGAGTTCACCGCGGGCCAGGTCGCCCGCTTCGAGGAGGTGCGCGACGAGCTGGCGACGGAGGGCATCGTGCCCGACCTGCTGCACGCGGCCAACTCGGCGGGTGCCGTCGCCCACCCCTCGGCCCGCTACGACATGGTGCGCTGCGGGATCGCTGTCTACGGATTGGCGCCGGGGCCCGCGCTGGCCGGGCGAGTGCCGTTGCGGCCCGCGATGGCCGTGACAGCCCGGGTCTCGTTCGTGCGCGAGGTGGAGGCGGGCGAGGCCGTGTCCTACGGGCTGCGGTACCGGTGCGAGAAGCGGACGACGATCGCGGTGGTGCCGGTGGGCTACGCCGACGGCATCCCCCGGTCGCTGGGCGCCGTGGGCGGCGAGGTGCTGGTCGGCGGCCGCCGCTGCCCGATCGCGGGCACCGTCACCATGGACCAGACGCTGATCGACTGCGGCCCCGGCGCGCCGGTGTACGTGGGCGACGAGGTCGTCCTGCTCGGTCGCCAGGGCGACGAGGAGATCACCGCCGAGGAGTGGGGCGAGAAGCTCGGCACGATCAACTACGAGGTCGTCACCCGCATCGGCCCCCGCCTCCACCGCGCCTACGACCTCACGTCCGGTTCTGCGGTCCAGGCCGAGTTGGGCGACCTGTGATCACCGACGTCCGCGGCGTGCGGGTCGGGCACTGGACGGACGCGGCCGCCCGCACCGGCTGCACGGTGGTGGTGCTGCCCGCGGGCACGGTGGCCTCGGGCGAGGTGCGGGGCGGGGCGCCGGGCACCCGGGAGTGGGAGCTGCTGGCTCCCGAGCGCTTGGTGCCGCGGGTCGACGCCGTGGTGCTGAGCGGGGGCTCGGCCTTCGGCTTGGCCGCGTGCGAAGGCGTGGTGCGCTGGTGCGAGGAGCGGGGGCTCGGCTTTCCCACGGCAGCGGGCGTGGTGCCCATCGTGGTGGGCGCCGTGCTCTACGACCTGGCCGTCGGCGACGCCGCCGTCCGGCCCGATGCGGCGGCGGGCTACGCGGCGTGCGAGGCGGCGGCGTCGGGGCCGTTCGAAGTAGGCGCCGTGGGAGCGGGCACCGGGGCGCGGGTGGGGCTCGGCACCGCGGTGGAGCGCCACGGCGAGGTGGTGGTCGGGGCGGTGGCCGCGGTCAACGCGTTCGGGTCGGTGCGGGGCGACCGCCCCGTCGCCGTGCCCGACCTGTCGGCCGCGCCGTTCGGGCACACGACGATCGGCGTGATCGCCACCAACGCCCGCCTCGACAAGCTCGGCTGCCTGCTCGTGGCCCAGTCGGGCCACGACGGCCTGGCCCGGGCCTTGGAGCCCGCTCACACCACGCTTGACGGCGACGCGCTGGTGGCGGCGGCCACCGGCGAGGTCGACGGCGTTCACGTGGACGTCGTGCGCATGCTCGCCGCCCGCGCCGTGGAGGCCGCTATCCGCGCTGCATGAAGGAGCGCCAGGCGGCCAGGAAGGCGGCGTCGAACGCCTCGAACTCCTGGCGAAGGGCGGCGCCGGGCCAGTCGACGGGCAGCAGCTCGTCGGGCAGCAGGGGGTCGGCCTGGAAGTGGCGCAACACGGCGGCCGACAGCACGAACCCGGGGGCCAAGTCGTCAGGGCGTTCGATCCGCAGTCGGCGCATGCGCTCGCGCAGCACCTCGGCCCGGGCCGCCCAGGCGCCGAGGTCCCACAACCGGGCGGCCAGCTCGGCCGGGTCGCCCTCGGGTCGGGACGCCAGCCACGTGCACTGCCCGTCGGCAGGCCGGACCAGGCGCAGGTTGTCGGGCCGCAGCCACACGCCCTCCCGCAGCTCGCCCATGCGGAGGTCGCGCATGAGCGAGCGCAGCGCCACCCGTCCGGAGGCGGTGCGTCCCTCGGCGGTGACGACGGCGGTGACCCACGATCCGCGCCACCGCCGCACGGCAGGGCGGCGGCTCTCGTCCTGGCGGGCCTGCCGTTCGAGCAGCCGCCCGGCCAAGCGGTAGCGACCGTCCTCCTGCTCCACCTCGCCCGCGGCCAGCATCCGAGACAGGGCCACCCGCACGGTGCCCTCGGCGATGCCGAACAGCTCCCCCGAGCGCACGAGCACCCGCACGGGCAGCGACGGGGGGTGGGCGCCCAGCAACGTGGAGAGCAGCACCGAGCGGGCGGTCAGCGGCCGCTCGTCGTCCGTGTTACGAAATGGCGTCACGTGCGCAATTTCTGTAACATACACCCGTGGCCACCACGAGAAGCGCCGTTCTGGGGGAGGAATCCCGCTCCAAGGCGCGGGATTCCTCCCCCAGAACGAGCGGGCGCACGATGCTGCCGCCGCCCGAGCTGTTGCCCGAGGTGCTGCCGACCGACCGGCTCACCGCCACCGGTCGTCCGGTGCCGCCGATCCGGGAGGAGCTGCGGCGCATCCCCGACGTCCGCAACGTCGTCACCGTCCTCGGCGCCTACGGGCAGTCGTTCGGCGTGATCGGGGCCGCGATCGCGCTCGACCGGTGGTGGGCCTACGTGGCGGCGTTCCTGCTCGTGGGCCGCGCCCACGCCCTCCTCAACATCCTCGGGCACGAGGCCGCCCACCGCCTGCTCTTCTCGAAGAAGCGCTCCAACGACCTCGTCGGCCGTTGGCTCCTCTCCTATCCGAGCTTCACCCCGTTCGACGCCTACCGCCGGGCGCACATGGCCCACCACAAGGAGGAGTTCGGCCCCGACGAGCCCGACCTCGACCTCTACAACGGCTACCCGATCCCCTTCGCCTCCTTCCGCCGCAAGCTCACCCGCGACGCCCTGTTCGTCTCCGGCAGCAAGAACATGAAGGCGCTGTGGCGCGCCTTCCGCCGTCCGCAGAGCCGCCCCTACGTCCGCGACATCTTCCTGACCCACGCCGTGATCGCCGCCGCCTTCGCCCTCGCAGGTCACTGGTGGGCCTACCCCCTGCTCTGGGTGGCCCCCTGGATGACCGTGTGGAAGGTGCTGAACCGCCTGCGGGCCATCGCCGAGCACGGCGGGATGACCCGCTCCGACGACCGCCGCCTCACCACCCACCACGTGCGCCAGCGCCCGCTGGCCCGCTTCTGGATGGTGCCCTACAACACCGGCTGGCACCTGGCCCACCACGTCGACTCCGGCATCCCCTTCCGCAACCTGCCCAGGCTGCACGCCGAGCTGGTGGCGGCCGGGTGGGTGACGCCCGAGCTCGAGTACCCGAGCTACCGGGCGCTGTGGCGGGCCCTGGCGTCGGGCTGAGCGGTTTTCTCCCCAAACGCGGGCGTGCGGGCGTGGGGGCCCGCATTTGCGGAGAAACGGGGAACGGCGGCGCAGGGCTACGCTTCGGAGTCGATGCCCACCCTCCAGGAGCTGGAGCGAGAGGCCCTCGCGTGCTCGCGCTGCCCCTTGTCGGCAGGGCGCACCCAAGTGGTGTTCGGCGTGGGCGATCCCGACGCCGACCTCATGTTCGTGGGAGAGGGCCCCGGTCGCGAGGAGGACCTGAAGGGCGAGCCGTTCGTCGGCCGGTCCGGGCACCTCCTCGACAAGCTCATGCAGGAGGAGATCGGCATCAGCCGCGACCGCGGCGTGTACATCGCCAACGTGGTGAAGTGCCGCCCGCCCGGCAACCGCGACCCGCACCCCGAGGAGATCGCCTCCTGCCGCCCCTTCCTCGAGCAGCAGGTCGCGCTCGTCAAGCCGCGAGTGATCGTGACGCTCGGCAACTTCGCCACCCGCCTCCTGCTCGACACCACCGAGGGCATCACCCGCCTGCGGGGCCGGGCCTACCCGTACGGCGACAGCGGCGCCGTGATCGTCCCCACCTTCCATCCCTCGGCCGCCCTGCGCAGCGGGGGCGAGGTGGTGGCGGGCATGCGGGCCGACTTCGTACGCGCCAAGGAGCACCTGTGAGCATCGTGGCGGCGACCAAGTCGGCCGACGACACCCGCGAGCTGGCCGGGCAGGTGGCGGCGCTGGCCAAGCCGGGCGACGTGGTGCTGCTGGCGGGCGAGCTGGGCTCGGGCAAGACGGCCTTCGCCCAGGGGTTCGGACGGGCGCTGGGCGTCGACGAGCCCATCGTCAGCCCCACCTTCACACTGGTGCGCACCTACCCGGGGCGCCTGAGCCTCGTCCACGTCGACGTGTACCGGCTCGACCACCTGCAGGAGGTCGTCGACCTGGGGCTGCCCGAGCTGCTGGACGACGGGGGCGTGGCCCTGATCGAGTGGGGCGACATGGCCGCCCCCACGCTGCCCGCCGACTTCCTCGAGGTCCGCCTCGACTACGGCGACGCCGAGGACGACCGCCGCCTCACGTTCCGGGTGGTGGGGCCGTCGTGGGCGCCGCGGCAGGCCGCGCTGCGCAGCGCGCTGGCTCGGTGGTCCGTCGAATGATCATCCTCGGCATCGAGACCGCCACCCAGCGAGTGGGCTGCGCCCTCGGCGGCTACGAAGGCGTGCTGGCGTCGTTCTGCTCCAGCCGGGGGAGGCAGCACGCGGAGACGTTGGTGCCCGCCGTCGAGTTCGTGTGCAAGCACGCCCGCATCGAGATGAAGGAGATCAGCGCCATCGCGGTCGACGTGGGACCTGGCCTCTTCACCGGGATGCGAGTGGGGGTGGCCACCGGGAAGGCCATGGCCCACGCGCTGCGGGTGCCGATGATCGGCCTCTCCAGCCTCGACCTGCTGGCCTTCCCCGTGCGCCACACCGACCGCCTCATCGCCGCCGTGATCGACGCCCGCCGCAACGAGGTGTTCTGGGCGCTGTACCGACAGGTGCCGGGCGGGGTGCAACGGCTGACGCCCTACAGCATCTCGTCGCCGCACGAGCTGGCGTCCGAGCTGCTCGCCCGCTCGGAGGCCACGCTGGCCGTGGGCGACGGCGCCCTGCGCTACCGCGACGTGTTCGACGAGATCGGCAACGTCGACGTGGGCGAGATCGGCTTCGCCCACCCGTCGGCCGAGGCCTTGGTCGACCTGGCCCACCCCCGGGCCATCCGCGAGGAGTTCGTGCAGCCGTGGGAGCTGGAGCTGCTGTACCTCCGCAGGTCCGACGCGGAGATCACATGGGAACGGCGGGACACCGCCTGATCACGATGGCCGCCCGCATCCCCGAGGACGCATCCGCTCGCCCCGAGCCGCTGGAGGTGCAGCTGGTGCCGATGCGGCGCCGGCACCTGCGGGCCGTGCTGCGCATCGAGTCGCAGGTGTACCCGAGGCCGTGGTCGCTGAGCCTGTTCGTGAGCGAGCTGGCCCTGCGGTCGACCCGCGTCTACTACGTGGCCCGCGTCGACGGGTACGTGGTGGGCTACTGCGGCGTCATGCTGGCCGGCGACGACGCCCACGTCACCACGCTGGCCGTCGACCCGGCGTGGCAGCGGCGGGGCATCGCCACCCGGCTGCTGCTCAACGCCGTGCGGCTGGCGACACAGCGGGGTGCCCGCCACCTCACGCTCGAGGTGCGGGTGAGCAACGTGCCCGCCCAGGCCCTGTACCGGCGGTTCGGCTTCCGTCCGGCGGGCGTGCGCAAGGGCTACTACGTGGAGACGAACGAGGACGCGCTGGTGATGTGGGCTGAGGACATCGACACCGACGACTACCGGGCCCGCCTGGCGGGCCTCGAGGCCGAGGTGCCCGGCACGACGGTGATCGAGGGCCTGTCGTGACGAGCAGCGAGCCCTTCCGCATCCTGGCCATCGAGACGTCGTGCGACGAGACGGCGGCGGCGGTGGTGGCCGACGGCCACGACGTGCTGTCGTCGGTGGTGAGCAGCCAGGTCGACCTGCACGCCCGCTTCGGCGGGGTGGTGCCGGAGCTGGCCTCGCGGGCGCACGTCGACCTCCTCACGCCGGTGGTGGCCGAGGCGCTGGTGGAGGCAGGGCTCGACGGCTACGGCCTGCACGCGGTGGCGGCCACGGTGGGGCCGGGCCTGGTGGGATCGCTGCTCGTCGGCGTCAGCGCCGCGAAGGCGCTCTCGTTGGTGTGGGGGCTGCCGTTCATCGGCGTCAACCACCTGGAGGGACACCTGTACGCGTCGTTCCTGGAGGAGCCCAGCCTGGAACCGCCGTTGGTGGTGCTCCTGGTGTCGGGCGCCCACACCATGCTGGTGGCCATGGAGGGGCCGGGGCGCTACCGGCTGCTCGGCTCCACCATCGACGACGCCGCGGGTGAGGCCTACGACAAGGTGGCCCGCTTCCTCGGCCTCGGCTACCCGGGCGGCCCGGCCATCGACCGGCTGGCCATGGAGGGCGATCCTCATGCCATCCCGTTCCCCCGGGCCATGCGCGACGAGGGCTACGACTTCTCCTTCAGCGGGCTGAAGACTTCGGTCATCACCTACGTGCGCAAGCACCCCGACGTCACCGCCGCCGACGTGGCCGCCTCGTTCCAGGAGGCGGTGGTCGACGTGCTGGTGGCCAAGGCCCGCCGGGCGGCGCAGGAGATCGGTGCCACCGGCATCTGCCTGGGCGGCGGGGTGGCGGCCAACTCCGCCCTGCGGGAGCGCACCCTCGACGCCTGCATCGCCGACGGGCTGCGGGCCTTCCTGCCCTCGCGGGCCATGTGCACCGACAACGCGGCGATGATCGGCGCCGCCGCCTGGTGGCAGTACCAGCAGCACGGTCCGACGTCGCTCGACGTGGGCGCCGACCCCAACCTGCGGCTGCCATTGGTCGGCTAGGCCCCGGTTCGACCCATTCAATCCGGGTACAAGTCGCGCCGATTGAAGGGGGAGCGCCGTCCGGCGCCGAAGCCTGATCCTCTGTGACCCGCCTCATGATCCACACTCGTCACGTGCGCACCGCGGCGCTGATCCTCTTCGGGTTCGTCGCCACGTTCCTCGTCGCGGGGAACCTCGCCATCCTCGGCGCCTCGGCCTGGGCCAAGGAGGCCGCCCCCGGCAGCGACGTGGAGACCCCCGAGGGCATCCGCAAGTTCGCCGTGGTCGACGATCGCGTGTGGCGGGGCGCGGCGCCCGGCCCGGAGGGGTACGCCTCCCTGGCCGAGCGGGGGGTGAAGACGGTGGTCGACCTGCGGGCCGAGGAGGACCTGCACGTCGACGAGGACCACCTGTCGTCGCTGGGCCTGCGCTACATGCACATCCCCATCCGCGACGGCCAGGCGCCGACCTCCGAGGAGGTGGCGCAGTTCCTGCAAGCGGTGCGGGAGACGGACGGCATCACGTTCGTGCACTGCGGGGCGGGCGTGGGCCGCACGGGCACCATGGCCGGCAGCTACCTGGTCGCCAGCGGGCAGGCCACCTCCAAGGAGGCCTTGCAGCGGAACCTGGCGGTGGGGCCGCCCTCGTTGGAGCAGGTGGCCTTCGTGGCCGACCTCGACGGCACCGACGTCGACCGGCCGCCCGGGGCGGTGGTGGCCGTCAGCCGCGTGCTCGACGCCCCCCGCCGCCTCTGGTTCCGCTACGGCCTCTAGGCCTCCGCTTTCTCGTTCTGGGCCGCAAATCGCGCGCTCCAGCGCGTG
>DATAAM010000158.1:0-14632 GCA_036260075.1 Acidimicrobiales bacterium
CCGGAGAGTGCATCCCGCGGCTGGTAGTCGGCCCGGTCAGAACGTCTGGGCGACCAGCAGGCGGCAGCCCTCGCTCGTCAGCACGTACAGCCGGTGGTCGAGCTCGCCGCGGGGTTGGGCCAGCCGGTAGGCGACCGCCACTGCCGGTGTGCCGTTCCAGCGCAGCGTGGCCCGGTACACGAGGGGGCCGAGCCCGGTGTCGAGCTCCTTGGCCACGGCCTTTTCGCAGTAGGGGTCGTCCGACGTGGTGCGCACGGTCGGCGCCCGCATCGTGGCGGTGTCGCCGGCCTCCAGGGCGGCGGCACCGCTCGGGTCGGCGGCCGTGGTCGTGGTCGGGGGCGGTTCCACCACCTCCCGCACGCGGTCGGACAGCTCCCGGGCCTCGTCCATCTCGCCGAGGTCGCCACCGAAGGCCACCGTGGAGGTGGCTGACGCCCCTGCCGTGCCGCCACCGCCCGCCACCTCGTCGTCGGAGAGGCGGAGCGCTGCCGTGTCGGAGTCGGACGGCCGTTCGTCGTCGCCCACCACGACGGCGCCCACCACGCCCAGCACGACGAGCACAGCGGCCGCCAGCGCCACCAGTGCCGGCCGCCGGGAGCGGCGCTCCTCGGCGTCGAGCGCGCGCCCGACGGCGGCGTCGACGACCGAAGCAGGGGGCAGGGGCGGCGGGGCACCGACGGCCGCCGCCGCCGCGGCCAGCTCGTCGAGGCGGGCCTGGCACGTCGGGCACGAGGCCAGGTGCAGCCCCGCGTCGATGCCGTCGAGGTGCGCGCTCAGGAGGTCGTCGTCGAGGTGGGGGCCGGCGTTCATGATCGGGTGGTTGGACGGCGGTCGGGTCGGGACGGGTTCCCGAGGCGCTCGGCCACTGCCGCCCGTCCTCGGGAGATGCGGGAGCGCACGGTGCCGGGCGGGATGCCGAGCACGGTGGCGATCTCGTCGTAATCGAGCCCGCACAGGTCGCGCAGCACCACGGCGGCGCGGTAGTCGGCGGGCAGCGAGCGCAGGGCGGCGTCGACGTCGACCCGATCGGCCACCGAGGAGTCGAGCGCCGTGGTCGACGCCGGGCGAGCCGACAGCGCGTCGTCGCGCGGCTCCGGGCGCCGCCGCCGGCGCCGCAGCTCGTCGAGGCACACGTTGGTGGCGACCCGGTACACCCAGGTGGAGAACCGGCTGCGCCCGTCGAAGCGGGCCAGGCCGCGCACGATCGCCACCAAGGCGTCCTGGGCGGCGTCGGCCGCGTCGGCGTCGTTGCCCGTCATGCGACGGCACAGCCCGTAGACGAAGGGGTAGTGCCGGCGCAGCAGGGTGTCGAGCGCCCGTCGATCGCCTGCGAGCGCCTCCTGCACCAGTTGCGCGTCGTCGATGCCGGGAGCGTACCGGCCGCCTCAGGCGCGGACGCTGATCTCCGCGATCTCGGCCTTGTTGTCCATCCCGGGGTCGGTGATCCACACCAGCACCGCGCTCGCCCGGCGGCGCCCCAGGTCGAAGCTCACGTCGCCGTCGATGGCGGTCTCCCGGGCGACGGGAGCGCCCCAGTCCGCCAGCTCGGTGCCGGGCCGGTCGGCCACGTACACCGCCGCCGCCCATCCCTGCGTGGGGGAGCGCACCTCCAGCCGCCGCAGCGCCCGCCCGCCCGAGACCTGCACGTAGAGCCCCACCCCGTCCTTGAGGTTGCCGAAGTCGCGGGTGTTGTAGCGGCTGGTCGCCCACGCCGTGTCCGGGCGCCCGTCGACGGCCAGCGATGCCGTGTCCTCGTTCTCGTCGCCGTCTCCCAGCGGGTCGAACGAGTGGGCGGCCACGACCCGCACGGCGGCGCCGCCGGGTGCGGGCCCCGGCCCGGCGGACGGCTCGTCGTCGGAGGGGAGGACCGCCAGCGCCACCGCCACGGCACCGGCGACGAGGGCGGCCACGAGCAGCGCAGGCACCCAGCTGCGCCGGCCCGGGCGGGCCAACGGCACCACGCCGCCGGGGGGCGTGGGCTCCCGCACCACCATGGGGTCGGCGTCGTCGGGCCCCAGGTCGACGGCGAGCAGGGCGCCGCGGAGGTCGGCGGCGCTGCGGAAGCGGCGGTCGGGGTCCTTGGCCATGGCCCGCAGCACGACCTGCTCCAGTGGCCGGGGGATGCCCGCCCGCAGCTGCCGGGGCGTGACCGGCTCGGCCCGCACGTGCTGGAGGGCGGTGGCCAATTCGGTGTCGGCCGCGAACGGAGGGCGCCCGCACAGCATCTCGTAGAGGACGACGCCCAGCGCGTACACGTCGGAGCGGGCGTCGGGCGAACGGCCCTCGACCTGCTCGGGGGAGAGGTACTTGGCCGTCCCCACCACCGCTCCCGTCTGGGTGAGGTCGCCGCCCGCCGCCTGGAGCTTGGCGATGCCGAAGTCGGCCACCTTGACCCGCACCCCGCCACCGGGCTCGTCGCACAGCAGGATGTTGGCGGGCTTCACGTCACGGTGGACCAGGCCTGCCCGGTGCGCCCGTTCCAAGGCGTCGGCCACCTGGGCGGCGATGTGCACGGCGGTGGCAGTCGGCAGCGAGCCCTCCTCCAGCGCCTGGCGCAGCGTGCGTCCCCGTACCAGCTCCATGACGATGAACGCCACGCCGTCGTCCTCGCCGGTGTCGTAGGTGGCCACGATGCCGGGGTGGGCCAAGCGGGCGGCGGCCACCGCCTCACGGCGGAAGCGCTCGACGAAGCCGTCGTCTTCGGCCAGGTGGGGGTGGAGGATCTTCACCGCCACCGGCCGGGCCAGCACGTCGTCGTGGCCCTCCCACACCTCGGCCATGCCGCCCCGGGCGATGGGGGCGACGAGTCGGTAGCGGCCGGCGAGGGTGCGATCGGTGGTCAGCGAGAAGGCGTGATCGGCCACGACGTTCTCACGGTACCCATGACGGGCTACTTCGGGACGTGGAACGTCACCCCGATGATGCGCGGGCCGCCGTGGGTGCCGATCACCGCGCCGATCTGGGCCACCAGGATGTCTTCACGCGGGTAGACGGCCCCGAGCAGGTCGAGCAGCTCGTCGACGTCGGGCGCGTCGCCGTGCATCACGGCCAGGTCTTCCACCCGGGGGAACTGGCGCACCTTCTCCACCAGATAGCGCAGCGACTTCGAGCGCGTGCGCTGCTTCGACTCGGGCTCCACCTTGCCGTCGGCCAGCTCGATGATCGGCTTGATCGACAGCACGGAGCCCAGCAGGGCCTGGGCGCTGCCGATGCGCCCGCCCTTCTTCAGGTTCTCGAGGGTGTCGAGCGCTCCGTAGATGCGGGTGCGGGAGACCAGGTCCTCGGCTGCCCCCACGCAGTCGTCGAGGCCCTTGCCCTGCTTGCCGAGGCGGGCGGCGGCCACCGCCATCAGGCCTTGGCCCAGGCTGACCGCCCGCGAGTCGACCACCCGCACCGGCACCAGGTCGCCCACCGCCTTGGCGCCGAGCACGGCGGCCTGATGGGTGGCCGACAGGGCCGACGACAACGTGACGCACACCACGCCGGTGGCGCCCTCGGCCGCCGCCTTCCGGAACGCCTCCTCGAACGCGCCGGGCGAGGGGGCGGACGTCTCGGGCAGCACGGGCGAGCTCGCCATGCGGCTCCAGAACTCGGCGGGCGAGAGGTCCTTGCGGTCGACGAAGGACTCCTCGCCGAAGCGGATGGTGAGGGGCACGATCTCGATGTCGAGCTCCTCGGCCAGCTCGGGCGGCAGGTCGCAGGCGCTGTCGGTCACGACTCGGGTGCCGGCCATCGTGCCTACTCTCCCTCCTCGGCGCTGGTGGCCGACTTCTCGATGTCGTACCAGCCCTTCATGCGGTCCCACTTCT
The DNA here is from genome assembly GCA_036260075.1 of Acidimicrobiales bacterium. Classification (GTDB taxonomy): domain Bacteria; phylum Actinomycetota; class Acidimicrobiia; order Acidimicrobiales; family JAHWLA01; genus DATAAM01. Next base: position 3,810 of record DATAAM010000158.1, read on the forward strand.
TCAGCAGGAACGACCGCGCCTCCTTGCGGACGGTGACGCGGGCCTTCCGCTGCTCCAGCACCGAGAAGTCCTCGAGCGTGGCCTCGTTCTCCTGGGCCACGCGGGCGGCCTCGGCCTGGGCCACCTCCGCGTTGGCGGACGTGCGCAGCTCCAGCCCGGCGGCGTCGGCCGCGTCGTGGGCGATGCCGTCGAGCTGCGCCTGCATGACGAGGGGCGATGCCAGCTCGATGGCCAGGAAGCCCACGAGGGCGATCCCCAGGACGATCTTGACCAGCCAACCTGTGATCAAGCCGGTGGCCTCCGCGTGCGGAACAGAGCTTGCAGCTCCCCGGCGCCGACGGCGCGGGCGACGAGAACGTACACGGAAATCCCGAGCGGGACGGCGATGCCGACCTGCAGCAGCGGCTCGTCGGTCGTCCGGCTCGCGGCCGTCACCACCGCACCCATCACGGCCGCGGCCGCCGCCGTGCGGCCCAGGGAGCGGAGGAGCTCGCCGCCGCCCAGCCCGCCGGTGCGCCGACGGAGGCGGTCGAAGGCCAGCAGCGTGCCGGCCGTGTAGGCGAGCGCGAAGGCGAGGGCCAGCCCGGCCACGCCCATCGAGGGGTACAGCGCGAAGGCGAGAGCCACGTTCAGGCCGTTCTCCACCACGTACAGCCGGAACATCGTGCGCGTGTCCTGCATGGCCTGGTAAGCCCGCATGAGCATGAGGTAGGCGCTGAAGGCAGGCAGACCGACGGCGAGGCAGGCGAGCACGCCCGCCGTCGCCTCCACCGAGGACGCCCGGAAGGCGCCGTGGTCGAGGGCCACGTCCACCACCGGGCGGGCCAGCGCCAGGTACCCGACGGCGGCGGGCAGGAGCACGAAGGCGATGGACCGCAGCCCGAGCACCACCCCGCGCCGGAAGGCCTCGACGTCGCCGCGCGCCCAGCGCTCGGCCAGGTCGGGCAGCAGCGCGGTCATGATCGACACGCTGAAGACCCCGTGGGGGAGGAGGAAGAACATCTGGCCCGCCTGGTACGCGGTCACGTCGCCTCCGTCGCCCTGGTTGGCGAGCACGAGCACGACGTAGAGCGCCACCTGGTTTGCGGCGGCGAACCCGAACGTCCAGCCCGAGAGGCGCAGCACCCGTCGCACGGCGGGGTCGCCCGGTGCCCAGCGCCAGCGCAGGCGGATGCCCGCCCCCCGCAGGGCGAACACCTGGGCGAGGGCCTGCACGGCCACCCCGGCCGTGGTGCCCAGGCCCAGCAGCAGGAGGGTGGTGGTGTCGCCCCGCACGGCGGCCACCGAGAGCGAGCCGGCCACGTGCGGCACGGCCAGCAGCACGCCGATCACCACCAGGTTGTTGAAGACGGGGGCGAACATCGGCGCGGCGAAGCGTCGGCGCACGTTGGCCAGCGCGGTGGCCATGGTGATCACCCCGTAGAGCAGGACCTGGGGGGCGAACAGGAAGAGGAGGAAGGTGGCCACCGCCCGTTGGTCCGCGGCCACGTCGCCGGTGCGGCCCACCGTGTACAGGCCGATGACCGCCGGAGCCGCCAGCGCGAAGAGGGCGGTGAGGCCGACGAGCACGACGAGGGCCGTGGTGACCACGGCCGACACGTGCGCCCAGGCCCCCTCCTCGTCGCCGCGGCCGAGGAGGTCGACGAAGACGGGCACGAGCGTGGCCGACAGCACGCCGCCCAGCGCCAGCTCGTACACGATGTTGGGCGTGGTGTTGGCCAGCGTGTAGGCGTCGGTGAGGCGCGTGAAGTTGAACGCGTAAGCGAGCGCGAACACGCGGCCGAACCCCGTGAGGCGGGAGAGCACCGTGCCCGCCGCCATCACTGCCGTGCGGCGGACGAGCACGTCTCCGCTCATGGGCGCCGCACCGGCCGACGGCCGGTCCCGCCTGCCAGGACCCGGAGCCGGCTCATGAGGGGACGAGCCGCCGGTTGCGCCGGCTGCGGGTGGCGTGCCGCCCCCACCAGGCGAACAGCACGCCGAGGGCGCCGAACGACAGCACGAGGCCGACGCCCGAGAAGGCGGTGGAACGGACCGTGAACCGGGTCTCGCCCACCCGCAGGGCGCCGTCGGGGGAGAACAGGCGCACGCGCAGGGGGAAGGCCCCGGAGCCGCGGGCCTCCACCGAGAAGCGCTCGGTGGTGTTGCGCCGCGCCAGCTCGATGCGGCGCGACCCGCCGTCGGGGAAGGCCAGCCGGTCGCTGGTGACCCGCACCTCCAGGCGTACCGGGTAGCCCGTCTCGCTCAGCACCGTCACCGGGATCTCGCCCCGTCGGGCGGTGAGCGTGATCGTGCGGGCCTCGGGCACGCGCACGCGGCTCAGCTCCTGGTCGACGCGCCGAGCCAGCCCGTCGAGGTAGACGGCGCGCTGGCGGGCCCGCAGCTCCGACGACTGCGAGACGAGCAGCTGCTCCTCCAAGCGGTCGTCGAGCGGGTTGGCCGAATCGAGCATCCCGCTGAAGGAGCGCAGCCGTCGGCGCTCGGCCCCGATGCGCTCGACGGGCAACGGGGCGGGCCGGTCGGTCACCGTGGGGTTGGGGCCGCGCACGAGGGTGGCGTTGCGGCTGGTGGTGGCGGGGGGCACGTCGGCGAAGAGGGTGTCGAGCGTGGCCGGCGCCACGACCGGCGCGTCGGCGAGGCCTCCGAGCAGGGTGTCGAGGAAGTCGCGCTGGGGCCGCCACGACAACGACGGCATCAGCACGACGCCGCGGGCGCGACCGGGCCGGTCGAGGGCCACCACGGCCAGGTCGGCCAAGAGGTGGTGCGCCGCCAGCACCGGGTCGGTGCCGTCGAGGAAGTGGGCGGCCAGCCCGGGGTCGGCGGCCACCGCCTCGAGCCGCCGGACGTCGCCGGTGTCCAGCTGGAACGGCTGCGTGAGCGTGACGGGCAGGTCGACGGGGGCCAGCAACCGCTCGGGCACGACCACCCGCTCCACGCCGCGGCCGCGCAGGGGCTGCAGCACCTCGGGGCGCAGCGGCTCGTCCACCACCGCCAGCGCCGCGCTCGGCTGGCGGTCGAGCGTGTCGTCGAGCACCTGCCTGCCCCGTTGGAGCTGGGCCGCCGCCTCGTCGAGCACGGCGGGGTCGGCGAAGCCGGCGGTCGGCACGTACGTCCGACCGAGCACCTGGCGGCCGTCGAGCGCCTCGCGCAACGTGGCCAACGTCTCCCGGTCGCGCTCGTCGCCCTCGGCCAGCGCTTGGAGCGTCTCCGGCGTGGGCTGCACGGCGAGCGGGATGCCGGCGTGCGCTTCGAGCGCCGTCGCCAGCGCGGCCAGGCGGTCGCGCTCGGCGTCGGTGAGGCGCCGGCGCCCGTCGGCCGCCAGTGCCGGTGGCGCGTGCACGGGCAGGACCAGCGCGGCCAGCAGCTTCGGTGCGCCGTCGGTCGGCGGGGTGGCGTAGACGAGGTGGGTGGTGAGCTGGGCCAGGGCGGGACCGCCGCCGACGCGGCGCAGCTCCACCCGCACGGGGTAGGCGCCTTCGTCGCGCAGTCGCAACCGTGTGGGGTCGGCGGGTTGCAACGGGTCCTGCACCGGGAGCTTGGCCAGCAGGGCGCCGCCGGGATCGAGGCTGAGCTCGCTCAACGGCGTGGCCGTGACCGCCAGCGTGGCGCCCCGAACCCGGCCCTCGACCGTGCGGGCGAACTCCGAGCGGCTCGAGACGCGGCGGTACACCGACACGGCCAGCTCGGTGTCCGGCGGCGCCGGCCCGTTCTGCACCCGGACCCGCAGGACGAAGTCCTGGCCCGGCCCGACCCAGGAGGTCTGCGAGGCCAGGCGCAGGCCGAGCGCCCCGTCGCTCTGGCCGGCCGCGGGCAGGGCGAGGGTGACGAGGGCTGCCGCCAGGGCCGCCGCCCGCTTCACGCGGTGAGGCCCACGCCGAGGACGGAGAGGCCGGACGGCTCACGTCGGAAGCCGAGGCTCTCGTAGAGGGCGAGGGCGGCGTCGTTCTCCAGCTGCGTGTTCACCACGGCCCGCTCGGCCCGCCAGCGCCGGAGCCACCGCAGCCCGTCGAGCACGAGCGCCCGCCCCAGTCCGGCCCGCTGGCGATCGGGCTGCACGGCCAGTCGCTGGAGGAAGCCCCGGCGGGCGGCCCGGCCGGTCACCGCGTAGCCCACGACCTCGGGCACGGCGGCCACCCGGAAGCGGGCGTGGGGCGTGGCCCGCAGGGCCTCGTCGAGCCCGCTGAGGTCGAGCCGCCAGAACTGCGGGAAGGCCGCTTCGTCGACCCGCAGCACCTCGGGCCGGTCGAGGGGCTTGGCCCGGCGGAGGAACTGCTCCGCGTCGGTGGGGGGCGGCAGCCCCTCGAGGTCGTGGGCCAGGAGGTGCAACTGCTCCTCCACTGTGAACCCGGCGGCCAGGAACCCGCGCTGCTCGGGCTCGGACAGCGCGGCGGTGACCACGCGGGTGTAGCCCCGGACGGCCAGCAGGTCGCAGCAGCGCCGCACGAACGCGGCGGACGGCACGGGCGCGTCCGGGAGCGGGCTCACGTAGGCGACGTGGCGGTCGCCCCGCCAGGGGCCCGTGCGGACGCGCTCTTCGCCCCAGCGGATGACGTCGGTGTCGGGCACGGCGGCCCGAGGTTACCGGTGGGCGTAGCCTGCAGTCGTGGCGGTGCTGTTCGTGACCCACCCTCGCTTCCTCGACCACGACACCGGCCCCGGCCACCCGGAGCGGCCCGCCCGCCTCGACGCCGTGGTGGCAGGCGTGCAGTCGGCCGACCTGTGGGACGCGGTAATCCCCACCGCCCCCCGCCCGGCCCGGCGCGACGAGCTGACGCGGGTGCACCCCGAGCCCTACCTCGACGCCGTGGCGTCGTTCTGCGCGGCGGGCGGAGGCCACCTCGACGCCGACACGGCCGCCTCGGCCGAGTCGTGGGACGCCGCCCTGCTGGCGGCGGGCGGCGGCCTCGCCGCGGTGGAGGCGCTCGACCGGGGGGAGGCCGATGCCGCCTTCCTGGCGGTGCGCCCGCCCGGCCACCACGCCACCCGGCGCCGCCCCATGGGGTTCTGCCTCCTCAACAATGTGGCGGTGGCGGCCGCCGCGTTGGCCGACCGGGGCGAGCGGGTGCTGATCGTCGACTGGGACGCGCACCACGGCAACGGGACGCAGGACGTGTTCTACGCCGACGGCCGCGTGCTGTACGTGTCGCTCCACCAGTACCCGCTCTATCCGGGCACCGGGCGGCTGGAGGAGACCGGGACGGGCGACGGCGTGGGGTGCACCATCAACTTCCCGCTGCCGGCGGGCGCCACCGGCGACACGTACCTGGCCGCCTTCGACGAGGTGCTGGCGCCCGCGGCCGCCGAGTTCCGGCCAACCTGGGTCCTCGTCTCCGCCGGCTTCGACGGCCACCGGGCCGACCCCCTGACCGACCTTGGCCTCTCGGCGGGCGACTTCGCCGACCTCACGGTGCGGGTGGCCGGGCTGGTGCCGCCGGGGCGGCGGCTCGTCTTCCTCGAAGGCGGCTACGATCTGGCGGCGCTGGGAGCGTCGTCGGCCGCCTGCGTGGCGGGCCTGGCGGGCACGGTCTACCGGCCCGAGCCTCCGACGTCTGGTGGGGTGGGGCGCACGGTGGTCGACACGGTGCGCAACCGGCGGGCTCAGGCCGGCGCCTGATCCTGCCGACACCTTGTCTCGGTGTTGGATCTCAACGAGCTGCTGCGCTACACGGTCGAGCAGCGGGGGTCGGACTTGCACGTCAAGGCCGGTTCGCCGCCGCACGTGCGCGTCGACGGTCACCTCGTCGCCGCGCCCTTCGATCGCGTCACGCCCGAGGACACCGAGCGCATGGCGTTCCAGGTGCTGCCCAAGGACCGGGCCGACGAGTTCGTGGAGACAGCCGAGGCCGACTTCGCCCTGAGCGTGTCGGGCATGGGCCGGTTCCGGGTGAACGTGTTCCGCCAGCGCGGCTCGGTGGGGCTGGTGTTCCGCCGGGTGCTGCCCGGCATCCCCGACTTCGAGACGCTGGGGCTGCCGTCGGTGGTGCGCCGTCTGGCCGAGGAGCCGCGTGGGCTGGTCCTCGTCACCGGCCCGACCGGCTCGGGGAAGACCACGACGATCGCGGCGATGATCGATCACATCAACGCCCACAAGCAGGTGAACATCGTGACGGTCGAGGACCCGATCGAGGTGCTGCACGTCGACAAGAGGTCGATCGTGAACCAGCGGGAGATCGGCACCGACACCCGCGACTACGCCATGGCGATGAAGCGGGTGCTGCGCCAGGACCCCGACGTGATCTTCATCGGCGAGATGCGCGACCCCGAGACGGTGTGGGCGGCCCTGGCCGCGGCCGAGACCGGCCACCTGGTGGTCTCGACCCTGCACACCACCAACGCGGTCGAGACCATCAACCGCATCGTCGACTTCTTCCCGCCCCACCAGCAGAAGCAGATCCGGCTGTCGCTGGCGTCGTCGCTGCGGGGCGTGGTCTCGCAACGGCTGCTCGAGCGGGCCGACGGGAAGGGCCGCGTGCCCTCGGTGGAGGTGCTGGTCATGACCGGCCGCATCTTCGACCGGATCGTCGACCCCAACGCAGGCGGCAACGAGTCGATCGAGGACATCATCGCCGACGGCGAGTACTACGGCATGCAGACGTTCGACCAGAGCCTGTTCAGCCTGTTCAAGAACGGCATGGTCGACCTGCGCAGCGCGATGGCGTCGGCGTCGAACCCGCACGACTTCCGGGTGGCGTTGCAGCAGGCCGGCCTCATCCCCACCTGACGTCCTCCAGCCCCTTTTTCTCCGCAAATCCGGGCCTGCGCAGGCGTGGGTTTGCGGAGAAAACGCGGACGCGACCGGGCCGGCCCGTCAGATGCGACGGCGCACGGCAAAGCCGACGACGAGCGCGAGAGCTGCCACCGCAACCAGCACCGGCAACCACGGGAGGCCGTCGTCCTCTTCATCGGTGGACGCGGCACCGGCAACGGTGAACGTGACCCGCTGCTCCTGCGCCTCGCCGCCTTGCACGAGCTGGAGCCGCAGCCTCGCCTCGTAGGTGCCTCGCTCGAGGCTCCCGTCCGAGCGCACGGGCAGTGTGGTGACGGCGCCGGGCGGCACCGTCCCGAGCACGGGCACCTCGACCGTGGTGGCGAAGTCGCCGCGGGCGATCGTCAGTGTGCCGAGCGGCTCGACCAGCAGGTCGCCCACATTGGCCACGTCCGCCGCGAACGTGCGCTCACCGGTCCAGCGCAGGGCCCGGAACTCGAAGGCTCGCCGAGGGGTCGGCGCGGCGGGCGGGGTGACGGTGAGGTACACGCGCACGCCCACCCGGTTCACGACGTGCACCCCGGGGCCGGAGGGGGTCTCCGCCTTCCGCACCACGACGGCGGCGATGTGGTCGCCGGGCGCGGCGTCGGCGGGGACATCGACGCGGAGGGCGACGCGGACGCTGCCCCGAGCGGGCACCCGCAGCCGTTCGGGCGTCACGCGCAGCCAGCCGCCCTCCGCGGTCGTCGTCGTGCCCGGGGCGAAGCTGCCGTCCGCGGTCACGACGGCGTCCACCGGCTCGACCACGAGGTCGAGCGGGGCATCGGTCAGGTTGCGGGCCTCCAGACGGTCGTCGAAGCCGATCCCGGGCGCCACCGTGCGCACCACGTACGAACGCTCACGCTGGGGCGTGTCGACCGGACGGACGGGCTGCAGCGAGAACTCGCCGTTCTCGGTCGCGCGCGCCGGCTCGCCGGGAGCCAGGAGGCCCACGGCGAGCGCGGCGAGGAGCGCAGCGAACCGACGCACAGGCTCAGCTGACGGTCTGCGTGACCACCACGCTGTACGTGCCTGCCTGCGCGCCTGCCGGCGTGGTGAACGTGAGCGTCGGGTTGAACGTGTAGGTCCCGCCGCCCGAGGTGGCCACTGCCGTGGCGACCGGGATGGGGGTGGTGCTCAGGAAGCCGCCCGCTCCGGCGCCGACCCCTGTGATCGGGCTGATGCCACTGGCGGCCACGGTGCCGGTCACCCAGCCCAGGGGGCCGGTGGCGCCCAACGCGATCGTCTTGGGTGTGGCGCCGCCCGTCGACATCGTGGACGTCGTGGTGACCGCCGTGACGTTCCACCCCAAGAGGCTGCCGCGTCCGTCCGCCACCGTCACGGTCCCGAGCTGCTTGGAGGCGGTTGAGCCGGCGGCGGCCGAGACGTTGCCGAGGTCGAGGCTGCCAGGGGCGGCGATCGTCAGGTCGCCGGTGAGGGTGACGGACACGGTGGTGTCGGCCGCCATGGCAACCGGCGCGAGCGCCAGACCTGCAACTGCTCCGACGACGAGGGCACAAGTGCGGATCTTCACTGGGGGTTTCCTTCCCTGCGGGTGCTCGCTTGGGAGGATCGGCACGCTTCGTGGCGCGGCGGATGGCCCGACCGAGGCATTTCGCGGCGCCGAGAAGGACTAGTCAGAGGCAGAGCGGGCTCAGCGTGGTCCGTGACACCTCGCCCGTTGCCGCGCTGTGCCAGTTGCCCTTGGTCGCCCGCACGACGTAGTGGTACGTGGTGGCGAACGCCAGCCCGGTCACCGTGTAGCTCGTCGTGTTGACGCCGCTGACCGTGCCGACGGTCGCGTACGGCCCGCCGGAGACGAGCGAGCCGAGCACCTCGTAGCCGTCCGCCCACGACGAGGTGGTCGCCGTCCACGACACCACGATCGAAGCGGTCAGCCCGGCGCTGCACGGGCCGTGGGTGGTGGCCGGGTTCGTTGGAGGCCCCAGCGAACCGGTCGAGACCGAGTGGGCGGCGCTGTCGCCGTCGTGGAACTGGGCCAACGCCACGGACGCCGTCACCAGCAGCGCGGCGACGGCGACGGCGAGCCCGGTGGCGAGGCGTTCAACCACGTCCCGCTCCCGTGGCCGCGCCGAGGGTCAGGAGGGCGAGCAAGGCGACCGTGCCCGGCATCGGCGACGCGGGCGACGGCGCCGGGTCGTCCGGCGTGGAGGGCCGGCGCCAGATGTCGCGCAGCAGCAGCACGAGGGAGAGCAACGGCACCCCGAGCACGAGCAGCTGCCGGGCCTGCGGCCTGCGCAGCCATTCGAGCACCCAACCCAGCTGGGGCACGGTGGCGCGCACCTTCCACACCGTGCCGCCCTTCAGCTCCGCCACCCAGCCGTCGGGGCTCGCGTTGGCGTCGCCCTTGGTGCGCACCACCGGCCGATCGCCGCCACGCACGATCTCGACCACCCGATGGGTCACCACTCGGCGGTCCTCCACGGGGATGCGGTAGGTGATGACGTCGCCCACCCGCAGGCTTCGGGCGGGCACCGGTGTCGTCACGATGACCGACCCCTCCGCCATCGTCGGCCGCATGCTGCCGGTGAGGACGGTGACCGTGCGGTAGGCGCCGGTGCGAGGACCCAGGCCGACGGCCAGGAGCAGCAGGAGGGAGAACGCGAGGAAGCCGGCTGCGAGCAGCCGGGCCGCCGTCGTGGCGATGCGCATGTCGTCCTCCCTTCGTGGTCCCAGCCGGGCCGGGCTGCGCCCGAGGCGACGCAACCCGGCCCGGAGATTCAGGCGCTACTTGTTGGCGGCTGTCGTCCGCTGCGTGGTGTGGAACGAGTACTCGATCGTCGAAGCCGCGTTCTGCAGCGAGTTGCCGGCGGTGCTCGGCAGGGTGATCGTCACCCGAAGGTCGTCGGTGGCTCCCGCCGTCGTCGCTGTCAGGTTCGACAGGGCGATGTCTGTGCCGATGATCGCCCGGCTGGCGAGCACCGTCGCCTTGGTGCCGAGGTTGTCGCCCGCTGTGGCCAGGTCACAGGTGTAGGTGAAGTTCGGGCTGCTGCCGGACTCGGACCAACCGATGCCGTTGGTGCAGCGCTCGATCACCATCTGCAGGCCGTGTGTGGCATCCGTGTCCAGGGCCGAGGACGTCGTGGCCGTGGTGTTCAGGCGGACCCACGGCACGTTGTCGGTGCTGTTGTTCGTCAGCTTCACTCGCCGCTGGGCGGTGTCGCCGGGCAGCATGTCGGTGGCCGCCACGGTCAGGCGGTTGTTCGTCCCTGCGGCGCCCAGGTTGATGTCGACAAGGCCGGAGTCGATGCTCTGGCTCGCGCTGGTCGAATCGGTGAACGTGGCAAAGGTCCCCATTCCGGCGATGCCGGCCGCGGCGCCGACAGCGCCGATGGACAGCAGGATCTTCCGGGACGTCTTCATGGTGGTGCGCTCTCCCTCCGTCGGTACTCGGCCGCCCGCCGCACTACGGGTGAATGTCTCGGGCCCTCACGCCGCGTGAGTGAGAGCCGTTTACGAAACCGTCAGATCGAACTAGCCCGCGGGTCCGAGATGAGCACCCCGGTAGCCTCGGAGGCGTGGTCCCCAAGCGCTTTCGCCCGCTGGTCGAGCAGACAGCCGACTTGGCCGCGCGGTTCGCGGGCGCGGGCAAGCGGCTCTACTTGGTGGGCGGCGTCGTGCGCGACTCACTGCTCGACCGCGTGCGCGAACAGGACGATCTCGACTTCACCACCGACGCCCTCCCCGACGAGATCGAGGCGATCGTGCGCCCGGAGGCGGAGGCCGTGTGGCTGCAGGGCAAGCGGTTCGGCACGGTCGGATGCCTCTGGCGGGGACGCCGCTGCGAGATCACCACGCACCGGGCCGAGGCCTACGAGCCCGACTCGCGCAAGCCCGACGTGCGGTTCAGCGATACAGTCGAGGCCGACCTCAGCCGGCGCGACTTCACGGTCAACGCCATGGCCTTGCGCCTCCCCGACTTCGAGCTGGTCGATCCCTTCGGGGGCATCGCCGACCTGGCGGCCAAGCGCCTGCGCACGCCGATCGCGCCGGAGGAGTCGTTCGCCGACGACCCGTTGCGCATGCTGCGGGCGGCGCGGTTCGTGGCGGGCTACGA
>DATAAM010000159.1:0-2324 GCA_036260075.1 Acidimicrobiales bacterium
GCGCCGCATGCGGCGCTGCGCGCACAAAGAAGGGGGATCTAGAGGAGGTCGCGGGCCAGCTCGAAGTCGTCGACCGGCACCCACACCTCCACCGGCCCGGGCACCGGGTAGACGTTGTCGAGGGAGGCGCCCCGCAGCTCCACCGGCACGCCGTCGGCGCCCAACCGCGCCGCCAGCACCCGGGCTTCGAAGGCGCTCCCCGCCGTCGTGAGGCGCACCATGGGGCCACGGTCCATCCCCCTGACGGTACCGTGGGGCCGGATGGAGCGACGGATCTTCGGCCTCGAGAACGAGTACGGCGTCACCTGCACCCTCCGCGGGCAGCGCCGGCTCAGCCCCGACGAGGTCGCCCGCTACCTCTTCAGGAGGGTGGTCTCCTGGGGCCGCTCCTCCAACGTGTTCCTGGAGAACGGCGCCCGCCTCTACCTCGACGTGGGCAGCCACCCCGAGTACGCCACCCCCGAGTGCGACTCCATTCTCGACCTCGTCGTCCACGACAAGGCGGGCGAGCGCATCCTCGAGCACCTGCTCCTCAGCGCCGAGCAGCGCCTGCGCGAAGAGGGCATCCGCGGCGTCATCTACCTGTTCAAGAACAACACCGACTCGGCGGGCAACTCCTACGGCTGCCACGAGAACTACCTCACGAGCCGGCGCGACGACTTCGGCCACTACGCCGAGGTCCTCATCCCGTTCTTCGTCTCCCGGCAGATCTACGCGGGTGCAGGCAAGGTGCTCCAGACCGCACGGGGCGCCATGTACTGCATCAGCCAGCGGGCCGAGCACATCTGGGAGGGCGTCTCCTCGGCCACCACCCGCAGCCGCCCCATCATCAACACCCGCGACGAGCCCCACGCCGACGCCGAGCGCTTCCGCCGCCTCCACGTCATCGTGGGCGACTCCAACATGAGCGAGTACGCCACCTTCCTCAAGGTGGGCGCCACCAGCATCCTGCTGCGCATGCTGGAGGACCCCAACGTGGTGCTCCGCGACATGACGCTGGAAAACCCCATCCGGGCCATCCGTGAGATCAGCCACGACGTCACGTGCAAGCGCCGGGTGCGCCTGGCCAACGGCCGCGAGGCGAGTGCGCTCGACATCCAGAGCGAGTACCTCACACGGGCGCAGCGCTACCACGAGCAGAAGGGCCTCGGCCCCCTCGAGGAGCAGGCGCTCCACATGTGGGAGCACTGCCTCACCCACCTGGAGAACGACCCGTTCAAGCTCGACCGCGAGTGCGACTGGGTGATCAAGCACAAGCTCATCGAGGGCTTCCGCGACCGCCACAACGTGCCGCTCACGCACCCGAAGGTCGCGCTCATGGACCTCCAGTACCACGACGTGTCCCGTGACCGCGGGCTCTTCTACCGCATGCAGAGCCGGGGAATGGTCGAGCGCGTCTGCACCGACGACCTCGTCGAGACCGCGATGGACACCCCGCCGCAGACCACCCGGGCCCGCCTGCGGGGCGAGTTCATCCGCCGCGCCAAGGAGCGCCGACGCGACTTCACCGTCGACTGGGTGCACCTCAAGCTCAACGACCAAGCGCAGCGCACGGTGCTCTGCAAAGATCCGTTCAAAGCGCGGGACGAGCGGGTCGAGAAGCTGATCGCCTCGCTCTGACGACCGGCCGGGGAGGCGGGGATGGCGAACGACTACACGTTGCGGCTCGACGGCACGGAGCTCAACCGCTATCGCATGATGGCGGCCCAGGCCCGGGTGCACGAAACCGCCGCCTGGCAGGCGGCGGGCATCGAGAAGGGCGCCCGCATCGTCGACATCGGGTGCGGCCCCGGCCTGCCGTTGCTGGAGCTGGCCGATGCCGTCGGCCCCGAGGGCCGGGTGGTGGGCATCGACCAGTCGGACGAAGCTCGCGACACCGCCGCCGCCCTCATCGCCGAGGCGGGCATCGGCCAGGCCGAGGTGCGGGCGGGCAACGCCGACGCCACCGGCCTGCCTGCGGGCGAGTGGGACGTCGTGCACATGCGCCACGTCCTGCTCCACAACGGCCCGCGCATCGACGCCATCCTGCGCCACGCCGCCGAGCTCCTCAGACCTGCGGGCCACCTCTACCTCAACGAGACCGACGCCGCCTGCATCTGCTTCGAGCTCGACCCCGACCCCGACGTGGTCGACCTCAACGACCGCTACTGGCGACTCCTGGCCGACCTCGGCAACGACATCAGCGCCGGCCCGCACCTCGGCCGCTACGCCGCCGAGGCCGGCTTCGAGGTCGTGCACCGTCAAGCGCGCTTCGACCCGGTGCCCATCACGCCCGACATCCGGCCGCCGGCGTGGGCGGGCCGCCAGGCCATGCTCGACGCGGG
>DATAAM010000160.1:0-5878 GCA_036260075.1 Acidimicrobiales bacterium
AGGGAGAGGAGGAGCCCAACGTCTTCACTCGCCCGCTCCCCCGCATCCTGGCCATCGCCAACCAGAAGGGCGGTGTGGGCAAGACCACCACGGCGGTCAACCTGGGGGCAGCCCTGGCCGAGCTGGGGTACCGGGTGCTCGTCATCGACCTCGACCCCCAAGGGAACGCCACCACCGGGCTGGGGGTGAACCCGCGCAACCTGGAGACGTCGGTCTACGACGTGATCATGCACGACGCCCCGCTGGAGGACTGCATCGAGCCCACCAGCCTGCGCAACCTCTTCGTGGTGCCGGCCACCATCGACCTGGCGGGGGCCGAGATCGAGCTGGTGCCCGCCTTCAGCCGGGAGCTGAAGCTGCGCCGGGCGCTCGAGGCCGTGCTCGACGACTTCGACTTCTGCCTCATCGACTGCCCGCCGTCGCTGGGGCTCATCACGGTCAACGGCCTGGCCGCCGCCACCGAGGTCGTGGTGCCTATCCAGTGCGAGTACTACGCCCTGGAAGGGCTGGGGCAGCTGCTCCGAAACGTGAGCATGGTGCAGGGCAACCTCAACCCTCGACTGGAAGTAAGTGCCATCATCCTCACCATGTACGACGCCCGCACCAAGCTGGCCGACCAGGTGGCCAACGAGGTGCGGGCCCACTTCGGGGCCAAGGTGTGCCGCAACATCGTTCCCCGCACCGTGCGCCTCTCGGAGGCGCCCTCGTTCGGGCAGCCGATCATCGTGTTCGACCCGTCCTCCCGGGGTGCCATCGCCTACCGGGAGCTGGCCAAGGAGGTGAGCGGTGGCGCGCCGCAGCGGGTTGGGTAAGGGGCTGGGCGCCCTCATCCCCACCGAGGTCATGGGCAGGCAGGGCTCCTCGCTGGTGGAGATCCCCATCGGCGACATCCGGCCGAACAGCTACCAGCCTCGGAAGCACTTCGACGAAGAGTCGCTGGCCTCCCTCACCGCGTCCGTACGGGAGCTGGGCGTGCTCCAGCCGGTGCTGGTCCGCCCGGTGGAGGGCGACGGCTACGAGCTCATCGCCGGGGAGCGGCGGTGGCGGGCGGCTCGCCGGGCGGGCCTGCGCAGCGTGCCCGCCATCGTGCGAGAGGTCACCGACGACGCCAGCCTGGAGCAGGCGCTGGTCGAGAACCTCCACCGCGAGGACCTCAACCCCCTGGAAGAAGCTGCCGGCTATCAGCAGCTGCTCGAGGAGTTCGGCCTCACCCACGAGCAGGTGGCCACACAGGTGGGCAAGAGCCGCACGGCCGTGACCAACACCTTGCGGTTGCTCCTTCTGCCCCCTTCTATCCAGAAATTGGTAGCCGAGAACCAGCTGTCGGCCGGGCACGCCCGAGCCCTGCTGGGCACGCCCGACCGGGCCTTCCAGGAGGCGCTGGCCAAGCGGGCGGTGACGGAGGGGCTGTCGGTGCGGGCGGTGGAGGAGGCCGTCCGCCTCCGCAACGAGCTGGGCGAGCAGCTGGGCGGGGCGGCCGACGCGGCGGCGGCGCCCGCGGCCGGGCGCAAGCGGCTGCCCCGGGCGGGGCTCGACGACCTGGCCGACCTGCTCTCGCAGCACCTCGACACGCGCGTGAAGGTTGAGATGGGCAGCAAGCGGGGCCGGATCGTGGTCGAGTTCGGGGGGCTCGAGGACCTCGAGCGCATCTACACCCGCATCACCGAGGGCGCCGACCAGGGCGTTTGACCGCCCCCGGCGTGGAGACCGGCCGAACCCTCAACCTGCGATAGCCGTCCACAGTCTGTGCACGAGGCTGTGGAGGCAGGCATGGCCCAGGCACGTGCGGAGCGGCGACGGAGCCGGGCCCCCGGCGCCGCGAGGTGAGCCGCCAGTCGAAGGGCCAGTGGCTCAGTCGCCGCCGCCCGCGGCCCAGGCGGCCAACACGTGGCCGAAGGCCTCGGCCAGCTCGGCCGTCCGCTCCACCACCAGCGGGGCCGGTCCCAGCTCGCTCACCACGGCGGGCATCCGGGTCTCGAGCAGGACCCGGAGCGACATGCCCCGGGCCCCGCCGTCCTTGAGGTCGAGGGCCAGGGGGACGTGCTCTTGCACCAGCTCGGCCAACCGCCGGCCCGCCGGGCTCTCGTAGCGGTGGCCCGCGTAGTACGCCGTCGACACGCCGTCGGCCTCGGGGTCGAGGACGAAGCCCAAGAAGACGTCGGCGCCCACCGTGTTGGCCTCGGCCGCCTGCTCGGAGGGCTCGGGGTGCTGGGTCACGCTCACCAGCGCGCCCTGCCCGGAGAGCACCCGGGCCACGGACGCCACCAGCGCGCCCACCCCGCCGCCGTCGCCGACCACCACCCGCCGCCCCTCCAGCGTGCGGGGGGCCGAGCGCAGGAGCTCGAGCTCGCGCACGGCGGCCACCGACAGCGGCCCGTCGCAGCGCGAGCCGAGCCGCTCGAGGGCGAGCAGCGTGGTGGGGCCGCAGATGCCGTCGGCCACCAGCCCCACGTTGCGTTGGAAGTCGGTGAGCGCGCCCGCCGTGAGCGGGCCGAACTTCCCGTCGACCTTGCCCGGGTCGAACCCCAAGGCGCCCAACCGGCGCTGGAGGGCGGCCACGTCGTCGCCTCGCAGCATGGGGTGGCGCAGGAACAGCAGCCGGACGCCCAGGCCGTAGCCCGCCTCGACCAGCGTCGACCACGTCTCCGGCCCGCAGATGCCGTCGGCCCGCAGTCCTCGGGCCCGCTGGAAGGCACGGACGGCTTCCTCGGTGCCCTCGCCGAAGGTGCCGGGCTCGTCGGGACCGGGCTCGTGGCCCAGCCCGGCTAGGCGCTGTTGGAGGTCGCGGACCGCCTCCCCGGTCGCGCCCCGCCGCAGGGGCAGGCCCGTTACAGGAATGCCTGGAGCTCCTGGAGCAGCTGGCCCTTGCCCTTCGCCCCGATGAGGCGCAGCTGCGGCTGACCCTCCTTGAACAGGATGAGGGTCGGGATGCTCATCACCTCGAAGCGACGGGCGATGTCGAGGTTCTCGTCGACGTTGAGCTTGGCGATGCGGAGCTTGTCGCCCTGCTCCTCGGCGATCTCCTCCAGGACCGGGGCGATCATCTTGCACGGGCCGCACCACTCGGCCCAGAAGTCGACGAGCACCGGCTGGTCGGCGCCCTGGATCTCCTCGTCGAACGTGGTGTCGGTCAGCGTGAGCATGCTGCTGTTCGCGGCCACCGGGCGCGACCTCCCTTGGGACTGTGCGGGCAATCTACCCGGACGGCGGGGTGCAACACCCGGGCGCCCGGGCTGATTCCTCACCAGTTGGTGGGCGTCTCCACCACCTCGTGCTCCGAGCCTGTGGCCTCCAGCCAGCGCTCGGCATCGATGGCCGCCGCGCAGCCGGAGCCTGCGGCGGTGACGGCTTGGCGGTACACGTGGTCCTGCACGTCGCCGCAGGCGAACACGCCCGGCACGTTGGTGCGGGTCGACTTGCCCTCGGTGACCAGGTAGCCCGACTCCTCCATGTCGAGCTGCCCCCGGAACAGGTCGGTGTTGGGCACGTGCCCGATGGCCACGAACACGCCGGTGACCGGCAGCGTGGACTCCTCGCCCGAGACCACGTTGCGCACCCGCACGCCCTCGACCTTCGAGTCGCCGAGCACGTCGACGACGACCGAGTCCCAGAGGAACTCGATCTTCTCGTTGCGAAAGGCCCGGTCCTGCATGATCTTCGAGGCCCGCAGCTCCTTGCGGCGGTGGATCACCGTCACCTTCTCGGCGAACTTGGTGAGGAACAGGGCTTCCTCCATGGCCGAGTCGCCGCCGCCCACCACGGCGATGGGCTGCCCGCGGAAGAAGAACCCGTCGCAGGTGGCGCACGTGGAGACGCCGTGCCCGAGGAGGCGAGCCTCGCTGGGGAGGTCGAGCATCAGCGCCCGGGCGCCGGTGGAGACGATGACCGCCCGGGTGCGGTACTCGTTCTCCCGCACCTTCACCACGAACGGGCGCTGCGAGAACTCGACCTCGGTGACCTTCTCGGTGAGGAACTCGGCGCCGAAGCGGGCGGCCTGGGCCCGGAACGTGGCCATGAGTTCGGGGCCCATGACCCCGTCGACGAAGCCGGGGTAGTTCTCGACCTCGGTGGTGAGCATGAGCTGGCCGCCCGGCTGGTCGCCGGTGGAGGAGGGCTCGCCCTCGATGACGAGGGGGTGCAGGTTGGCCCGAGCGGTGTAGATGGCGGCGGTGAGGCCGGCGGGACCGGAGCCGATGATGATGACGTCGCGCACGGCGGACACTGGCTATCCCTTCTTGGCGGTCGCCTTCCGCAGCAGGAACAGGCCGACCAGCGTGAAGATTCCGCCGACGGCGGCGTGGGCGACCCACGCCCGCTCGTCCGGTGTGTACACGGTGATCGCCCGTACGGCGGCGACGGCGAGGAGGACGAGGGTGGCCAGCCCCACGAAGGCGGCGAGCAGGCCGTAGACGAGCGCCCGGGCGATCGTGGTGATCGGTACCGTCGTCTTGTCGCGGACGGCGCCGACCACCTTCTCCACCGTGTCGGCGGCCTGCACGGTCCAGTCGGAAGCTGCGGCCTGCGGCATGGCGGCACACTACCCTGCACGCTCCGTGCGACTCGCTCTCGCTGTGCTCGCCGGTGCGGCCGTGGCGTCGCTGGCGGCGCTGATCCTGGGGGAGTACGAGCTCGTGGGCTGGACCCCCTATCTGGCCGGCATCGCCTTCGGGCTGGTGGTGGCCGAGGTGCTCACCACCGTGGGTCGGCGGTCGGGCGCCGTGCCCGCCGTGCCCGCCGTCGTGCTGGCGGCGGGCGGGATGGTGTGGGCGGCATGGATCTCCTCGGGCCGCGACTGGTCGTACGTGCCCGGGGGCGCGTGGACGGGCGTGGCGCTGGCGGCTGCCTGCGGCGCGGGCTGGGCCTGGCGCCGCTGAGCGAGGCGCGACCGCGCGAGGTCCCCGTGTACTCGGGCAAAGCGTGCGATCGTGTTGTCAATGTGGTTGGTGAGCAGGGTCTACCGGCGGTATGTTGCGGATGGTCCATTGAGCCGACGGGGAAAGGAAGAGCGCGTGGCCCGTTTGCAGCCGGTCAACCTTGCCGCCGTCATTCGGCCGTACGCCGGCAACTGGGTGGCTGTGAAACAGGGACGGGTCGTCGAGGCTGCCGAAACTCCGTACGCGCTGTCCCTGCGCCTCCGGCAACGTGGGATTCGCGACGCGACGATCATTCGGTCCCCGAGACGTGAAGAGGCGGAGCTCGTCGGACTGGGTTGAGCGAGGTACGCAATCTTCCCTGGGCGTTCCCGTACGTCATCGAGACTGCTCCGGAAGACCATCCGCTCGGGCGAACGACCCTTCGTCCACTGGTCGAGACTCGCGTCATCGGCCCTGCAGGGCCGAGCAACAAGGTCGGGGCGCTCATCGACTCCGGTTCCGATTACACGCTCGCTTCACCGATCGTTGCCTTGGAGGCCGGGGTCGACCTCCGCGGAGGCCGTCGCTCGTCGGTACGCGTGGGCGGCGCCCCGCGCGACATCCTCGTTCTCGATGTCACGGTTCGACTCTGCGATCCCCAGCTCGCCGATCAGGATGGGGGTTGCGACGAGGACAACAGTCTCGAATGGTCGGCCGAGGTCGGTTTCTTCGAGCGCTGGGACGATCCGCCGTTCTCGATCATCCTCGGGCAGGTCGGCTTCTTCAGCGAGTTCACGGTCATCCTGAGCCGCTTCTCACAGGTCGCCGTGTTGGAGCGCCGTGACTTTCTCGACGCGCACTACGGAGAGCTCATCGATGCGTGGCCGGAGAGTGCATCCCGCGGCTGGTAGTCGGCCCGGTCAGAACGTCTGGGCGACCAGCAGGCGGCAGCCCTCGCTCGTCAGCACGTACAGCCGGTGGTCGAGCTCGCCGCGGGGTTGGGCCAGCCGGTAGGCGACCGCCAC
>DATAAM010000161.1:0-10019 GCA_036260075.1 Acidimicrobiales bacterium
GACCGGGCCGAGAAGCTGGAGGGCGACGAGGCCACCGGCGCCAAGATCGTGGCCCGGGCCGTGGAGGAGCCGCTGAAGCAGATCGCCGCCAACGCCGGCCTCGAGGGCGGCGTGGTGATCGAGAAGGTGAAGGGCCTCGAGGGCGCCAACGGCCTCAACGCCGCCACCGGCGAGTACGAGGACCTGTTCCGGGCGGGCGTCATCGACGCTGCCAAGGTCACCCGCTCGGCGCTGCAGAACGCGGCCTCCATCGCGGCCCTGTTCCTCACCACCGAGGCCGTCATCGTCGACAAGCCGGAGGAGAAGTCCGGCCCGGCGATGCCCGGCGGCGGCATGGAGGACTTCTAGCCGCACACCCCGTTCTGGGGGAGGAATCCCGCGCTGGAGCGCGGGATTCCTCCCCCAGAAGCCATGATGGCGGCGTGCAGGTGTACGAAGAGGTCCTCGTCCCGCGCCTGTTCGCGCCGATGGCGGAGGAGCTGCTCGACCGCGTGGGCGTGCAGCCGGGTGAGCGCCTGCTCGACGTGGGGTGCGGCCCGGGCACGGTGGCGCTCGCCGCCGCTCGTCGCGGTGCCCGGGTGGCAGGGTGCGACCCGAACCCCGAGATGTTGGCGCGGGCCCGGGCGAACTCGTCGGCCGTCGCGTGGCTCGAGTCGGCGGCGGCGCCGCTGGTCGGCGTGCCCGACGCCGCCTTCGACGTGGTGACGTGCCAGCACGCCCTGCAGTTCGTCCCCGATCGCCCGGCGGCGGTGGCGGAGATGTACCGCGTGCTCGTCTCCGACGGCCGGGTGGCCGTCGCCACCTGGGGGCCACTGGAGCGCTCCCCCGCGTTCGCCGCCCTGGAGCGGGCAATCCGGGAGTTCCTCGGCGACGCTGCCGCCGACCGCTACCGCAACGGCCCCTGGGCCTTCCCCGATCCGGACGCCTTGGGCGCGCTCCTCGAGGGAGCCGGGTTCGGCGAGCTGCAGGTCACGCGTCCGACGGTGCGCGGCGACTTCGACGGCGGGCCCGAGCAGCTGCTCGGCGTGCTGGTCGTCTCGCCGGTGGCCGACGAGCTGGCCGCCCTCTCGTCGGAGCGGGCGGCGGCCATGCTCGACGCGGTCAGGCGCGACACCGCCCCGCTCACGGAGCACGGCGTCGTGCGCAGCACCATGGAGGCGAACCTGGCGATCGGCGTGAAGCGGTGAGGCTGAGCCCGTGGCGGCGGGTGCGCACCGACCCACGACAGTGGTTCTCCGACGACGAGATCGCCAAGGCCAAGTCGTACGTGGTGCCGCTGCGCCGCGCCACGACGGCGTCGAAGGCCGTCGGCGCCGCCGTCGACGTCGCCGTCGTCGGGTTCCACGTGGCGCCCGAGCTGCTCGGCGCCCTGGAGGTGGAGAACTGGGTGCTGCGGCTGGCGATCACCGTGGCCCTCGTGCTCGTCACCGGCACCATCGCCACCGCGCCGCTCGATGCCTGGCGCGAGCTGTCCTACGACAAGCGCTGGGGGTTCAGCACCCAGACCGTGCGGGGCTTCGTGACAGACCAGCTCAAGGGCGCGGTGGTGGCCGTGGTCGTGTTCTGCATCCTGTTCGTCCCCCTCTGGGCCGTCATTCGGGCCACCGACCTGTGGTGGTTGTACGGCTGGCTCGTGATGGCCGTCATCTCGCTGCTCATCGGCGTGCTGGCGCCGGTGCTGATCATGCCGGTCTTCAACAAGTTCACCCCGCTGGACGACGCCGACCTGCGGACCGAGCTCTTGTCGCTGGCCCGGCAAGCCGACGCCGACGTGACCGAGGTGCTGGTGTCCGACGCCAGCAAGCGGTCGCGCAAGGACAACGCCTTCGTCACCGGCATGGGGAAGACGCGGCGGCTGGTGCTGTTCGACACCATCCTGGCCCGCCCCCGTCGCCAGCTGCGGGCGGTGGCCGCACACGAGATCGGCCACTGGAAGCTGCGCCACATCCTGCGCATGGCTCCCATGCAGGTCGCGCTCCTCTTCGTCGCCTTCCTCGTCCTCGAGCTCGTGCTGTCGTGGGATGCTGCCCTCGACTTCGCGGGCGTGGAGACGGTCGAGGACCCGGCGGTGCTGCCGCTCTTCCTCCTGGTGTTCGGCGTGGTCGGCGTCGGCACCAACCTGGCCACCACGTGGCTGAGCCGGGCCAACGAGCGCGACGCCGACCTGTTCGCCTTGCGGGTCACGGAGGACCCAGAGGGGTTCCAGGAGATGATCCGCGCCCTGTCGACCGACAACCTGGCCGACCTGGCGCCCTCGTGGTGGCGGCGGGTCACACAGACGCACCCGCCGTCGGCCGAACGCCTGGCCATGGCTCGGTTGTGGTCAGAAGGGGCGTAGGGCTCCACCCGACAGCCCGGCCCGGCGAGCGACCGTCCAGCCGAGCAGGAGGAAGCCGGCCAGCGTGCCGGCCAGGAGGCCGGTGGCGAGGGGCAGCACCGGCCGGTCGTCGTGGCGGGCCGCAACCGGCCGCACCACGGCTGCGTCGGGCAGGTCGGGCACGGCGGGCGCGACGACAGCCGCGTCCGGCGGCGGTGGCGCAGCCACCAAGGGCGTGGCCACCACGTCGGGAAGGTCCTGCAGCTCGCCGTCGGCGGCGGGAGGGGGCGGCGGTGCGTCGGACGTGCTCAGGCGCAACGTGAACAGCGTGGACCTCAGCCCCAGCGCCCGGTCGAAGGCGATCCCGTTCGTGTACACCGTGCCCGCGCTGCCCTCCAGCGCCAGCTCCACGGCCCGACCCGAGGGGCCCGTGCGCGCCACGCGCACGTCGGTCAGCTCGCCCCTGTAGCCGAGCCGGGCGGCCACGTCGCGCAGGGCCACCTCCACCCGCCAGGGCGAGGGGTCCTGGGTGGTGTAGGGCGCCGAGCGCAGGTACGGGTACGACGAGTCGGCCTCGGGCGTGCCGAAGCCCTCCTCCCGGCTGGCGGAGACGCCGCCGCCGTTGGCCGAGTACACGGCCGAGGCCAGTGTGCGGCCGAACACCAGCACCTGGCCGCGGGTCTCGGTGACGGCCTTGTCCATGGCCGCGTACTCCGCGGCGGCGCCGAGGTAGACCTGGCAGCGCTGCGTGTCGCACAGCTCGCCGCCCCGGCTCATGGCCCGCAGCGCATACGTGCGGGCGGCGATCGCCTGGGCCCGAAGGGCGGCGGGCGGCCACGTGGGATCGCGCACCTCGCCCATGCCCCGCAGGTACGTCTCGACGTCGACGTGGTTCACCAGCCGGAGCGCGCTGCCGACGGCGGTCGCCTCGATGACGTTGCGGTAGCGCCGGCCGCGGGCGGGAACCTCCACGATCCCGGCTCCGACACCGGTGGGGACGGCCCACAGCGGGCGGGTCGACGAGGGCGGCCCCTCGTAGCCGTCCCCGGGCGCCGTGGTGCTGGTGGGCCGAGGGGGCTCGGTGGTGGTGGTCGACGGCTGCGTGGTCGTGGTGGTGGTCGACGTGCTGGTCGTGGTGGTGGTGGACGTCGAGGTGGTGGTGGTCGAGGAGGTTGTGTCCGGCACCTGGGCGGCCAGCAGCGAGATGTCGCGCAGCGTCGTGGTGGCCACCGGCTCGACCGTGTAGCGGGCGCCGTCGTAGGTGATGCGCGCCCGCCCGCCCGGGGGCAGGCGCACGGGGAAGCCGGGCGACTGCCGCCCGCCCCGCACGTCGCGCACCTCGCCACCGTTGGGGAAGGCCACCACCGCCTCGTTCTCGGCCACGGGAGGCACCACCACCACGCGCACCTCGCCCGTCGCCTTGGCCAGCCCGGTGCCGGGATAGAAGTGGCTCAGGATCTCCGGCGTGGTGGCGCCCGCCTTGCCCATCCAGAAGGCGCCGTCCTGCGCCATGCCCACCCCGTGGCCGTGCCCGCGGCCCTCGATCACGAGGACGGGCACGGCCGCCTCCCCGGCCGACGGGACGGCCGCGGCGACAGCAGCGAGAAGGAGCGCGAGGAGCCGCCGCATGGCCCGTCCATCGTGCCTCGTTTCGTTCTGGTGGGAGGAATCGACCGCCGGCTGTCGATTCCTCCCACCAGAACGGGGGTTCGTAGACTCAGCACATGTCCGAGCCGCTGTCGCCGTCGGTCGGGTGGGCCGTCCTCCACCTGTTCTGCAAGCCCGGTCCGGCCGTCGACGCGCAAGCGGTGGTGTCCGCCGTGAAGGAGTGCCAGGGCGCCGACCACCAGGTGGTGACGTTCTCGGTCCTGGGCCACAAGGCCGACCTCGGGTTCATGGCGGTGGGCCCCGACCTGTGGCGGCTCCGGGCCCTGCAGTCGGCCCTGCAAGCGGCGGGCCTGGTCGTGGTCGACTCGTACGTGTCGATGACCGAGGTGTCGGAGTACGCCAAGGGGCTGCCCCAGGAGATGCTCGACGCCCGGCTGCACCCCACGCTGCCGCCGGAGGGCATGCGGGCGCTGTGCTTCTACCCGATGTCGAAGCGCCGAGGTGCCGAGCACAACTGGTACTCGCTTCCCTACGAGGACCGGGAACGGCTCATGCACGGCCACGGTGCCGTGGGCCGCACGTTCCGGGGGCGGGTGCTGCAACTGGTGACCGGCTCCACGGGTGTGGACGACTGGGAGTGGGGCGTCACGCTGTTCGCCGTGCACCCCGACGACCTCAAGGAGTGCGTCTACACGATGCGCTTCGACGAGGCCTCCGCACGCTACGCCGAGTTCGGCCCCTTCGTCACCGGGATGGTGGCCGAGGTGGACCAGGTGCTGCGGGCGAGCGGCGCCGGTTGACCGAAGGCCGGAGACGGCGCCGCCCCGAGTTCGCAGGCTCGGGGCGGCAGATCACTCGCCGGTCTCGGAACCGATACAAGCGATCACTGGTAGAGAACCGCTGATTCGCACGGGCGTGACGCAGGTGTCGCGCTTTTTTCCGAATTTTTTTGGTATCCCAAGACACACTGGTCACCGCACGGTTCGATCGTTATTGTTCCGAGCGAGAGCGTTTCGGTGGTTCGCAGCGCCTGCTCTCGAAGCCGGTCTCGGAATGGAGTGGTCGTGGACGAGCAGGTTCGGTCCGCTCCCGCGGGGGATGTGGAGAAGGGGCGGTGGCCCGTCGGCCTCGCCGTGGTCATCGGCTTGCCGCTGGCGGTCTTCCTCGTCGTCCTGGCAGCCTTCAAGCCCTTCCTCGTTGTGCTTGTACCTGTCGTGCTGTCTTCGGTGGGGTTGTTCTTGATCGTCCTCCTGCGGGGCGAGTGGCCTGAGTGGACACGGCATCGTCCTCGATGGTGGTGAGCTCGTCGGCCCTGCGGCGCTCTCGGCCTTCGGTCGAAGAGCTGGGCGATCGGCAGCTCGTCATGCTGGCGCGGGGGCACGACGACGGCGACGCCTATGCAGAGCTGTGGCGTCGGCACTTCGACCGCGTGCGTCGGTCGGCCCCCGGGCCGGAGTCCTTCAGGAACGACATCCTCACCGACACGTTCCTGGGAGCGGTTCGCTCCTTTCCGGAACGGGTGGCGCACCCTCGCCTGACATTCGGGATCTGGTGGCGGAATCGTGTCCGGTGGGCTGCCACGCGGGCATTCGCTCGCGACAAGAGCACGTGGGAGGCAGCCACGGACACCTTGCCGGAGGCGTCCACCGTCGACGTCTACCCCAGCGAGATGCGACAAGGCATCAGGGAGGCATTGGCCTCGTTGACCGACAGGCAACGCCGCATCTTTCTCGGTGCTTATGTCAACGGACACACGGTCGCGGAGGTGAGCGAGGCCGAGGGCATCAGCGCCGAAGCGGTGCGGGCCTTGATGATGCGGGCCCGGCGCACCTTCCGGGAGGCGTATGAAGCATCTTCCGACCGGACGGGGGTGTTCTGAGTGGCCTAGTCCTCGCCCAGATAAGCCTTGCGCACGTCCTCGTTCTCCAGCAGCTCGGTGCCGGTGCCGCTGAGCGCGATGCGCCCGGTCTCGATGACGTACGCGTAGTCGGCCAGCCCCAGCGCGGCCTGTGCGTTCTGCTCCACCAGCAGGATCGTGGTGCCCTGCTCCTTCAGCTCCTTCACCGTCGAGAAGATGCGCTGCATCATGATCGGCGACAAGCCCATGGACGGCTCGTCGAGCATGAGCAGCCGCGGTCGGCTCATCAGCGCCCGACCCATGGCCAGCATCTGCTGCTCGCCGCCCGACAGCGTGCCCGCCGCCTGCGTGCGCCGCTCCTCCAGCACGGGGAACAGCTCGAACACCCGCTCCAGGTCGGCCTGGATCGCCTCGGGGTCGGTGCGGATGAACGCTCCCAGCTGAAGGTTCTCCAGCACCGTCATGCGGGGGAAGATGCGGCGACCCTCGGGGGAGTGGGCCACGCCCATCTCCACGATGCGGTGGGCAGGCACGCCGTCGAGCCGGCTGCCCTCGAACAGCACCTCGCCCCCGGCCACCGGCAGCAACCCCGAGATCGTGCGCAAGGTGGTGGTCTTGCCCGCCCCGTTGGTGCCGATGAGCGTGACCACCCGCCCGGCGTCCACCGAGAACGAGATGCCCTTGACCGCTTCGATCTTCCCGTAGCAGACCTTGAGGTCGCGAACCTCGAGCATCGCCGTCACGCCCCCGCCTTTCTGGGCACGTTCTTGTGCCGTACAAGCACAAGAACGTGCCCAGAACGGAAGGGGAGCCGGCTCATGACGCCGGCGCTCCCAGGTAGGCCTCGATCACACGCGGGTCCTGCTGCACCTCGGCGGGCGTCCCCTCCACCAGCTTCTGCCCCTGCACCAGCACGGCCACCCGGTCGCACAGGTTGAAGATGAAGCGCATGTCGTGCTCGATCACCACCACGGCGAGGCCTTGGTCGCGGATGCGGCGCACGAGCTCCATGGCCGACGTCGTCTCCTGCGGGTTCATGCCCGCCGTGGGCTCGTCGAGCAGGAGGACGCCGGGCTCGGTCGCCAGTGCCCGGGCGATCTCCAGCCGCCGCTGGTCGCCGTAGGACAGGTTCTTGGCCAGCTCGTCGGCCACCCGGCCGAGGCCCACGAAATCG
The DNA here is from genome assembly GCA_036260075.1 of Acidimicrobiales bacterium. Lineage (GTDB taxonomy): Bacteria > Actinomycetota > Acidimicrobiia > Acidimicrobiales > JAHWLA01 > DATAAM01. Next base: position 6,958 of record DATAAM010000161.1, read on the forward strand.
AGCAGCTCGCGGGCGCGCCGCTCCGACTCCCGCTCCTCCCGCCGGAACCGAAGCCCCCGTCCGATGGCGGAGAACACGCCGGTCTTGGTACGGCAGTGGCGGCCCACGAGCACGTTCTCCAGCGCGGTCATGTTCGGGAAGAGGCGGATGTTCTGGAACGTGCGGGCCAGGCCCGCGCTGGTGATGTGGTACGGCCGTCCCGTGATGCGCTTCCCCTTGTAGAAGATCTCGCCCGCGGTGGGCTCCTCCATCCCGGTGAGGCAGTTGAAGAACGTCGTCTTGCCCGCTCCGTTGGGCCCGATGAGGCCGACGATCTCGCGGTCGTACACGACGAGGTCGACGTCGGACACTGCGGTGAGGCCGCCGAAGCGCTTGGTGACCCCACGGGCCTCGAGCACCACCTCTCGCTCGGTCACGACGTCACCGTGACGGGAGCACCGGGCGTGGCACCGGTGGCGTCGCCGCCGCCCTCTTCACGGAACTCCCTCTGGCGCCGTCGGCTGGCGACGATGCCCTCGGGCCGGAAGCGCATCATCAGGATGAGCGCGATGCCGAACAGGAGGAGCCGCTTGTCCTGGAAGGCGCGCAGCTTCTCCGGGATGATGAACAGGGCGGAGGACCCGAGCAGCGCGCCGGGCACCGTGCCCATGCCGCCCAGCACCACGGCGGCCAGCAGCAGGATCGACTCGAGGAACGTGTAGGAGTCGGGCGTGACCGAGGTGGTCACGTGGGCGTTCAGCGTGCCTGCCGCTCCGGCCAGGAACGCCCCGATGGCGAACGCCAGCAGCTTGAGCCGGATGGTGTTGACCCCCATCGCGGCTGCGGCCGTCTCGTCCTCGCGGATGGCCACCCACGCCCGCCCGATGCGGCTGTCGTTGAGGCGCGTGAAGACGAGGATCACCACCGCCAGCAGCACGAGCTCGGCGAAGTAGTAGTTGGCGAAGCCGGGCAGGTCGATGCCGAACAGCTCGTGGGCGGCGCCGAAGTCGAAGTCACCCACCGCGAGGTCGGGGATGCCCGAGATGCCGTTGGGGCCACGGGTGAGGCCGTCGTAGTTGTTGGCGATGATGCGGAAGATCTCGCCGAAGCCCAGGGTGACGATGGCCAGGTAGTCGCCCCGTAGTCGAAGCGTGGGCGCGCCGATGACGACGCCGAAGACGGCGGCGATCGTGGCGCCCAGCAGCAGGGTGACGATGAAGGGCAGCTTCACGTGCACGGTGGTGAAGCCCGCGTCGGCGAACAGCCCGCCCACGTAGGCGCCCACGCCGAAGAAGGCGACGTAGCCGAGGTCGAGCAGGCCGGCCAGCCCCACCACGACGTTGAGCCCGATGGCCGCCGCCGCGAACACGCCGATCGAGGCGAACACGCGGATCCAGTACGCGTTGCCCCCCTGCGTGAACGGGAAGGCCACCGCGGCGACGGCAGCCGCCGCCAGCGTGACCGTGCGGTGTCGTACGAACAGCGTCTGCAGCCAGGAGAAGACGCCGACCCGGTGGACCGCCACCGCGCCCACGGCCAACGCCAGGAGGAACGAGACGAAGCGGCTGGGCTCCTCGACCTCCAAGCCGAAGACCACGAGCCAGAGCAGGGCGCCCAGCGCCACCGCGATGGCCAGCAGCTCCACCGGCGCGGGCAGTCGGCGCCACTCGTCGGGGAGCGGACGGTCCTCGGGCAGCGAGGCCAGCGCGGCCAGGAGGAGCACGGCGCCCACCAACGTGAGCCACGCGCCCCACGCCACGGCACCGAAGCCGCCGCCGTCGCGCACGTCGTTGCCCAGCATCCAGCTGAACAGGGTCTCGCCCGCCCCCATGGTGAGGACGTTGAACAGCGTCACGCCCACCAGGCCGCTCGCCCCCACCACCCCGGCCCGACGGCGACCCGGCACGTCGAGCACCAGGAGGACGGCCACCGCCGCCAACACCAGGCAGAACAGGCGGGCGCCGCCGGGGAAGCCCGACAGCGTCATCTTCCCGGGATAGCCGAACGCCCGCGTGGCCCACGGCGACAGCGCGCCGACGACCACGGCGGCCGCCCCCACGCCGCCCACCGTGAGGCGCTGGGCCGGGGTGAACGCAGGCTGCCTCATGCCCGGGCGGCCACCCGTTCGCCGAGCAGGCCCGAGGGGCGGAACACCAGCAGCAGGATCAGCACGACGAACGCCCACATGTCCTTGTAGCCGGAGCCCAGTGGCAGGTACTGCGTGGCCATCACCTCCACGATGCCGAGGAGGAAGCCGCCGTACACCGCGCCGGCGATGTTGCCGATGCCGCCCAGCACGGCGGCGGTGAACGCCTTCAGGCCCGCGATGAAGCCGATGCTGAAGCTGATCTGGTTGAACCGCAGCCCGGTGAGCACGCCCGCCACGCCCGCCAACGCCGCGCCCAAGGCGAACGTGATCACGATGATGCGGTTGGTGTCGATGCCCATGAGCTTGGCCGTGTCGGGATCCTGGGCCGTGGCCCGCATGGCCTTGCCGGTGCGGCTGCGCTGCACGAAGGCCTGGAGGGCCACCATCAGCACCACGGCCGTCACCACCACGAAGATCGACGCCCGGGAGACGCTCACCCCGCCGATCTCCACCGGCGGCCCCGACACGAGACGGGGGAAGCTTAAGGGGCTCTTGGCGCCCGGGTAGAAGAGGCGGACCGCCTCTTGGAGGAAGATCGACACGCCGATGGCGGTGATCAGCGGTGCCAGCCGGGGAGCGTGGCGCAGCGGCCGATAGGCGAAGCGCTCCATGAGGAGCGCGGTGACGACGGCGACCGCCATCGCCGCCACCAGCATGATGGCGATGGCAGGGACGGCGGGCACGCCGTCGGGCAGGGCGCTCCACGCCGCCAAGGCGGCGAAGCCGCCCACCATGTAGATCTCACCGTGGGCGAAGTTGATGAGCTGGATGATCCCGTAGACCATCGTGTAGCCGAGGGCGATGAGGCCGTACGTGGCGCCGAGCACGACGCCGTTCGCCAGCTGTTGCAGGAACTGCCGCAACGCACCTCCCTGATCCGAGTCGTTCTTTTCCCCTCCGGCGCACCCTGGTGCGCCGGAGGGGAAAAGAACGA
>DATAAM010000162.1:0-8508 GCA_036260075.1 Acidimicrobiales bacterium
CAGCAACTGGGGCAGCAGACGTCGGAGGTGTTCCTGGGCCGCGACTTCGGGCACCAGGCCAACTACTCGCAGGACGTGGCCACGCGGGTCGACGCCGAGGTGCGCGTGCTCATCGACAACGCCCACGAAGAGGCGCGGTCGATCCTCCAGACGCACCGGGCCACGTTGGACTCGCTGGCGGCGGCGTTGATCGAGAAGGAGACCCTCGACACGCCCGAGCTCATGGCCATCCTCGGCGACCTGCCGCCGTGGCCCGGACGGGTCGGCACCAACGGGAACGGGGCGGCGAAGCCCGCCACGCGTCGGAGGGCGACCAAGCGCGCATGATCGACACCGGCCGCATCGAGAAGGCGATCCGGGAGATCCTCGAGGCCATCGGGGAGGACCCCGACCGCGACGGCATCCAACGTACCCCCGAGCGGGTGGCGTCCATGTACGAGGAGCTGTTCGGGGGGCTGCACGAGGACCCGGGCACGGTGCTGAGCGTCACCTTCGAGGCGGGCCACGACGAGATGGTCCTCGAGCGCGACATCCCGTTCCACTCGATCTGCGAGCACCACCTCATCCCGTTCGTGGGCCGGGCCCACGTGGCCTACATCCCGAACGACGACGGCCGCATCACCGGGCTGTCGAAGCTGGCCCGGCTGGTGGAGGGCTTCGCCCGTCGGCCGCAGGTGCAGGAGCGGCTCACCACCCAGGTGGCCGAGACGCTCGAGCGCGTGCTCGAGCCCAAGGGCGTGATCGTGGTGATCGAGGCCGAGCACCTGTGCATGTCGATGCGGGGCGTGCGCAAGCCCGGCGCGGTCACCGTCACCTCGGCCGTGCGGGGCCTGTTCCGCGACTGCGAGGCCACCCGGGCCGAGGCCATGGCGTTCATCCACGGCCGCCGCTGACCCCTCCTCCGCGTTTTGGGATGCAAATGCCGCGCTGCAGCGCGGGATTTGCGTACCGGAACGGCGGGGTGGGGTGGGGCGCCGGTAGGCTGTCGGGCGCAATGACCCCCCTTGTCATGGGCGTCCTCAACGTCACGCCCGACTCCTTCTCGGACGGCGGGCGCTACCTCGACCACGCTGCCGCAGTGGCGCGCGGCCACGAGCTGGCGGCCGAGGGCGCCGACGTGGTGGATGTGGGGGGCGAGTCCACCCGCCCGGGCGCTGCACCGGTCCCCGAGGAAGAGGAGCTGCGGCGGGTGCTGCCGGTCGTGGAGGCGTTGGCGCCGCACGTGCGGGTGAGCATCGACACCCGCAAGCGGGCGGTGGCCGAGGCCGCGGTGGCCGCAGGAGCCACGCTGGTCAACGACGTGTCCGCCTCTCTGCACGAGGTGGCGGCGGCCGCCGGCGTGGGCTGGGTGGCCATGCACATGCGGGGCGAACCCGCGACCATGCAGCGCGACCCCCGCTACGACGACGTGGTGGCCGAGGTGTGCGACTTCCTGGTGGCCCGGGCGCGGGCCGCAGCCGAGGCGGGCGTGGAGGAGGTGTGGATCGACCCGGGCATCGGGTTCGGCAAGACGATCGAGCACAACCTCTCGCTCCTGCGGCACCTGCGGTCGCTGGTCGCCACGGGCTTCCCCGTTGTGGTGGGCACGAGCCGGAAGGGCTTCCTCGGCGCGCTCACCGGCGGGGCTGCGCCCGACGACCGGCTCGAGGCCTCGCTGGCCACCGCCGTGCACGCCATGGCGAGCGGCGCCCGCATGGTGCGCGTCCACGACGTGCGACCCACCGCGCAGGCTGCCCGCCTCGTCGGAGCGGCCGTCGCATGAAAGGCAAGTGGGCGGCGGGCATCGAGCCCCGCTACTTCACCTGGGTCATCAAGGACAAGCTCGCCATCAGCGAGCGACCGGGTGGCTACTCCCGCAACCACCGCAAGGTGCGCAGGCAGGAGGAGATCATCTGGCTGCGCGAGCAGGGGTTCACCCGGGTGGTTTCACTGCTGCCGTCGCCGCACAACCTGCACGCCTACGAGGAGCTGGGCGTGCGGTGGGCACACTTCCCCTTCGGACCGCAGGACGACCCCCACGACGTGCTGCCCGACCTCTACCGACAGCTCCGCGACTGGCTGGTGGAAGACGAGCTCCTGCTCCTGCACATGGAGGAGCTCGGCGACCGCTTGATGGGGGTGGTGGCGGGCTACCTGCTGTGGGCGGGGCTGCTGCAGTCGGGCCCGCAGGCCATCACCGTCATCGAGCAGCTGGTCCACCGCCAGATGGGCCCGGCAGGACGCGAGCTGGTCGCGCTGGCCGCCTCGCTGTAGGGCGCCGTGGATCGCATCGAGCTTCGGGGGCTGCGCGTGACCGCCACGCACGGCGTGCTGCCGGAGGAGCAGGCGCGGGCCCAGCCGTTCGAGCTCGACCTCGACATCGAGGCCGACCTGCGGCCCGCGGGCGCCTCCGACGCATTGGCCGACACCGTCGACTACGGCGCGTTGGCCGAGACGGCCGCCGGCATCGTGACCGGCGAGCGCCACGCCCTGCTCGAACGGGTGGCGGAGCGGGTGGCCGAGGAGCTGCTGGCCGACCGGCGCGTCCGTGCCGTCACCGTCGTCATCCGCAAGCTGCGCCCACCCGTCCCTGTGGACCTGGCCTCGGCGGCCGTGCGAGTCACACGAACACGCCCGTGACCGTCCGTGCCTTCCTCGGCCTCGGGTCCAACGTGGGCGACCGCTGGGCGCACCTCCGTGCCGCCGTCGACGCGCTGCCCGACGTGGTCGCGGTGTCACCGGTCTACGAGACCGATCCCGTGGGCGGCCCCGAGGGTCAGGACGCCTATCTCAACTGCGTGGTGATGCTCATCACCGACCGCACGCCGCGCCAGCTGCTCTCGCTCTGCCGCGAGCTGGAGTCGGCGGCGGGCCGCACACGGGGTGAGCGGTGGGGGCCGCGCACGCTCGACGTCGACGTGCTCCTGGTGGGCGACGCCGTGGTCGACGATCCTGACCTTCAGGTGCCGCATCCGCGCATGTGGGAGCGGGCGTTCGTCCTCGTGCCCCTGGCCGACGTGGCGCCCGACCTGGTGCCGGCACCGCCGAACGCCGACGGCGCCGTGCGGCTCGCAGGTCGTCTCTAGCGCCTGGCCGGCTGCCGATCGAGGCCGAGGCCCAACGCCACCATGCCCACGCCGAGGCCGAAGTGGAGCCAGTTGTCGGCGGTGTTGACGGGCACGAAGTTGGCGTCCGACTGGTGGTCGATCACCATGCCGTAGAGCCACAGCACCAGGTAAATCGACCCGCCCACCACGAGGAACTGCTTGCTGGTGTCGAAGGCGCGAGCGGCAACGAGCCCGACGACACCGAACAGCAGGTGCACGATGTTGTGGAGGATGCTCACCTGGAAGAGGCCGAGCAGCTCGGCCTCCGATTCGTGGCCGGCGAAGGCGATGTCCCCGAGGTTCTCGGTGACGCCGGGCACGAAGCCCAGGATCCCGACCAGGAGGAAGACGGCACCGACGGCGCGGGCTGCACGTTGCATCATGCGAGCAGTCCTAACCCGATGGAGGACCGGTTGAACGTGTCGGCCCGCGCGGCACCGGGAAGGACGGCCCATCGTGGGCACCGTGCACGAAGTGAACCCCTCGCTCTGGGTCGCCACCACCGCTGGGGCATCGTTTCCGTCGGCGTCGTTGCCTGCCGAACCGGTCGACGTCGTCGTGGTGGGAGCAGGCATCACCGGGCTCACCACGGCGCGACTGCTGGCTGCCGAGGGCATGGGGGTGGCCGTGGTCGACGCCGGCCCCGTTGCCGCGGGCGTGACGGGCTACACCACCGCCAAGGTCAGCGCCCTTCAGCGCACCACCGTGAGCGAGATCGCCCGTCGCCACGGACGGGAGCGGGCGGCAACATACGCCCAGGCCAACCGGGCCGCTGTGGACATGGTGGCGACGCTGGTGGCCGAGGACGGGATCGAGTGCGACCTCGAACGCGCGTCCGCCTGCACCTACGCAGAGCAGGCCGATCAGGTCGCGGCGGTCGAGGCCGAAGGCGAGGAGCTGCGGGCAGCGGGCCTGCCCGCCCGCCTCGACGTCGGGACGGAGCTGCCGTTCCCGGTGACCGCGGCCGTGTGGCTCGACGACCAGCTCCAGTTCCACCCGCGGCGCTACTGCCTGGGCCTGGCGATGGCGGTGGCCGCTCGCGGCGGCATCGTGCTCGACGGGACGCGGGTGGTCGGTGTAGAGGAGGACGACGGCGCCTGCCGCATCGAGACCGATCGAGGCCCGCTCCGCAGCCGCCACGTCGTGCTCGCCACCCACCTGCCGTTCCCCAAGGCCGGCGCCTACTTCGCCCGCGCCCATCCGTACCGGTCCTACGCCCTCGCCGCTCGCATCGGCGGCGAACGGCCCAAGGGCATGTACATCAACGTCGGGTCGCCCACGCGGTCGGTGCGCTCGACCGCCGACTGCTGGACGGTGATCGGTGGCGAAGGCCACAAGGTCGGCCAGGACGACGACACCCGGCAGCGGTACGCCGACCTCGAGGCGTGGGCGCGGCAGCACTACGACGTCCAGGAGATCGGCTACCGGTGGTCGGCCCAGGACCACGAGAGCGTCGACGGCGTTCCCTACGTCGGCCGGCTGAGCGACCGCCACCGGCGCGTGTGGGTGGGCACGGCGTTCCGCAAGTGGGGTATGTCGAACGGCACGGCGGCGGCGATGATCCTCACCGACCTGATCCTCGGCCGGGACAACCCGTGGGCCGCCGCGTTCGACTCGCGCCGGCGCGCCCCGAAGGCGTCGCTCAAGACGCTGGTGTCGGAGAACCTGAACGTGGGCAAGCGCTTCGTGGCCGACCGGGTGCTCGCCCGCAGCGCCCCTCCGGCGAGCGGGCTGGCCCCCGGCGAGGGCGGCATCGTCGACCTCGACGGCACCACCGTCGCCGCCTATCGAGACGAGCAGGGCCGGCTGCACGCGGTGGCGCCCACATGCACGCACCTGGGCTGTCGCGTCTCGTTCAACACGGCGGAGCGTTCGTGGGACTGCCCGTGCCACGGTTCGCGCTTCGACATCCAGGGCCGGGTCATCGAGGGCCCCGCCGTCGAGGACTTGGCCGTGGCCTCCGGCCGAACTGGGCCGCCAGCTATCAGACAGGATCCTCGTCTTTGAGGAGGACATCGGCGCGCCACGCCGGACTTCCCCCACCAGGACCGGCGAGTTCGGCGGGTTCGGGCCCATCCTGCGATGAGTAAGCCGTCGAGACGAGCGAAGCGGGAACCTCGGGCTTGGGTTCGAGCGGCTCCGGCGGCCGAAGCTTGGGGGGAGGGGCAGTCCAAGGTTTGATCGCCTGCACCACGTCCTCGTAGAACCGGTCGAGGAGTGAGAGGACCGAGGCGACGAACCCACCGCGACCCTGTCCACGCTTCGTTCCCATAGGCGCGCTCAAGGCCAGCCGGAAGTGCTTGATCTCACGCTTGGCGTCGACGATCAGGGCGTCCGGGTTCTGGCGAACGCCACGCAGCAGTTCGGAGGTCGACGCTCCTCGGGCGTAGGCCGTGAAGCAATCGACGCGCAGGTCGTCGGGCGCGTAGGCAAGCTGCCGAAGAAGCCAGTTGACGCGCGTTCGAGGCCGACCTTCCTGGGGGGCTGCCACGTCGACGGACACAGTGAGACGGCCCGCCCGCACGTCGGCGCACAGCGTCACAGGGCCCACGGCTCCGGGGATGCGAAGCCCGCCGTCCAACGTCCCACGCGACACGAGGGATTGGACCAGCGCATTCGGGCGGATCGTCGAGTCGTCGAGCTCGCGCCGCGACAAGGCGGGCTGCACCTCCACCCCAAGTTGCTTCCCCAGGTGGAGGCACGCGAACTGGATCAGCTGGTCCCAGCGACCGGCTACCTCAAGGGCCGCCTTGTCACCAGGGCGAATGGTCCCGTGGGCAGCCGCCTCTCGTACGGAGACCCAGTTGTCGCCCATGTCCTCGAAGGCCATTGCGCCTGAGTTCTTGTGTTCGAGGTAGCGGATGAGCTCGCCCAAGACCCAAGCTTGATCGGGATCGGCGACGCCCCGGTGGGTCTTCTGCATGACGGCCTCGGTGAGGACCTGCGTCCACGAAAGGTGATGCAAGGCGACCGACCGCGTCTTGCGACGGTCAACTGGGGTCGGATGTGTTCCAGGCAATGCGGGGATCTCGTTGGAGATGGTGAGAACCGCCTGATATCCGTGCTGTCGCCCAATGTCGAGGTAGGACTCGATCTGCTCTTGCTCCAGTCGGTTGTGGCCCGTCTTGACCTCGACGAGTGCAACCCAGGTCTTGGAGCCGCGTCGCGCTCGAAGGAGGCCGTCGGGGAAGTGGCGCCGCCCATCGAGTTCGAACGGCACCTCGATGAAGCTCTCGATCGGCGAGGCGGGTGCACCGAGTGGGCCGAGCAGCGCTCTCCCGAACTCACGAACTGCGGTCATGACCGCCAACAGCGCCGAAACCGCCCTGCGCTCTTGCTCAAGTGCTCCATTGATGCCCGAGATCGGGATCAAACGGGCGGCGTGCCAGCTCTCCTCCACTGCTCCCCCTCCTGGTCAAGCCTCCATTGCACCATCTCGCAGGCGCCGCTGTGGGAGTAGCCGTCTCAGGGGGCACAGCGCTACCCTTTCCACGTACGAACGGCACCCCGGCGACGGGGGCTGGAACGTCAGGAAGGTGGCTTGCCCGCTGTACGCGTGATCGGGCCGGGACGCGCCGGCCGCTCTCTTGCCGGTGCCCTCGCGGCCGCGGGATGGCGCGTGCACCCCTTGCTGGGACGCGGCGACGACGTGCAGGCGGCGGCCGTCGACGTCGACCTCCTCGTCATCGCCACGCCCGATGCCGCGGTAGCCGAGGTGGCCGCCGCCGTCGAGCCGGTGGCCGGCACCGTGGTCGCCCACCTCTCCGGTTCGCTGGGGCTCGACTCACTGGCGCCGCACGGGCGGCGGGCGTCGATCCACCCGCTCCTCCCGCTTCCCGACCCCGAGCGAGGCGCCGCCCGCCTGCGCGACCACGCCCCGTTCGCGGTAGCGGGCGATCCCTTCGCCTACGAGGTCGTTGCCGCGCTGGGGGGCCGCGCCTTCGAGGTGGACGACGACCACCGGGTGGCGTACCACGCGGCGGCGTCGATCGCCGCCAACCATCTCGTCGCCCTGCTCGGACAGGTGGAGCGCGTGGCCGCCACCGCCGGGGTGCCGCTCGAGGCCTACCTCCCGCTCGTGCGGGCCACGGTGGAGGACGTCGCCACTGTCGGCCCCGCCGCCGCCCTCACCGGCCCGGTGAAGCGCGGTGACCACCACACCGTGGCGGCCCACCTCGACGCCCTCGACCCCTCCGAGCGACCCGCGTACCAGGCCATGGCCGGCCAGGCCGCCCGCCTTGCCGGGGCTCCGACGCCGCCGCCGACCGTCATCGACACGATCACCGGCTTCCGGGCCGTCCTCGACGCCGAGCGGGCGGCCGGACGCACCGTCGGCCTCGTGCCCACCATGGGGTTCCTGCACGACGGCCACGCCTCGCTCATGCGGCGGGCCGTCGCCGAGTGCGACGTCGTGGCGGCCACGATCTTCGTCAATCCCCTCCAGTTCGGCCCCCACGAGGACTTCGACCGCTACCCCCGCGACCTCGACCGCGACCTGGCCGTGGCCGCCGCCGCGGGAGTCCGCTACGTGTTCGCCCCACCGGTCGACGAGATGTATCCCGAAGAGGTCCTTACCACCGTGCACGTGGCGGGCCTGACCGAGGACCTCGAGGGCGCCGTGCGCCCCGGTCACTTCGACGGCGTGGCCACCGTCGTGGCCAAGCTCTTCAACGCCGCGGGACCGTGCCGCGCCTACTTCGGCGAGAAGGACTGGCAGCAGCTCGCCGTCGTGCGCCGCATGGCCGCCGACCTCTCGTTCCCCGTCGAGGTCGTCGGTTGCCCCATCGTCCGCGAAGCGGACGGCCTGGCCATGAGCAGCCGCAACGTCTACCTCTCCCCCAAGGAACGAATGGCGGCCACCGTCCTGTACCGGGCGCTCCTCGCCGCCCGTGACAGCGCCGACCCCGTCGCCACCATGAAGGAAGTCGTCGCCACCGAGCCGCTGGTCGAGCTCGACTACGCCGAGCAGGTGGGCGACCGCCTGCTCGTCGCCGCCCGCGTGGGCACCACCCGTCTCATCGACAACATGGGAGTCCGTTGATGCACCGCCGCATGATGAAGTCGAAGATCCACCGGGCGACCGTCACCGACGCCAACCTCAACTACGTCGGATCGATCACCATCGACCGACGGCTCTTGGAGCTGGCCGACATCCGCGAGCACGAGCAGGTGCACGTGGTCAACATCAACAACGGCGCCCGCTTCGAGACCTACGCCATCGAAGGTGGCGACGGCGACATGTGCCTCAACGGCGCCGCCGCCCGCCTGGCCCAGCCCGGCGACCTGATCATCGTGATCAGCTACGCCGACTACGACGACGCCGAGCTCGACGACTACGCCCCGGTGGTCGTGCACGTCGACGAGCGCAACCGCCCCGTCCCCTCCGTTCTGGTGGGGGATCAGGGCGCTGTGGCGCCCTGAT
>DATAAM010000163.1:0-5550 GCA_036260075.1 Acidimicrobiales bacterium
CTATTGCGCGTGGATCCCCCACCAGAAGCTCAGGTGAAGCTCGAGCTCAAGCGGGGGTCAAGAGGTCGAGCGTGAGCTCGGCCATGCGGTCTCCCCAACCCCGGAGGTCGTGCGAGCGGGCTGCCCTCTCCCGGCCCGCTCGCCCCTCCGAGGCGGCCAACTCGGGGTCGAGCAGGCGGGCGACGACGGCGTCGGCCAGCGCCACCGGGTCTTCGGGCGGCACCAGGGCGCCCGCCTCCCCCCCGAGTGCCTCGGCCATCCCCTCGACCTCGGCGGCCACCACGCTGCGGCCTGCGGCCATGGCCTCCAGCACGGTGAGGGCGAACCCCTCGTACCGGGAGGGCAGTGCCACCACCGCCGCCCGCCCCAACCACGGGTCGGCGGCGGGCTCCCGGCCCACCAGCTCCACGCCGTCGACCAGCAGGGCCCGGGCGGCCAGCACGTCTCGGTCCGGCCCGTCGCCCACCAGCACCAACCGGGCGTCGGGCACCCGGGCTCGCACCATGGGCCAGGCGTCGAGCAGCACGTCCTGTCCCTTCTGATGCGAGAGGCGGCCGACGCACACGACCAGGCGCGGGTCCTCGGGCTCGCCTGCGTCGGCGAACCGGGCCACGTCGACGGCGTTGGGCACCACCTCCCACCGGCCCCGGATCCCGGCCTCCTCGCCCTCGCGGCGTTCGGCCTCGCTGCAGCAGACGATGCGATGGGCCCAGCGGGCGCCCGCCCGCTCCCACGCCGCTGCGGCCGCCCGGGTCGGCCCCGACACGGCCAGGAACGACCACGCGTGGGGCTGGAACAGCGTGGGACGGGTGCCCCGGAGGAGCAGCCGGCCCGCCAACCCCGCCTTCGAGGAATGCAGGTGCACCACGTCGGGGCGCACCTCGCGCACGATCCGGGCCAGCGCCCGCACCTCCCGGGGCACGCTCGGCCCCGGCTGCCGCGCCGCGTCCCAGCGGTGCCACTCCACGTCCACGTCCAGCCTCGGGCCCGCGAACGCCACCGGCCACCCGCGTGCCTGCTGGTCCCGGACGAGGTCGCCCAGGAACCGGGCCAGGCCGTAGTCGGCCGACTGGGCCACGTGCAGGACGCGGGGCGCCGTCACCACGAGACCCGGCGCCGCTCGCCGGACTCCCACGAGCCGCCCGGCCCCGTCCATGCGATCGCCGGTACCCGGGCGGCGGGCTCCACCGTGAAGGCGGCGTGGCGGGCGGCCACCCGGAAGCGGAACGCCACTGTCGCCGTCTCGCCCCGCCGGACCGTCACCGGCACGGCGTGCACCCGCGTGGGGCCGTCGGCGCCGGATGCAGCGGGCCGGTCGACGTCGGCGGTCAGGCCTCCGGCCCACCCCGGCACGTTGAGGCTGAGCAGCCCGGTGTAGTCGCCCTCGCCCACGCCGCTGCCCGGGAACGGCCCGGCGATGTACAGCGACTCGTCCTCGGGCGTGCGGTTCTCGAGCCGCACCCGCACCACCACCTCGGTCTCCTCGCCCGACGGGCGCACCTCCACCGCCGCGGCCGCGTGCAGGAACCGGTCGAGCTTGTTGCCGCCCCGGTTGAGCACGGACAGGAGCAGCGAATCCTCCTGCAACCGGCCGTCGACCCGGGCTCGCTGCCACGCCTCCTGGGTGTCGGCCTCTGACGACCACGCCAGCAGGTGGCGCCCCTGGGCGGCGTCGGCCAGCTGGGACGCCAGCGTGGCCGTCTCCCACCCGCCCCGCTCCAGGTTGTCGAGCGCCGCCTGGGCGATCAGCCCGAGCAGCTCCCGGCGCCCGGCCTGCGCCCGGTCGGCCTGGCTGCGGATGCCGACGTACTGGTCGTGGAGCAGGAGGTCGAGCACGTTGTCCGCCGTCACCTCCCGGTCGGCCACCCGCACCGGCCCCGTGGCCCGCAGCACGGCCCGCAGGGCCACCGGGTCCATGGCCAGCACGCCGTCGACCGGGGCGCCGCCTGTGGCAGCCCACATGCGGGACGCCAGCTCGGCGGTGGCGTCGAAGCGGGGCGAGGCGCCGAGGTTGCGCCACTCGCGGTTGGGGTTGAGCCAGCCCCACCGGTCGCGGTGGTCGGCGTCGGTGACGGGCGGCGGCTCGCCCTGGATGTAGAGGTCGCCAGTGGGGCGGAAGGCGCCGAGCCGGAAGCTGCCGTCGGCGAACGCCAGCTCGCCCGCGCTGAGGAACATCCCGGAACCGGCCCGCATCTCGCTGTTGTTGGCGGCCAGGACGAGGTAGCGGCGGGGACCCGTCAGCAGGTCGGCCAGCTCGGTGGCCACCACCCGTCCGTTGCGCAGCGACGAGCGCAGCCGGTCGAGGCGCTCCACCACCTCCGCCCGCCGTTCGGCCAACGGGTCGACGAGGGCGCGGGACGGCCCCAGGTCCAGGTCGCGCAGGCGGCGCTCGGCGTCGCCTGCCAGCCGGGCCATCTCGCGCAGCATGGCCACCCGCTCCGGCCCGGTGCCGTGCGGGCGGCGCAGCACCCGCCGGGCGTCGGCCACGGCGTCGGCGCCCACGTCGGCCACGTCGGACGCCGCCCCCGCCAGCGCGGCGGCCGAGCGCAGCTGGCGCCCGGCGATCGGCAGCACCCGCAGGGGCGCGAGCAGCACGCTGTCGAGGCGGCGCTCGGCTCGGCCGAAGGCCCGCCCGCCCCGACGCAAGGGCTCCAGCGGCCTGCCCTCCAGCAGGTCCTCGGGCGAGGACGCCCGCTGGGCGGCCCGGACGGCGTCGAGCCCCGACCGCACGTCGCGGTGGGCGCCCGCCAGCGACAGCCCCACCGCGATGCCCCATGCCACCACGGTGGCGAGGACCAGCCCGAGGACCAGCCGCCTGCGGCCCCTCCTGGCGCCATCGGCCGGAGGCCGATCTCTCATCGCGCTCCGGCGAGTGGCGGCCGGTCGGAAGGGGCCCCGCCCGAGCCCGTGCTCTGATGGGGTGCCTGGTCCCGCCTCCATTGCGGTCCGGCTCGCTCGGCACTCCGCAGGAGTCCGGCCCGACTGGACTCCGAGCCGCTCACTGCCCGAGCTCGAACGCCTCGTGCAGTGCCTGGACGGCGGGCTCCACCTGGTCGGCCCGCACCACGCAGGTCAGCCGGATGGGCGAGGTGGAGATCATCTCGATGTTGATGCCGTTGGCCGCCAGCACCTCGAACATGGTGGCGCTCACGCCGGGGTTGGTCTTCATGCCCGCGCCCACGATCGACACCTTGGCGATGTCGGGATCCGCCACCACGTCGGCGGCTTCGATCTCGTCGGCGTGGCTGCGGCACACCTCCAGCGCCCGGTCGAGGTCGCTCTTGGGGACGGTGAAGGAGATGTCGGTGTGGCCGGTCAGCGCCACGTTCTGCACGATCATGTCGAGGTTCACGTGCATGTCGGCCAGCGAGCGGAACAGGCGAGCGGCGATGCCCGGCTTGTCGGGCAGTCCGGCCACCGTGACCTTGGCCTCCGAGGTGTCGTGCGTGACGGCCGAGATGATCGGCTGCTCCATCGAGGGGTCCTCCTCCTTGACCCAGGTGCCGGGCTCCCACGTGAAGCTCGAGCGCACGTGCATGGGCACGCGGTGGTTGCGGGCGAACTCGACGGCCCGGAAGGCGAGCACGCCGCTGCCGCTGGCCGCGATCTCCAACATCTCGTCGTAGGAGACGTCGTGCAGGCGGCGGGCGTCGGGCACGAGCCGGGGGTCGGCGGTGAACACGCCGGGCACGTCGCTGTACTTCTCCATGGCGTCGGCACCCAGCGCGGCGGCGAGGGCGACGGCGGTGGTGTCGGAGCCGCCCCGGCCCAGGGTGGTGACGTCCTTGGCGGTGGACACGCCTTGGAAGCCGGCCACCACGGGCACCTTGCCGTCGGCCAGCGCCTGCTTGATGCGATCGCCCTTGACCTCGAGGATCTTGGCCCGCTCGTGGAACGTGTCGGTGATGATCCCGGCCTGGCTGCCAGTGAACGACTCGGCGGCCACGCCCGCGTCGTGCAGGGCCATGCACAGGAGGGCCATCGCCTTGCGCTCGCCCGCGGTGAGGAGCATGTCCATCTCGCGTCCGGGGCGCGTGCCCGACACCTGCTCGGCCAAGCGGATCAGCTCGTCGGTCTCCTTGCCCATGGCGCTGATGACGACCACCACGTCGTGGCCGTGCCGGCGCGTGCGCGCCACGTGGTCGGCCACGGCGCGGATGCGCTCGGGGTCGGCCACGGACGTGCCGCCGAACTTCTGGACCAGCAGTGCCATCGGCCAGGGAGCGTAGTGGGGCCGCGCCGGGTGGCTCCGAGGCCGCTGGGCTACGGTTTCCCCCCGTGCCTACGGACAAGCGTGAGCGAAAGCGCCAGGGTCGGCAGGCCCGCCAGGAGTACTTGCGGGCCCAGCGGCAGAAGGCCCGGCTGCGTCGCCAGGTGATCACGGTCGTGGTGCTCGTCGCCTTGGTGCTGGGCATCTCGCTGCTCGTCACGGCGGGCGACGACGACGGCGGCGACCAGACCCCCGCCGAGGACGCCACCACCCTCCCGACGGCCAAGCCCGTCGCCGACGAGACCGAGGTCAAGGGCGACACGCCGTGCCCGCCTGCCGACGGCGCGGACAAGCCCACGTACAAGTTCGAGAAGCCGCCGCCCATGTGCATCGACCCGGCGAAGACCTACATCGCCAAGATGACGACCAGCGAGGGCGTCATCGAGGTCACGCTCGACACCGCGAAGACGCCGAAGACGGCCAACAACTTCGTCGTGCTGTCGCGCTACCACTACTACGACGGCACAGCGCTGTTCCGCACCAACAGCGGGATCGCCATCATTCAGGGCGGGGCGCCCCACACGCAGGGCAACGACGACCAAGGGCCGGGCTACACCATCGAAGACGAGGGCGCGGGCTTCAAGTACACCGAGGGCGACCTGGTGATGGCGCGCACGCAGCAGCCGAACAGCGCCAGTGCGCAGTTCTTCTTCGCCGCCGGGCCGGAGACGGCCCAGCTCGACAGCCAGGGCAACTACGTGACCTTCGGCAAGGTCACCAAGGGCACAGACGTGATGAAGAAGATCATGCGGCTGCACAAGGACGACCCCCAGTCGCCGCTCGGCCCCGGCGACGGACGTCCGAGCAAGCTCGTCACCGTGAAGACGATCGAGATCGTCGAGAGGTAGGCCGATGGCCCAGCGTTGGGACAACCCCCCCGAGATGACAATCGACCCGGAGCGGCGGTACACCGCCGAGGTCGTGACGTCGCACGGCTCGATGACGATCGCGCTCGACCCGGTGGCCGCGCCCAGGACGGTGAACAGCTTCGTGTTCCTCGCCCGGCAGGGCTTCTACGACGGCGTGGTGTTCCACCGCATCATCCCCGGCTTCGTGCTCCAAGGCGGCGACCCCACCGGCACCGGCACAGGCGGGCCCGGCTACCGCTTCGAAGACGAGCTGCCGCCCCCCGGTCGCTACGAGATCGGCTCCCTCGCCATGGCCAACGCCGGGCCCGACACCAACGGCAGCCAGTTCTTCGTGATCAGCGGGCCCGACGGCGTGCGCCTGCCGCCGCAGTACTCGTTGTTCGGCAAGGTGGTCCGCGGCATCGAGACCGT
>DATAAM010000164.1:0-27631 GCA_036260075.1 Acidimicrobiales bacterium
GGATCAGCGCGCTGTAGCGCGCTGATCCCCCACCAGAACGGGCGCAAGTAAGGTGCGCGCGTGGCGGACCCGTGGACCTTCGCAGGCGAGACCCCGCCCCTCGGGCACCCGGGCGGCACCGTCACGCTGGTCGAGGGCTCGGCGTTCGCCATCTCCGGGCGCACCGGCGACATGGTGCGGGGCTCGCCCCACGGCCTCTTCTTCCGCGACACGCGCTTCCTGTCGCGCTTCGAGCTGCGGGTGAACGGCCAGCAGCCCGAGCCGCTGGCGGCGGAGACCACCGACCCGTTCTCCGCTGTCTTCGTGTCCCGTACGCGCCCTCGCCCCGGGCGGGCCGACAGCACGCTGATGGTCTTCCGCTACCGGTGGATCGGCCGCGGCATGCGGGAGGACCTCGTCATCCGCAACTTCGGCGACGAAGCCGCCTTCTGCTCGCTGGAGATCGACCTCGAAGCCGACTTCGCCGACCTGTTCGAGGTCAAGGAGGGGCGGGCGGCGGGCACCGGGGCCCACACCATCGAGAACGTCGGCGGCGACATCGTGTTCGCCCACCGACGGGGCACCATCCGACGGGGCGCCCGCGTCTCCTTCGGCCAACCCGCCCAGCTGGCGGGCGAGCTCGCCGTGTTCGAGTTCATCGTCCCGGCCCACGGGCAGTGGAGCACCTGCTTGCAGCTCGCCCCGGTGATCGACGGTGAGGAGATCGAGCCGCGCTACCAGTGCGGCCAGCCCGTCGAGCGGGCCACGCCGGTGGAGCGGTTGGCCAAGTGGCGGCGCCAGGTCCCCTTGGTCGACACCGACCACGAAGGCCTCAAGCTGGTGACCGCCCGCAGCGCCGAGGACCTCGGCGCCCTGCGCATCTTCGACCCCGACTACCCCGAGCGGACCGTCATCGCCGCGGGCGCCCCGTGGTTCATGACGCTGTTCGGGCGCGACTCGATCGTCACCGCGTGGATGGCGCTGCTGGTCGATCCCGAGCTGGCACTGGGCGTGCTGCAGACGCTGGCCCGCTTCCAGGGCGAGGACGTCGACCCCCGCAATGACGAGGAGCCGGGCCGCATCCTCCACGAGATGCGCTTCGGCGACGCCGCCTCGCTGTCGTTGGGCGGCGGCAAGGTCTACTACGGCACGGCCGACGCCACGCCGCTGTTCGTCATGCTGTTGGGCGAGCTGCGGCGCTGGGGCCTGGCCGCCGAAGCCGTCGACCAGCTGCTCCCCCACGCCGACCGGGCGATGGCCTGGATCGAGGAGTTCGGCGACAGGGACGGCGACGGCTACGTCGAGTACCAACGGGCCACCGACCGCGGCCTGTACAACCAGGGTTGGAAGGACTCGTGGGACGGCGTGCGCTTCGCCGACGGCGAGGTGGCCCGCGCGCCGATCGCGCTGTGCGAGGTGCAGGGCTACGTGTACGGCGCCTACCTGGCCCGCATGCACTTCGCCAACGAGGTCGGCGACACGGCCACGGTCGAGCGCTACCGGCAGCGGGCCGCCGCCCTCAAGGCGGCGTTCAACCGCGACTTCTGGTTGGAGGACCGGGGCTGGTTCGCCATGGGCCTCGACGCCGACAAGCGCCCCATCGACGCGCTCGCCTCCAACATGGGCCACTTCCTCTGGACCGGCATCGTCGACACCGACAAGGCGCCGTCGGTGGCCGCCCGGCTCATGTCCGACGAGATGTTCACGGGCTGGGGCATCCGCACGCTGGCCTCGAACATGGGCGGCTACAACCCCATCAGCTACCACTGCGGGTCGGTGTGGCCGCACGACAACGCGCTGATCGCCGCAGGCCTCATGCGCTACGGGTTCATCGAGGAGGCGCAGCGGGTGATCCTCGCCATGCTCGACGCCGCCATGAGCCAGGGCGGCCGCCTGCCCGAGCTGTTCAGCGGGTTGCAGCGCGACGAGTTCCCCTCGGTGGTCAGCTACCCCACCTCGTGCTCGCCCCAGGCGTGGGCGGCGGCCTCGCCGCTGCTGTTCCTACGCACACTGCTGCGGCTCGACCCGTGGATCCCGCACGGCAAGGTGTGGCTGGCGCCGTCGCTGCCGGAGGAGATCGGCTACCTGCGCGTCGACCGCATCCCGCTGGCGGGCAGGCGCGTCACCGTCGAGGTGTCCGACGGCAACGTGAAGGTCGAGGGCCTGCCGGCGGAGCTGGAGCTGGTGTCGGTGCCCCGCGATCCCATGACGGCGGCGTGACCGCGCTCGAGTGGGACCTGTCCGACCTGGCCACAGAGGAGGCCGACGTCGATCGCTTCCTCGACGAGGCCCGCGACCTGGCCGCCTCGTTGGAGCAGGCCCACCGCGGCCGGGTGGCGACGTTCGACGGCAGCCGGCTGGTCGAGGTGGTGCAGGGGCTGGCGCAGGTCCACGAGCTGTTGCGGCGAGCGCAGTCGTACGCCTACCTGCGCTTCGCGGCCGACACCGTCGATCCCGCCAACGGGGCCCGGCTCCAGCGCGTGCAGGAGCGGGTCACCGAGGTCACCACCATCCTCCTGTTCTTCGAGCTGGAGTGGGCGGCACTGCCCGACGAACGAGCCGACGCCCTGCTCGGCACGCCGGGCCTGGAGCTCGCCCGGCACCACCTGGCGACGGCCCGCCGGTACCGCGACCACCTCCTCAGCGAACCCGAGGAGAAGGTGCTGGCCGAGAAGCAGGTCACCGGGGCGGGGGCATGGGCCCGCCTGTTCGGCGAGCTCGTCTCCACCCTCGAAGTGGCGATCGACGGCGAGAGGGTCACGCTGGAGGAGGCGCTGAGCCGGCTCACCTCTCCCGACCGGGCCGTGCGCCGGGCCACGGCCGACGGGGTGACGGCGGCGCTGGCGCCCGGTCTGCGCACACGGGCCTTCGTCTACAACACGCTCCTGCTCGACAAGTCGGTCGACGACCGCTTGCGTCGCTACGACCACTGGCTCGCCTCGCGCAACCTCGCCAACGAGGCGAGCGACGAGTCTGTGCAGGCGCTGGTCGACGCCGTCCGCGCCCGCTTCGACCTGCCGCAGCGCTGGTACCGCCTCAAGGCCCGGCTCCTCGGGGTGGAACGTCTGGCCGACTACGACCGCATGGCGAGCGTCACCGAGCACGAGCCGCACGTGTCGTGGGACGAGGCGCGCAGCCTGGTGCTCGACTCGTACGCCTCCTTCTCGCAGGAGCTGGCCGACATCGCCGAGCAGTTCTTCGAGCGGCGGTGGATCGACGTGCCTGCCCGCCCTGGCAAGCAACCGGGCGCCTTCTGCATGTACACGGTGCCGTCGGTGCACCCGTACGTGCTGCTCAACTTCACCAACCGGCCCGGCGACGTGGTCACCCTGGCCCACGAGCTGGGCCACGGGCTGCATGCGTACCTCTCGCGGCCGCAGGGCGTGTTCCACCAGAGCACCCCGCTGACGTTGGCGGAGACGGCGTCGGTGTTCGGGGAGACGGTGGCGTTCAACCGGTTGCTCGACCGCTGCGAGACGGCCGACGCCCGGCTGGGGCTGCTGGCCCAGCACATCGAGGGCGCCATCGCCACCGTGTTCCGCCAGACGGCGATGAACCGCTTCGAGCACCTGGCCCACACGGCCCGGCGCACCGAGGGCGAGCTGTCGGTGGAGCGATTCGGCGAGCTGTGGGCGGAGAGCCAGCGGGAGCTCTTCGGCGACGCCGTGGAGATCACCGAGGGCTACCGGAGCTGGTGGTCGTACATCCCGCACTTCGTGAACACGCCCGGCTACGTGTACGCGTACGCGTACGGGCAGCTGCTCGCCCTGTCCGTCTACCGGCAGTACGAGGAGCAGGGCTCCGACTTCGTGCCCCGGTACCTGCACCTGCTGTCGAGCGGCGGGTCGATGGCGCCGGAGGAGCTGGGGCGGATCGTGGGCTGCGACCTGGCCGACCCCGGGTTCTGGGACGGCGGGCTCGCCATCGTGGAGCACCAGCTGGAGGCGGCCGAGACGGCGGCCTGGGAGGCCGGCCGCCTGTAACACCTCTGTTTTGGGCACGTTTTTGTGGCGTCTCGCCACAAAAACGTGCCCAAACAGGGGGGTCAGCCCGGGTAGGAGATGATGCCCTCGCGGACGGCCACGGAGACGGCCTCCAGCTTCGAGTGGGCGCCCAGCTTGCCGATGGCGCTCTGCATGTGGTTCCGCACGGTGTTCACGCTGAGGCCCAGGCGCTCGCCGATGGCGGCGTTGGGCAGGCCTTCGGCGGCCAGGCGCAGCACGTCGAGCTCCCGCGGCGTGAGGTCGTGGCCCAGCCCCTTCTCCGTCCGCTGCAGCTTGGGCAGCAGGCTGGTCACCAGCTCGGGCGGGATCCACGCGTCGCCCGAGGCGACCACCCGGATGGCGGCCACCAGCTCGGTGACGGCCTTCTGCTTGGTGAGGAACCCGGCGCACCCCGCCTCGATCGCCCGCACCAACAAGGCCTCGTTGCCCGTCCCCGTGAGGAGCAGCACGACGGCGTCGGGGCGGTCCTCCCGGATGCGCACGGTGGCGGCCACGCCGTCGCCGTCGGGGAGCTGGTAGTCCATCACCACCACGTCGGGCCGCTCCTCCCGGGCCCGGGCCACCGCCGTCTCCACGTCGCCCGCGGTGCCGACCACTTCGAGATCGGGCTCGTCGCTCAGGATGCGGACGACGCTTTGCGCCACCATCTCGTGGTCGTCGACCACGAGGACACGCGTGGCCATGCCGGCTCCTTCGCCTTCCGGGTCCTGGGCAGCGTACCGAAGCCTAGGATGCCCGGCCGGTGGAGCATCGCGGCCGACGGCTCTCGTGGTGGACGGGCGGCGTCGCCGGCGCGGGCGTGCTCCTCACCCACTGGGTCACCTACCGCCTGGCGCTGCCCGACGCCCACCACCGGGGCGACGTCCTGCACGACAGCGGGCACGCCCACTGGCCCGTCCTCTCCGTCGTCGGCCTGACGCTGTTCACCGTCGCCTCGCTCCACGTCTGCACGTTGGGGTGGCGGCGGCGGCCCGTGGCCCGGGGCCGCGTGCTCGCGCTGCGCCTGGCCGTGCTCCAGGCCGTCGCCTGGACGGCCCTGGAGGTGGGCGAGCGCGCGCTGGCCGGCCGGCTGGCCACGCTCGACGACCACGGACTCGTGCTGCTCGGCCTGGTGGTGCAGGTCGCCGTCGCGCTGGCGGGCGCCGCCTTCGTGCGCCTGACCGTGCGGGCGCTGTCGGCGCTGGCGGGCCGGCCTCCACGCGTGCGGCCGCGCCCCCGGTCGACGCCCCTGCCGACGCCGCCCGCGGTCGGCCGCGCCACGATCGCACCCGTGGGCGCCCACGGCCTGCGCGGCCCTCCCGCGCCGCAGCCCGTGCCGTAGCCCGCCGCCGGAGCCCTCCGGCGGCATTCGTCCGCTGCCGGAGGTGGTCCGTGCGGTCGCGCCTCGCTGCGCTCCTGCTCTCGTTCGCCGTCCCTGTCGGCCTGTGCCTCGTCGCGGGCCGGGCCGACGCGCACGCCATCGTGCGGGAGACGCGGCCTGCCGCCGACGAGGTGGCCGCCACCGCTCCCTCGTCGGTCACCATGCGGTTCAACGAGACGGTCGAGCTCGCCTTCGGCTCCCTGCGGGTGTACGACACCCGGGGCAGGCGGGTGGACCGCGGCGAGGCCCGCCACGTCGACGGGGCGAGCACCGTCCGCGTCGGCTTGGACGACGACCTGCCCGACGGCACGTACACGGTGACGTGGCACGTCGTGTCGGCCGACGGCCACCCGATCCGCGAGGCCTTCGTCTTCCACGTGGGCGCGCCCGGCGACCGGCCCGAGGGCATCGCCCGCGAGCTGCTGGCGGGCGAGAGCGGCGCGGGCCGGTGGGAAGGACTGCTGGCGGGCGTGGCCCGGTGGGCCCTGTTCGGGGCGCTGCTCGTGCTCGGCGGCGTGGTCGCCTTCCCGCTGCTGGTGTCCAGCGAGGCGGAGCAGGAACGGCGCCGGCTGTTCGCCGTCGCCTGGGCGGTGGCGCTGGCGTCCACCGTGGTCGGCTTCGTCGTGCAGGGGGCGGTGGCGGGCCGGCAGCCGTTGCTCGACGCGCTGTCGCCCGAGGTGCTCGCCGACGTGGCAGGTACCCGCTACGGCACGGTGGCACTCGCTCGGCTGGCGCTGCTCGGCGTGCTGCTGGTGGTCCGGCGCACCCGCGTGCTGGCGGTGGTCGCGGTGCTGGCGGTGTCGGCCACGCCCGGCCTGGCCGGGCACGCGGGCACCACGTCGCCGGTGGCGCTGAACGTGGCCGCCGACGTCGTCCACGTGGCCGCCGCCGCCACGTGGGTGGGCGGACTGGTCGTCCTGCTGGCGTGGCGTCGGCTCGACGCCGGTGTCGTCGGCCGGTTCTCGACGGTGGCGGGAGCAGCGGTGGCCGCGGTGGTGGCGAGCGGGCTCGTGCGCTCGTGGGCCGAGGTGCGCTCCCTCGACGCGCTCGACGAGCGCTACGGCGTGCTGCTGCTCCTGAAGGTGGGAGCGGTGGCGGCGATGGTCGGCTTCGGCTTCCTCAACCGGCGGGTCCTGCTGCCCCGGCAGGCCGAGCGGGGCCGGTCGCTCGTGCGGTCGATGGCCGCCGAGACGACGATTGCCGTCGTCGTGCTGGCGCTGACGGCGCTGCTCGTCAACCAGGCGCCCGCCCGGGTCACGGGCGGGACCGACGGGCCGTTCGAGACGCACGTGGCGCTCGGCGCCCACCGGGTGCACGTGCTGGTCGACCCGGCGGAGGTCGGCGAGAACGCCGTGCACCTCACGGCGACGACCGAGCGGGGCGCGCCCGCCCCCGTCGAGTCGATGCAGGTCCTGTTCCGGCTGCCCGACGCCGACATCGGCCCGCTCGTGGCCGACGGTCGGCGGCTTGCACCGGGGCACTTCGTAGTGCAAGGCCGGCAGCTCTCGCAGGCCGGTCGGTGGGTGGTGGAGATCGTGGCGGTCACCGGGCGCTTCGAGGAGGCGCGCACCCGGCTGACCGTCCCCGTGCGCAGATGAGGAGCGTGATGAGAAAGACCTTGTTGTTCGTGCTGCTCGTGATCGGAGGGACGCCTGCGGCGGCCCACGTCACCGTGCAGCCTGACGAAGCGGCGACGGGCGAGTTCGCCCGCTTCGTCGTCCGGGTCCCCAACGAGCGGGACGCGGCCGCCACCGTGAAGGTGGAGGTGCAGCTGCCCGAGGAGCTGGTGGCCGTGAGCTTCCAACCGGCTCCCGGCTGGCGGCGCACGGTCGAGCGCAAGCCGCGGCGGGAGCCCGTCGACGTGTTCGGCGAGCAGGTCACCGACTACGTCGCCACCGTCACGTGGGAGGGCGGGCGCATCGAGCCGGGCGAGTTCGAGGAGTTCGGCTTCTCGGCCCGCACGCCCGCGGAGC
This sequence comes from Acidimicrobiales bacterium, assembly GCA_036260075.1. GTDB lineage: Bacteria > Actinomycetota > Acidimicrobiia > Acidimicrobiales > JAHWLA01 > DATAAM01. Next base: position 7,317 of record DATAAM010000164.1, read on the forward strand.
CGACCACGCTGGCGTTCCCCGCCGTGCAGACGTACGACAACGGCGAGGCGGTGCGCTGGACGGGCCCGGCCGACGCCGAGGAGCCCGCCGCCCGGGTGCAGACGTTCCGGCTCGAAGGCGGCCCGGTGTCGGTGCTGTCGGGGCTCGCGTCCGACGACGGCGACGACGGCGTGCCCGCGGTGGTGCCGTGGGCGGCGCTCGTGGTGGCCGTCGCCGCCTTGGTGGGCGCGGCGGCGGCGTGGAGGCGGTCGTGAGGTGGCCGTTCCTCGCCCACGTCAGCGCCTCCGGCGGCGGCGAGTCCGGTGGCGTGAACGTGGTGCTCGTGCTGGGCGGCCTGGCCCTCGTGGCCATGGGCCTCGGCATGCGGGCCCGGCGGGTGCACTCGGGCGTCGCCTGGTGGGTGTACCTGGTCGCAGGCATCGCGCTGGTCGTGCCCGGCTTCGTCACCGGCGGGGAGCAGCGGCCCGAGGTCACGCTCACGCTGCTCTCCCCCGACCCGGGCGCGTCGGTGCGGCCTGACCAGCCGATCCCGGTGTCGCTGGAGGTGAAGGGCGGGAAGGTGGCGACATCGCCGACCGACTCCGGGGGGCACCTCCACCTGTCGGTCGACGGGGCGCTGGAGCAGATGCCCTACGGCACCACCACCGAGGTGCGGCTGCCGCGCGGGACGCACACGCTGCGCGTGGAGTACGTGGACGACAAGCACAAGTCGTACGACCCGCCGATCGCCGTCGAGGTGCGGGTCCACGCCTTCTGAGGGAGGGATCCCGGCACCACAGCCGGGATCCCTCCCCCAGAACGGGTCAGGGGTTGTCCCTCAGGTCTTCCTTCCAGGTGCGGAAGCGGGTGTGACGGACGCCGCTGGGCCCGACCCCCTCGCCGTCGCCCTCGGGCGTCAGCCGGAACTCGTGGCGGCGTCCGAGGTCGTCCGGATCGAAGGCGTAGTAGACGGCGGCGTTGCCTAACGGCGGGCCCGACCGCCACAGGAGCCACCGCCCGATGCGGCGGCGGTACACGGCGTCGGCCGGGAGGTCGTCGGGCGCCTCCGTCCAGTCGGCCGTGGTGATCGTGCGGTCGCGCACCGGCGTGGCGGGCAGGTCGGCCGTGCGCAACGTCATTCCCGCACCTCGACGAGGCCGTCGAGGTCGGGCTCGCGGGGCGGCTTCTCCTTCCCCTCGGGCACCGTGCCCAGGTACACGAAGCCGACGACGGCGTCCTCCTCGCGGAGGCCGAGGGCGGCCTTCACGCGCGGGTCGTAGGCCTGCTCGCCCGTCCGCCACATCGAGCCGTAGCCGAGCGCGGTGGCGGCGAGGAGGAGGTTCTGCACGGCGGCGGCGGCCCCGGCGTACTGCTCCTCCCACGGGATGGCGTCGCTCTCCCTGCGGACGGCGGCCACCACCACGACCAGCGGTGCCCGGCTCAGCTTGGTGCGCTCCTTCTCGACCGCCCCGGGAACGGGGTCGGCGCAGCGGGCCAGGTAGGCGGGGACGAAGACCTCCTCGCCGAAGCGGTCCTTGGCCGCCCCCCGCAGCACGACGAACCTCCACGGCCGCAGCTCGCCGTGGTCGGGCGCGGCCGCGGCGGCCGACAGCATGAGGCGCAGCTCCTCGTCGGACGGCGCGGGCTCGACGAGGCGGCTGATCGAGCGCCGCTCGAAGATGGCCTCGATCATCGGGGCAGCACCGGCCGACGGTCGGTTCCGCGGTGGGGAGGGACCCCGCCGTGCGGGAGCGCGGCTGGGAAGGGACCTCCGGCTGACAGGACCCCGAGCGCTACCAACGTCGGTCGATCCACTCCTGGAGGTGCGGGCGCTCGGTGCCGATCGTGGTGTCGGCTCCGTGCCCGGGCAGCACGAGGGTGTCGGGCGGGAGCGTGAACAGCTTCGAGTCGATGGAGCGGATGATCGTGTCGAAGTCGCCGCCCGGGAATGTGGTGTTGCCGGGACCGCCCGGGAAGAGGGTGTCGCCGCTGAAGAGCACGGGCGAGCCCTCCACGAGGAAGCACATCGACCCCGGCGTGTGCCCCGGCGTGTGGATCGTCCGCAGGCGCAGGCGGCCGACCTCGATCACGCTCTCGTCCTCCAGGACGAAGTCGTAGGACGGCAGCATGGCGGCGTCCTCGGCCGTGACGCCGACCTCGTAGCCCGCCTCGCGCACAGCGGGCACGGCCTGGATGTGGTCCCAGTGGCCGTGCGTCTCCAGCACTCGGCGCACGTCGAGCCGGCGGCACAGGTCGAGCAGCTTGTCGTGCTCGTTGGCCGCGTCGAGCAGCACCGCCTCGCCCGTCTCCTTGCAGCGGAGGACGAACACGTTGTTGTCGACCGGCCCCACGACCAGCCGGTGGACCTCGATCCGCTCGTCCTCGAAGTGCATCTTGACCGCCCGGTCTAGTAAAACGGGAAGCACCGCCGCACAGCAGCCAGGAGGAAGGTAGCCGTGAACTTCGCCTTCAGCGAGGAGCAGGAAGAGCTCCGCCGCTCTGTCCGTCGCTTCCTCGAGGACAAGTCGCCCACAACCGAGGTGCGGCGCCTCATGGAGACCACCGAGGGCTACGACCCCGCCGTCTGGGACCAGATGGCCAACCAGCTCGGCCTCCAGGGCCTCCACGTCCCCGAGGAGTACGGCGGGTCGGGCTACACCTACGTGGAGCTCATCGTGGTGCTGGAGGAGATGGGCCGAGCGCTGCTGTGCGCCCCCTACTTCTCAACCGTGGCGCTGGCCGCCAACGCCCTGCTGGCCTCCGGCGACGACGCCGCCAAGAAGGAGTTCCTCCCCGGCATCGCCTCGGGCGAGACGATCGCCACCGTGGCGCTCACGGAGGACAACGGCCGCTGGGACGAGTCGGCGGTGGAGTTGCGGGCCACCAAGGCGGGCGACGGCTGGACCCTGGAGGGCACAAAGTCGTTCGTGATCGACGGCCACACCGCCTCGCTGCTGCTGGTGGCGGGCCGCACCGACGCGGGCGTGTCGCTCTTCGCGGTGGAGGGCGCGGCCGCGGGCCTGACCCGCACGCCGCTGTCGACCATGGACCAGACCCGCAAGCAGGCCCGGCTGGAGCTTTCGGGCGTGCCCGCCCGGCTGGTGGGCGGCGAGGGCGAGGGCTGGGCCACGCTGTCGAAGACGCTCGACCTGGCCGCGGTGGCGCTGGCCGCCGAGCAGGTGGGCGGGGCGCAGAAGTGCCTGGAGATGGCGGTGCAGTACGCCAAGGACCGGGTGCAGTTCGGCCGGCCCATCGGCTCGTTCCAGGCCATCAAGCACAAGTGCGCCGACATGCTGCTGGAGGTGGAGTCCGCCAAGTCGGCGGCCTACTACGCGGGCTGGGCGGCGGCCGAGGACAACGACGAGCTGCCGGTGGTGGCGTCGCTGGCCAAGTCGTACTGCTCCGAGGCGTACTTCCACGCCGCCGCCGAGAACATCCAGATCCACGGCGGCATCGGCTTCACGTGGGAGCACGACGCCCACCTGTACTTCAAGCGGGCCAAGTCGTCCGAGCTGCTGTTCGGCGACCCCTCGTACCACCGCGAGCTGCTCGCCCAGCGCATCGGGCTGTAGTCAGCCGCCGTCGCACTCCTCCCGCTCGATGGCGTGCAACTGTGCGAGGCGCGCTACGTGGCGGCTGCCCGCGAACGGGGTGGCCAGGAACGTGTCGACGATCGACAGGGCCCGGGTGTCGCCCAGGAGCCGGGCGCCGAGCGACAGCACGTTGGCGTCGTTGTGCTCCCGGGCCAGGCGGGCGGTGAGCTCGTCGTAGCAGAGGGCGGCGCGGGCGCCGTGCACCTTGTTGGCGGCCATCTGCTCCCCTTGGCCGCTGCCGCCGAGCACGACGGCGGCGTCGGCCTCGCCTCGCACCACGGCCCGGGCTGCCGCCGCGCAGAACGACGGGTAGTCGACCGGTTCCTCGCTGTCGGTGCCCAGGTCGTCGACCTCGTGGCCCAGCCCGCGCAGGTGCTCGGCCACCACGCCCTTGAGGCGGTAGCCCGCGTGGTCGGCGGCGATGGCGATGCGCACGGGCGGCGAGGGTAGCCTCGCGACCGCTGTGATCGTCGTCTACGTGGCGCTGGCGCTGGCCCTGGTCTTCGCGGTGGCCGCCGTGGTGGTCGGCCGCGAGGCTCGTCGGCTCGACGCCGTGCCGCCCCGGCCCACCTTCGACCTCGACGAGGCCGTGGAGTTCGTGGCCAACCACCTGCCGTTCGAGGTGTCGGCCGTCCTCAGCCACGACGACGTGCGCCGCATCATCGACTGGAACCTGGAGTTCTTCCGCATGAAGGGCGTGTCGGGCAACGGCCACCACGTGCCGACCGAAGGCCCGGTGGTGGTGGGCGGCGCCGAGACGGTGGAGTACGTCCTGCGGCGGGCCGAGGCGCTGGGCGAGCCGTACACCGCTCCCCAGGTGCACGCCGTGCTCGATGCCCAGATGACCTATCTGGAGGCGATCGGCGCCATCGGGCCGGAGGCGGAATCCTCGGAATAGTGCGCGACAACCGGGGGACGCTGTGCTTTCATGGAACCACCAGAGAAAGGAGGTGGTCCAACTGAGTAGTCACTGTTGCGGGACCCTGGAGGTGGCTGGCCGCTAGGGCGGCAAGCTGGACCACCCTGGTGAATCCCAGCCAGGCACCCCTCCCCACCGCCAGTCGGGATCTCGTCCCGCCCGACGGCGTACGGCGGTAGGAGGCCTTTCAGCACATTTCGAGGACAGTGGGGCGCTTCGGCGCCCCACTGTCGCGTAGCGAGTCCGGGCCCGGTGGGGCGCTTCGGCGCCCCACTGTCGCGTAGCGTGTCCGGGCCATGAGCCGTCCCACTCGCTTCGAGCACTTCCGGTGGCTGGGCGACAAGCGCACCCTCGTCGTCCACGACCTCGACAACGTCACGGCCGACTGCCGCCTCGACGACCTCCTGGCCTCCGAGGCGTTCGCCACCTTCGGGCCCGACATCCTCCCGGAGGCCAAGAACCGCTGCTACCGGCCGTGCCGACACTGCGTGCCGTCGGGCCGCGAGTCGGCCGCGTGAGGGCGATCGACTTCCACGTCCACCTGGCCACGACGGAGTGGATGGACGGCTCGCTCGGCCCGCTGCGGGAGGCGACCGAGAAGCACTTCCGCACCACAGTGCCCGTGCGCACGGTCGACGAGATGGCCGAGGAGTTCCGGGCCGACGACGTGGTGGCCGTGCTCCTGGCCTGGGACGCCGAGACCGGCAGCGGCCGGCCCCCGACCACCAACGAGTTCGTGGCCGAGTGCGTGCGGCGACACCCCGACACGTTCCTCGGGTTCGCCTCCGTCGACCCCTGGAAGGGCCAAGCCGCCGTCGACGCCCTGCGGCACGCCGTGGAGGATCTCGGGCTCCGAGGACTCAAGCTCCACCCCGGCTGCCAGCTGTTCGCGCCCAACGACGAGCGCGTCTACCCGCTGTACGAGGCGGCCTCCGAGCTCGGCATCCCCGTGCTGTTCCACACCGGCACGACCGGCCTGGGCGCGGGCCTCCCCGGCGGCGGTGGCATCAAGCTGGGCTACTGCCGGCCGATCCTGCTCGACGACGTGGCTGCCGACTTCCCCGACCTCCAAGTGGTGGCCGCCCACCCCTCCTACCCCTGGCAGGACGAGATGCTGGCGATCGCCGAGCACAAGACGAACGTGTGGCTCGAGCTCTCCGGCTACTCGCCTCGCCGCTGGTCGCCCGCGCTGACGAAGGCGGTGCTCGGCCCCCTCCAGGACCGAGCCCTGTACGGGAGCGACTACCCCTTCATCTCCTTCGAGAAGTGGTTGGGGGCCTTCGCCACCCACGAGCCCGCGCCCGAGGTGCAGGAGAAGATCCTCGTCGGCAATGCCCGGCGTCTGTTGCGTGTCTGACGTACCCTCGACAGCGACGTGGAGACAGAGCTCGACTCCGGGGGACTGACGCTTCGGGCCCATCTGGCGCTGCCGCCGCAAACGGCGGGCGGGCCCGGGATCATCCGCCATGGGCTCGTGCTGTGCCATGGCTTCCCGCCCGGGCCCAAGGGGGCGACCACAGCCGGGCAGAGCTACCCTCAGCTGGCCGACCGGCTGGCCGCCGACGCCGGGTGGGCCGTGCTCACCTTCAACTTCCGGGGCGCGGGCGAGTCGCAGGGCGACTTCTCGCTGGGCGGGTGGCTGGCCGACGTGCGGGCCGCCATCGAGCTGCTGTCGGAGCAGCCTGCCGTCGACGGCGTGTGGCTGGCGGGCTTCAGCACCGGCGGCTCGCTGGCTCTGTGCGCGGCGGGCGAGGACGAGCGGGTCAAAGGGGTGGCCGCGTTCGCGGCGACCGCCGACTTCGGCGACTGGGCCGCCGACCCCCGGCGGTTCCTCGACCACGCCCGGGAGGTCGGGGTGGTGCGGTCGAAGGGCTTCCCGCCCGACTTCGACGCCTGGGCGCGCGAGCTGCGGGAGATCCGGCCGTTGAGCCTCATCGGCAAGATCCCGCCTCGGCCGGTGCTGATCGTGCACGGCACCGACGACGAGGTCGTGCCGCTGGTGGACGCCCGAGCGCTGGCCGACGCCGCCGGTGAGGTGGAGCTGCGGGTGCTCTCCGGGGCCGGGCACCGCCTCCGGCACGACCCCCGGGCCATCGCCGTGCTGATGGGCTGGCTCGACCGCCAACACCTCTGACCCTCATCTCGCTCTCTCTCTCGTTCTGGTGGGGGATTCGCGCGCTATAGGCCGCGAATCCCCCACCAGAACGAGTCGAGGGCGGTGCGGAGGGCGCGGGCGGCGGCCTCGGGATCGGCCGCCTCGGTGAGCCACCGCACGGCCACCACCCGCGTGGCCCCCGCGGCCACGATCTCCCCCACCGTGGCCGGCGTGGCGCCCCCGGTCACGAAGAACGGCACCCCGGCGTTGGCCGCCGCGTAGCGCACGTAGTCGAGCCCGGTGCCCGCCCGGCCCGGCTTGGTGGGGGTGGGCACCACGGGCCCCACCGACAGGTAGTCGACGGGCTCGTGGCCGGCGGCGTCCAGCTCGGCGGGCGCGTGGGTCGACAGGCCGACGATGGCGTCGGGGCCGAGGATGCGCCGGCACACCGACGGCGGCACGTCGTCCTGGCCCACGTGCACCCCGTCGGCCTCCACCTCCAGCGCCAGGTCGGGGCGGTCGTTCAGCACGAACGGCACGCCGTGCTCCCGGCACACCTCGCGCACCACCTGGGCCCGTGCCGCCAGTGGCCGCGCCTCGAGCGACTTGTCGCGCAGCTGCACGAGGTCGACCCCGCCTCGGATGCAGGCGGCGACGAACTCGGCCAGGTCGGGCCGGTCGGGCGTGCACAGGTAGAGGCGGCGGTCGCCCAGCCGGTCACCCACCGGCGACCGCTCGCACCAGCTCCAGCCGGTCGCCCTCGGCCAGCGCCGTCGTGGCGAGCGCGGCCCGGGCCACCGGCTCGCCGTTGCGCTCGACCAGCACCCACCTGCCGCCGAGGCCCAGCGTGGCCAGCAGCTCCTCCACCGTGGCGCCGTCGGGCACGTCGACCGGCCGGCCGTTGGCGATCACCTGCACGAGCCGCAGACTAGAAGGCGGCCAAGTCGAAGAACTCGCCTTCGATCAGCGCCGCCTTCGGACGAGCCAGGCCGTCGCGCCAGGCGAGCACCCGGCCGCTCGCGCTGCCGCCCTGCTCCAGCACGAACAGCCACCGGCCGTCGCCCGACCAGGCGGCCTGCGGGAACACCCGCAGGTCCCCCTCCCACGCCTCCGCCAGCACCCCCAGCGAGCGGGCGTCGTGCACGGCGACCACCGCCTGCCGCACCACCCGCTCCACGTCTGTCCGGACCCAGACCACCGCCAGCCTGCGGCCGTCGCCCGACACCACCACCCGCGCCGGCAGAAAACCGGCCCGGGGCGACGGCACCACCCGGTCGGCGGAGCCGGGCAACGTGCGGGCGAGCAACCGGGTGTCGTCCGACCACAACATGAGGTCGCCGCGCAGGGCGAAGAACGCGCCGGGCCGGAGCGCGGCGATCCGGTTGCCGCTCCGTCGGTCCACGACGTCGACCGACGGACCCTCCCCCTCTCCGTGGTAGTGCGTGAGCAGCAGGCGGCGGGCGGAGATCGCCGCCACTGTGCCCGCGCCGGGGCGCACCTCGTCGCGGCGGACGCCGTTGCGGTCGAAGGCGTGCGCCACTGCCGGCCGCGTGTCCCCGGGGTCGGACGGCCGTGTCACGAACCACACCAGCCCGGTGTCGTCGGTGTCGGCGACCACCTCGTCGTAGCGCCCCACCGAGTGGCCGCGGCCCGAGGAGCCGAACGGCACGATCAGCCCCTCGCCGAGCACTGTCGTGCCGACGAAGCCGTCCGCCACCGCCCACTGGCCGATCGGGAACGGGTCTGCTCCGATGCTGCGCACCACGCCGGTGTCGATGTCGACCTCCAGCAGGCCCTCGTGGGTCGACGTGAACAGTCGACTGCCCGTCGGTTCGTCCAGCAGGGGAACGGCCTGCCGAGGGGCCGACAGCGGAGGCGGGCGCGGCGGACCGCCCGGATCGAGGCCCCGTCGACGCAGGTCGTCGTCGATCCCCTGGGCGGCGGAGAACACGCCCTGGGCCGAGAACCACCGGGCGCCCGCCAGGCGGGCGCTGCGCAGCTCCTGGCGCAGCAGGGCCACGGTGTCGCGTCGCACCCGCCGCAGGCCGGGCTCGACGGCGAACACGCGCTCGGCTCGATCGACCAGTCGACCCAGTCGCTCGGCGTAGTCCCGGCTGATGGCCGCGACGCGCGTGTCGTGGGCAGCGGCACCGACGAGGCGGTAACCGGTGGACTCCCGGCGGCGGAGCTCAGCGACGAAGTCGTCGTACTGCGCCCGGAGCACCACGGCGGCCCGGACCTGGCGCTCCAGCGCCCGCACGCCGCGGACGACGAGCAGGGCGTGGGTGGTGCCCACGGCGGCGCACAGCACGGCCGCCACCAGCAACCCTCGCCGGTGGCGGCCGGCCCAGCCCGCGACCCGGAAGCCCGCCGATGGCCCCGATTGCGGAGGAAGGGCGTCCTCGAGGTCGACGATCTCAAGCTCGTCGCCCTCGTGCTCGCCCCGCACGAGCGTCAGCCCTTCGCCGCTCGGGCCTTCTTCGCCTGCTTGCACTCGCGCACGCGCGCCAGGCTCTCGGGGCCCGTGATGTCGGCCACCGACATGTGGGTGCCGTCGGCGCCGTAGGGACCGGCCGCCTCTCGCCAGCCGGGGGGCTGCACGCCGAGCTGCTTGCCGAGCAGGGCCACGAAGATGCGGGCCTTCTGCTCGCCGAAGCCGGGCAGACGCTTCACCCGCCGCAGCAGCTCCTCGCCGGTCTTCGCCGTCTTCCACACACGGTCGGCCCGCCCGCCGTACTCGTCGACGAGGATGCGGCACAGCTCCTGCACCCGCTTGGCGTTCGAGCCGGGAAAGCGGTGCAGGGCGGGGCGCGCCGCGAACACCTCGGCCAGCTCCCCGGGGTCGCGCCCGGCGATGTCGGCGGCGTCGAGCCGGCCGCCCAGCCGCTCCCGCAGCCGGAGCGGTGCGGCGAACGCCCACTCGAGCGGCACCTGCTGGTCGAGCACCATTCCGACGAGCAACGCCAACGGGTCCTTCGACAGGAGCCGGTCGGCCTCGGGGTCGCCGGAGAGCGCGAGGGTGGCAGGCACGACGGGGATTCTCGCGCTCAGCCCAGTGCGAAGAAGACCCGGCCCTCGCACGAGGTGGCGCCGTCGACGCTGGCCCGGCCGCGGGCCCACCCGCCCCGGGCGCTCAGCCGTTCGACGTCGACCTCGAGGAGCAGCTCGTCGCCCGGCCGCACGATGCGCCGGAAGCGCACCTTCTCCACCCCGCCGAAGAGCGGGAGCGCGCCTGTGTACCGCAGGTCGGAGAGCACGGCCACCGCGCCGGCCTGGGCCAGCGCCTCCAGCTGGATGACGCCGGGGAAGACCGGGTTCCCCGGGAAGTGCCCCGCCAGGAACGCCTCCTCGCCCGTCACCGTGTAGCGGGCGACCACCCGCTCGCCCGGCACCACCTCGTCGACCACGTCGACGAACCGGAACGGCGGCCGGTGCGGGAGCAGGTTGACCGGGTTCGTCACGCCGGTGTGGCCAGTTGCAGCCGGCGCTCCACGACCTTGCGCAGCGCGGCCCGCTCCGAGCGCGAGCCGGTGCGGTCGAGCTCCTGTTGCAGCGCTCTGAGCAGGGTGCGCTGGAACGTGTAGCTGATGAGCTCGGTGGCGGCCTGGATGGTCAGCCGGAAGGCGGCGACCATTCGCTCGGCCTCTTCGCGCTTGGGCATGCCCGAGGCCAGCAGCGGCTCGCGGACGTACTGGAGGAAGAGCTCGACCGTGTCCTGGGCAAGCTCGTCGGCCGCTTCGAGCTGCACTCGCGCCACCCGCACGAACTCCTCGATGGGGACGCCGCTGCCCAGGAGCGTCAGCACCATGCGCACGGCCCGCACGTCCTCGGGCGTGTAGCGGCGCTCCTCGCCCGTCTTGTGGGGCTGGAGGATCCCCGACCCCTCCAGCGACCGCAGGAGCGCAGGCGGCACACCGGTGCGCTCGGAGAGCTCGGCCAGGGTGAGCGTCTCGTGCTCGGTGGCGATCACCGCGTCGGCAAACGGCCGGCGCGGATCGCCGGTGGGGCCCTGCTCGAGCAGCGAGGCGATGGCCCGCAGCGAGTGGCCCCGTGTCTTCAGGTCGCGGATCAGGCGCAGGCGCTCCACGTGCTGGTCGCCGTAGAGCGCCACCCGGCCCTCGTGCCGGGGCGGCGGGAGGAGCCCCTTCGACTGGTACGAGCGCAAGGCCTCGACGCTCACGCCTGCCACCGCCGCCAGCTCCTCGACCCGGTACTTCGACATTGTCTCCCAATCGTAATACGGATTTGTCGAAACATTCGATGATTCTGTGTAACGATCTGGGGGCAGCCGCGGTCGGATGCTCCGATTCGCGGAGAAAGGGCCTACCACATGGGCGTGGGGATCGTGTTCCCCGGACAAGGCGCGCAGCACGAGGGCATGGGCCTTCCGTGGCGCGCCCACGCGGCGTGGGACGCCGTCGTCGGCCGGGCCGAGGACGTGCTGGGCCAACCGGTCGGCGACGTGCTGCTGGGCGATGCGCCCAAGCGCACCCGCGACGCGCAGCTCGCCGTGCTGCTCGCCTCCCTCCTGGCGTGGGAGGCCCTGCGCCCCGAGGTGCCGGATGTCACGGCCTTTGCGGGCCACTCGCTCGGCCAGTTGACCGCGCTCATCGCCTCCGGCGTGCTGTCTCTCGACGACGGCCTGCGCTTCGCCTTGGCCCGAGCCGACGCCACGCAGGCGGCCGCCGACCGCCGGCCGGGTGGCATGGCCGCCCTCCTGGGCGCCACCGAGGCCCAGGTGGACGCCGCCTGCGCAGCGGCGCCGGGCTCCTGCTTCATGGCCAACGACAACGCGCCGGGGCAGGTGGTCATCGCCGGGACGGCCGAAGGGCTCGACGCGGGCATCGAGGCAGCCAAGGCGGCGGGCGCCCGCAAGGTGATGGTCCTGCGGGTGGGTGGCGCCTTCCACACGCCGCTGATGGACGACGCCCGCCAGGCGCTTCGCCCCACGCTCGAAGGCATGGCGATGGCGCCGCCCAGCGCGCCGGTGGTGGGCAACGGTGACGCCGCCCCGCACCAGGACGCCGACTGGGCCGACCGCCTGGCCGACCACCTGGTGCAACCCGTCCGGTGGCGGCAGTCGCTGGAGACCATGGCCCACCTCGGCGTCGACTCGCTGATCGAGGTGGGACCGGGGACGACGTTGGCCGGCATGGCCCGGCGGACGACCCCCGACGTACCCGTTCGCAACGTGAGCACGCCCGCCGACGCGGGCGTGCCGGTGGAGGTCGATCGATGACGGCAGTGCTGGCACCGGGTGAAGAGCTGCGCGTCCCCGAACGGGTCATCGTGGCCCCGGCCGTGGGCGTCTTCCAGCCGCTCCCGCCCGAGACGGTGACGGCCGAGGGCGAGTTGGTGGACGAGGGCCAGCCCGTCGGCACCGTCTCGGTGGGCGGCGAGCAGGTCCCGGTGCGTTCCGCGTTCCGCGGCTTCCTCATGGGCATGTTGGCAGCCCCGGGCGAACGCGTCCGCGAAGGACAGCCGGTCGCCTGGCTCCGCGCGCTGTGACGGCGACCGTCACCGGCCTCGGGTGCGCGTTGCCCTCCCGGCGCCTGACCAACGCCGACCTCGAGGCCCGCGTCGACACCACGGACCGCTGGATCGTGGAGCGCACCGGCATCCGCGAGCGGCGCATCGCCGGGCCCGACGACACGACCGCCTCCCTCGCCACCGCGGCCGGGGGCGCCGCCATCAAGGACGCCGGGCTGACCCCGGACGACATCGACCTCCTCGTGCTCGCCACCTGCACCCCCGACCAGCAGCTCCCCCACACGTCGGCTCGCGTGCAGGACGCCCTTGGGCTGCGGTGCGGGGCGCTCGACCTCGGCGCCGCCTGCGCCGGGTTCGTGTACGCGCTCGGGTTCGCAGCGTCGATCGTCGAGACCGGGCGGGCCGAGCACGTCGTGGTGGTGGGGGCCGAGACCCTCAGCCGGATCATCGACCCCGACGATCGAGGCACGGCCGTGCTCTTCGGCGACGGCGCAGGCGCCTGCGTCGTGTCGCGGAGCGACCAGCCGGGCGGGCTGCTCTCCTGGCACGTGGGCTGCGACGGCGCCGCCGCCGACCTGTTGCAGATACCTCCCGAGGCCGGATTCCTCCAGATGGACGGGCCGGAGGTGTTCCGGCGGGCGGTGCGCGTGGTGGTGGAGTCGGCGGCGGCCGCGCTCGCCCGCGCCGGGCTGGCCGCCGAGGACGTCGGGCTGTTCGTGCCGCACCAGGCCAACATCCGCATCATCCAGGCTGCCGCCGAGCGGCTCGGGATCCCCATGGAGCGCGTGGTGGTGAACATCGAGCGGTACGGGAACACCTCGGCCGCCTCGATCCCGATCGCGCTGCACGAGGCCGTGACCGCAGGCCGGCTGTCCGCGGGCGACGTCGTGCTCATGTCCGGATTCGGGGCGGGCATGACCTACGCCAGCGCCACGCTGCGGTGGGGGGCGGCATGACGGTCGCCTTCGTCACCGGCGGGTCCCGCGGCATCGGGCGCGCCACCGCGCTCGCGTTGGCCGAGGCGGGCCACGTGGTGGCCGTCGGCTGGTCGAGGGACGAGCAGGGCGCGGGCAAGACGGCGGCCGAGATCGAGGAGCGCGGCGGGCGGGCGGCGCCCGTGCAGGTCGACGTGGCCGACCCCGGCTCGGTCGACGCCGCCTTCAGTGCGGTCGAAGCAGACCTCGGGCCGGTCGGGGTGCTCGTGAACAACGCAGGCGTCACCCACGACGGCCTGCTCCTGCGCATGCCCGACCAGCAATGGCAGGAGGTGCTCCGCACCAACCTCGACGGCGCCTTCCATGCCATACGACGGGCGCTGCCCGGGATGGTGCGAGCGCGCACGGGCCGCATCGTGAACGTGGGCTCGGTGGCGGGGTTGCTCGGCTCGGCCGGGCAGGCCAACTACGCCGCCGCCAAGGCGGGCCTCGTCGGCCTCACCCGCTCGGTGGCGCGCGAGCTGGCCAGCCGGGGCGTGACGTGCAACGTCGTGGCACCCGGCCCCATCGCCACGGCGATGCTCGACGCCCTCCCGGAGGCGCGGGTCGAGGACCTGGCCCGGCAGGTGCCCGTCGGCCGGCTGGGCACGCCCGAGGAGGTGGCGGCCGTCATCGCCTTCCTCTGCAGCGACGCCGCCGCGTACGTGACCGGTGCCGTCGTCCCTGTGGACGGCGGCCTCGGCATGGGCCACTGATCGCAAGAGTCGAGAACAACAAGGAGAGCACCAACCGATGAACCGCAACGACGTGCTGGGCACCATCCGCGAGGTCGCCGTCGAGATCCTCGGCGTCGAAGGCGACGCCGTGAACGAGGGCGCCTCGTTCAAGGACGACCTGGGAGCGGACAGCCTCGACCTGGTGGAAGTGGTCATGGCGCTGGAGGAGCGCCTGGACATCGCCATCCCCGAGGAGGAGCTGGGCGACATCACGACCGTGGGCCAGGCGATCGACGTCGTGCTGGCCAAGGTCGCGGCGCGCACATGACGCGGCATCGAGTGGTCGTCACCGGCATGGGCGTGAAGACGCCCGCCGGCTGCGACCTCGACTCCTTCTGGGCCCGGCTGCTCGAAGGGAGATCCACCGTCGGGCAGATCGAGCGGCTGCAGGGCACCGACCTGCCCGTCACCTTCGGGTGCGAGGTGCGCGACTTCGACCCCGTCGCCTACCTCGGCCCCAAGGAGGCGCGGCGGGCGGACCGCGTGGCCCAACTGGGCGTGGCCGCCGCCGCCGACGCGCTCGCCGACGCGGGCGACGTGGCCGCCGACCCGTCCCGGTGCGCAGTGGTGGCGGGCACCGGCGTGGGCGGACTGACCACGCAGTCGGAAGAGGAGCGGGTGATGTTCGACCGCGGCGCCATGCGCGTGAGCCCGTTCCTCGTGCCGATGATGATGCCGAACGCCACGGCCGGGCTGGTCGCCATGCGCAACGGGTGGACCGGGCCGAACCTGTGCATCGCCACCGCGTGCGCGGCGGGCGGGCACGCCGTCGGCGAGGGGTACCGGCTCGTGCGGGACGGCTCCTCCGACGTGGTGCTGGCAGGCGGCACCGAGGCGGCCCTCGTGCCGGTGGCGATCGCCGCGTTCGCCCGCATGGGCGCGCTGACGAGCCGCCGCGACGACCCCGGCGTGGCGTCACGCCCGTTCGACGTGGGACGTGACGGCTTCGTCATGGGCGAGGGAGCCGCCTTCCTCGTGCTCGAACGCCTGGAGCACGCGGTGGCGCGCGGCGCCCGCATCCACGGAGAGATCCTGGGCTACGGCCGCAACGCCGACGCCTACCACATCACCGCACCGGCGCCCGGTGGCGGCGGGGCCATCGCGTGCATGGAGCTGGCGTTGGAGGACGCGGGCCTCCGTCCCGAGGACATCGGCCACGTCAACGCCCACGGCACGTCCACCCCGCTCAACGACGCCGCCGAAGCGGCCGCGCTGAACAAGGTGTTCTCCGGCGCGGTGCCGCCGGTGACGTCGGTGAAGGGCGTGACCGGCCACCTGGTCGGCGCCGCGGGCGCCACAGAGGCGGTGGCCGCCCTGCTGTCGCTCAAGCACGGGTTGGTGCCGCCCACCGCCAACCACGAGACAACCGATCCCGAGATCGCCCTCGACGTGGTGGCGGGTGAGGCGCGCGAGGTGGCGCCCAAGCCCGTCCTGTCGAACTCGTTCGGCTTCGGCGGGCACAACGCCACGCTGGTCCTGGGGCTGCCCTCCTGACCCGACTGCTCGCCGTCGCCGCCCGCCGGGAGGGCACTGCCACCGCCGAGCTGCGGGAGTGGGAGGGTCGCACCGTCGCCTGGTTCCGCCTCGAGGGCGGGCCGCACCGCGGGTCGATCGGCCCGGTGGAGGGTGACGTGCTCTCGCGGTTGGTCGACACCGCCGTCGACTCCGGCGTGCCCGTGGTGGGCGTGCTGTCGACGAGCGGCGCCGACGTCGGTGAGGGCGTGGCCTCCTTGCACGCGTGGGGCCGGCTGGCACGGGCGCTCTCGCGGGCGTCGGGCACCGTGCCGGTCGTGCTGGTGGTCGTGGGGCCGTGCGTCTCCGGACCCGCGCTGCTGCTGGGCATGGCGGACGTCGTGGTCATGACGGCGCACGCCGCCGCCTGGGTGAGCGGCCCGAGGGCCGTGCGCCAGCTCACCGGCGTCGAGGTCACCCACGAGGCGCTGGGCGGGGCGGGGGTGCACGCGGCGCGAAGCGGCGTGGCCGCGCTCGTGGCCGACGACGAGGAGTCGGCGCTGCACATGGCGGCGGACGCGCTCTCCTACCTGCCCTCGAACTGCCTGGAGGATCCGCCGCTGCACTGGACCGAGGACCCGGCCGATCGCGACTGCCCGTCGCTCGCGGAGGTGGTGCCCGCCGAGGCGACCTCGTCGTACGACGTGCGCCACGTGCTGCGGGACGTGGTGGACGACGGGCACCTCCTGGAGCTGCGGGCCCGCTACGCCGCGAACGTGGTGACCGCTTGGGCCACGGTCGAGGGGCGGCCGGTGGGGGTGGTGGCCAACCAGCCGTCGGTGCTGGCGGGCACCCTCGACATCGAGGCGTCGAAGAAGGCGGCCCGCTTCGTGCAGCTGTGCGACGCGTTCAGCCTCCCGATCGTCACGTTCGTGGACACCCCGGGGTTCCAGCCGGGCAAGGACATCGAGTGGCGAGGGATGATCCGGCACGGCGCCGAGCTCGTGCACGCGTACGCGGCGGCCACGGTCCCGCGTGTGTGCGTGGTGCTGCGCAAGGCGTACGGCGGTGCCTACATCGTGATGGACTCGAAGGGCATGGGGAACGACGCCTGCTTCGCCTGGCCCGGCGCCGAGCTGGCGGTGATGGGCGCGCCCGGCGCGGTGCAGATCCTGCACGGCAAGCGGGTCGCCGACCCCGCCGAGCGGACGGCGCTGGAGGCCGACTACGCCGCCCGTCACTGCACCCCCGAGATCGCGGCCAAGCGCGGATTCGTGGACGACGTCATCGAGCCCCGCCACACCCGGCGGGAGGTGGCGCTCGCCCTGCGCGGCCTGCGCACCAAGCGCGAGCGGCTCCCCCGCCGCCGACACTCGAACAGCCCCTTGTAGGAGGAGTGCCGTGTTGCTGAAGGACAAGCGGTTGGTGGTGACCGGCGTGCTCACCGACTCGTCGATCGCGTTCTCCGTGGCCCGGCTGGCCCAGGAGCAGGGCGCCGAGATCGTCCTGACGTCGTTCGGGCGGGCCATGTCGCTGACGAAGCGGGTGGCGCGGCGACTCCCGACGGAGCCCGACGTGCTCGAGCTCGACGTCACCGACCCCGAGCACCTGGCGGCCTTGACGGCCGAGCTGGAGGGGCGGTGGGGCCGCGTCGACGGCGTCCTCCACGCCATCGGGTTCGCGCCCGAGACGTGCCTGGGCGGGAAGTTCATGTCCGCGGGGTGGGAGGACGTCTCGACCGCGCTGCACGTCTCCGCCTACTCGCTCAAGTCGCTGGCCGAGGCGTGCCTGCCGCTCATGAAGGCGGCAGGCGGCGGCTCGGTGGTGGCGCTCGACTTCGACGCCACCCAGGCGTGGCCGCTCTACGACTGGATGGGGGTGGCCAAGGCGGCGCTGGAGTCGACGGCCCGGTACCTCGCCCGCGACCTGGGGCAGTTCGGCGTGCGCGTGAACCTGGTGGCGGCAGGCCCGCTGCGCACGGTGGCGGCGCGGGGCATCCCCGGGTTCTCGTCGTTCGAGGACGTGTGGACGGCCCGGGCGCCGTTGGGCTGGGACGTGTCCGATCCCGAGCCCACCGCCAAGGCCTGCGTGGCCCTGCTCAGCGACTGGTTCCCCGCCACCACGGGCGAGCTCGTGCACGTCGACGGCGGCTTCCACGCCGTCGGCGCCTGACCCCACCGCCGCCTCCACGCGTTTTGTTCGCAGATCCGGCGCCCCACGCCCGCATTTGCGGAGAAAAGCGCCGCGGAGGCGGTCAGGCGGTGCGGGGGTCCGGGGCCTCGGCGTCGATGCCGTAGCGGGCGATGGCGTCGGCCACCTGCTCGGCCTTGCCCTCGCCGGTGTCGGCCAGCGCCTTGAGCACGGCCACCACCACGTGGGCGGCGTCGACCTCGAAGTGGCGGCGCAGCGCGTCGCGGGTGTCGGAGCGCCCGTAGCCGTCGGTGCCCAACGGCGTGAAGTGGCCCGGCACCCAGCGGGCCACCTGGTCGGGCACCGACTTCATGAAGTCGGTGACGGCGACGATCGGTCCCTCCGCCTCCGCCAAGGCCTCGGTCACGAACGGCACCCGGGCCGGGCGGCTCGGATGCAGGCGGTTGTCGCGCTCGACGGACAGCGCTTCCTCGCGCAGCCCCTTGTACGACGTCGCGCTCCACAGTGAGGCGGCGACGTCCCAGTCGTCGGCCAGCAGGCGCTGGGCCTCGGCGGCGGCGCCGAACGCCGTGCCGCTGAACAGGATCGTGGCCCGCCGCGACGGCCCCTCGGGGGCGGCGGCGAACCGGTAGAGGCCCCGCACCACACCGTCCTCGACGCCTTCGGGCATCGGCGGCATCGGGTAGTTCTCGTTGTACAGCGTGAGGTAGTAGAAGACGTCCTGCGGTGTCGGTCCGTACATGCGGCGCAGGCCGTCGCGCACGATCACCGCCACCTCGTAGGCGAACGCCGGGTCGTAGGCGGCGACGTTGGGCACCGTCGACGCCAACACCAGCGAGTGCCCGTCCTCGTGCTGCAGCCCCTCGCCGTTGAGCGTGGTGCGGCCCGCGGTGGCCCCGAGGAGGAACCCACGCCCGCGGATGTCGCCGAAGGCCCAGATGAGGTCGCCGGTGCGCTGGAAGCCGAACATCGAATAGAAGACGTAGAAGGGGATCATGGGCTCCGACCACGTGGCGTAGGCCGTGCCCGCCGCCGTGAACGACGCCATCGACCCGGCCTCGGTGATGCCCTCCTCGAGGATCTGCCCCTGCTGGCTCTCGCTGTAGGACAGCAGCAGGTCGGCGTCGACCGGCTCGTACAGCTGGCCGCCGGAGGCGTAGATCTTCACCTCCTTGAACAGCGCGTCGAGCCCGAACGTGCGCCCCTCGTCGGGGATGATCGGCACCACGCGCGGCCCGATGCCCTTGTCGCGCAGGAGGTTGCGCAGCAGGCGGGCGAACCCCATGGTGGTCGACACCGCCTGGCCCTTCGACCCGCCGAGGAGCTCGGCGAACGTGCCCGCCTCGGGCTCGGGCAGTGCCTTGTGCTTGAACGTGCGCCGAGGCAGCGGTCCGTCGAGCGCCCGCCGTCGCTCCATGAGGTACTGGTACTCCACCGAACCCTCGGACGGGCGGAAGTACGGCGGCATGTCCTCGTCGAGGGCCGACTCGGCAATCTCGTCGTGGAGGTAGAGGCGGTCGCGCAGGACCCGCAGCTGCTGCTTGTTCATCTTCTTGATCTGGTGGGTGGCGTTGCGCGCCTCGATCTCCGGGCCCAGGGTCCAGCCCTTGATCGTCTTGGCCAGGATCACCGTGGGCGAGCCTGTGTGCTCCACCGCCGCCTTGTAGGCGGCGTAGAGCTTGCGGTAGTCGTGCCCGCCCCGGGGCAGGTTGCGCAGGTCGTCGTCGGTGAGGTGCTCGACCATCTTGCGCAGCCGCGGATCGGGTCCGAAGAAATGCTCGCGGATGTAGGAGCCCGACTCGACCGAGTACTTCTGGAACTCGCCGTCGACGGTTGTGTTCATCTTGTTGAGCAGCACGCCGTCGGTGTCGCGGGCGAGCAGCTCGTCCCACTTCGAGCCCCAGACGACCTTGACGACGTTCCACCCGGCGCCCCGGAACACGGCCTCGAGCTCCTGGATGATCTTCCCGTTGCCGCGCACGGGCCCGTCGAGCCGCTGGAGGTTGCAGTTGACGACGAACACCAGGTTGTCGAGGCACTCCCGTGCCGCCAGCGACAGCGCGCCCAGTGACTCGGGCTCGTCGGTCTCGCCGTCGCCCACGAAGCACCACACCTTCGACCGGGACGTGTCGGCGATGCGCCGGTGCAGCAGGTAGCGGTTGAAGCGGGCCTGGTAGATGGCGTTGATGGGGCCGAGGCCCATCGACACCGTCGGGAACTCCCAGAAGTCGGGCATGAGCCGCGGGTGCGGGTACGACGACAGGCCCTTGCCGCCCAGCTCCATGCGGAAGTTGTCGAGCTGCGCCTCGTCGAGCCGTCCTTCGAGGAAGGCCCGCGCGTAGATGCCCGGCGCCGCGTGCCCCTGGAAGAACACCTGGTCGCCGGCCAGGCCGTCGTCCTTGCCGCGGAAGAAGTGGTTGAAGCCCACCTCGTAGAGCGAGGCCGACGAGGCGTAGGTGGCCAGGTGGCCGCCGATCCCCTCCGATCGGGTGTTGGCCCGGGTCACCATCACCGCCGCGTTCCAGCGGATGAACGCACGGATGCGGCGCTCGATGTGCTCGTCGCCCGGGAACCACGGCTCCGCCTCGGGCGGGATCGTGTTGATGTACGGGGTGGAGACGGTGGCAGGGAACCCGACCTGGAGCTCCAGTGCCCGTTCGAGCAGCTTCAGCAGGAGGAAGCGGGCGCGCGACTTCCCCTGGGCGTCGACGACGGCATCGAAGGAGTCGATCCACTCGGTCGTGACCTGCGGGTCGATGTCCGGCAACTGGTGGGAGAAGCCGTCGAAGATCACGTCACCATCCTCGCGCCTGCCGACAGGCATGCTGACCACGTGCGCATCGTCTATACCGACGGCGCCTGCCTCGGGAACCCCGGGCCGGGCGGCTGGGCCTGGGCCGTGCCCGACGGGCCGTACGCCGCCGG
>DATAAM010000165.1:0-1634 GCA_036260075.1 Acidimicrobiales bacterium
ACCCGCTCGGGGATGCGGGAGCCGACGGCCAGGCCGAGCAGCGTGCCGCCCACGATGGCGACGACGTTGACCACCGTCCCGAGGCCGCGCACGGAGGCGACGGTAGCGTCGGGGTTGCCATGGGTCTCACGGTTTCCTCGCCCGACGGCAACCGCTGGTACGTGCGTCGGGTGTGGCTGCCGTGGCGGCCGAGGTGGCGGCGGCCGAGAGCCGACTCCACCGACCTCAACCTCGTCGACCCGAGCGGCTGCTTGGACGACACGGTCGGTGCCGTCGTCGCCATCGTCGCCGGGGTCGTCCTCGCCGTGCTCTTCGTGATCTTCGTGGTGCCCGTGCTGATCACGCTGTTCGAGGTGGCGCTGGTCCTCCTGTTGGCGGCAGCCGGTGCGATGGCTCGCATCGTCCTGCGGCGGCCGTGGGTGGTGGAGGCCACGCCTGCCACAGGCTCGGGCTGCTTTCGCTGGAAGGTCGTCGGGTGGCGCCGGAGCGGCGAGGTGGTCGACGAGGTGGCGCGGCGATTGGCCGCGGGCGAGCGGCCGCTCAGCGTGCCCGGCGCCGAGCCGTGCTGACGTCGCGCCGCATGACGATGCGGCTCGACGGCGTGCGTTGCGCCGCCGGTGTGAAGCCCGCCGCCTCGAACAGCGAGACCGTGCCGGTGTAGGCCTCGCTGTTGGTGAACCGACGCCGAGTGGGGTCGACGGCGTAGCCCTCCACTGTCCTGGCGCCGTGCCGGGCGGCGAAGCGCACGACGGCATCGAGCAGCGTCGAAGCCACGCCGCGCCCCCGTTGCCCGGCCGCCACGTAGAAGCAGGGCACCGACCACACCGGCCCGTCGAGCAGGGCCAGGTCGCGGGAGCGCTCGATGCGCCCGAACTCCTCCCGAGGCGCCACGGTCACCCAGCCGACCGGGCGACCGTCCTCGTAGGCCAGGAGGCCGGGCGGCCGGTCGCCGTCGGCGACGATCGCCTGCATGCGTTCACGGTTGGCCGCGCTGCCCGCTTCGAACTCCTTGGCGGTCACGCGCCACCACATGCACCAGCAGCCGCCGCAGGCGCCGTTGGCCCCGAACAGCGCCTCGAGATGGGCCCATCGATCGGGCGTGAGCGGGTGCACGGGCACGTCTGTCCTCCGCAGTAGAATCTACTTTTCGGGCACGGAGGGAAGCAGCGAGTGGCTGAAGTCGAGATCGGCATCGGCAAGTCGGGGCGGCGGGCGTACGGGTTCGACGACATCGCCATCGTCCCCAGTCGGCGGACGAGAGACCCCGAAGACGTCGACATCTCCTGGGAGATCGACGCCTACAGGTTCGGCCTGCCGCTCATGGCGGCCGCCATGGACGGCGTCACCAGCCCGGCCACCGCCATCGAGGTCGGGCGGCTGGGCGGCGTCGGCGTCCTCAACCTCGAAGGCCTCTGGACCCGCTACGACGACCCCGAGCCGCTGTTCGAGGAGATCGCCAAGCTCGACAACGACAAGGCCACGGCCCGCATGCAGCAGATCTACGCGGAGCCCATCAAGCCCGAGCTGGTCACCCAGCGCATCCGCGAGATCAAGGACGCGGGCGTCGTATCGGCCGCCTCGCTCACCCCGCAGCGGGTGGAGCAGTACGCCAAGGCGGTGCTGGAGGCCGAGCT
>DATAAM010000166.1:0-19574 GCA_036260075.1 Acidimicrobiales bacterium
GACCGCCGGCGGTCGATTTCCCCCACCAGAACCGGAAGTGGCCGGGATCATCGCGGCATCTCCTCCAGGGTGGCCAGCACGTCGGCGGGCACCACGCCGCCGACGACGGCGACACCTTCGGGGCCGTCGAGCGCGAACGTGAGGCCTCGCACCGCCTTCTTGTCGCGGCCCATGAGCTCGAGCAGCTTCTCGGGGTCGGCGTCGGCGGGCAGGGCGTCGGGCAGCCCGTAGCCGCGCACCACGCGGTAGTGGCGCTCGACCTCCTCGTCGTCGATCCGCCCGAGGCGCCGGGCCAGGTGGGCGGCGAACAGCAGGCCGATGCCGACCGCCTCGCCGTGGCGCAGGTCGTAGTGGCCCGCCGTCTCCAGCGCGTGGGCGAGGGTGTGGCCGTAGTTGAGGACGGCCCGACGGCCCGACTCGCGCTCGTCGCTCGCCACCACCTCGGCCTTGATGCGCACGCAGGCGGCCACCCGCTCGTCGAGCGCCATGTCCTCGAGTCGCTCCCCACCGAGGAAGTGGTACTTGGCCATCTCCCCGCAGCCGCTCAAGTACTCGCGGGGGGGCAGGGTGGCGAGGGTCTCGGTGTCGCACAGCACGGCGGCAGGCTGCCAGAAGGCACCCACGAGGTTCTTGCCCTCGGGCAGGTTCACACCGGTCTTGCCGCCGATGGCGGCGTCGACCTGCGCCAGCAACGAGGTGGCCACGTGCACCACCGCCACGCCCCGGTGGTACACAGCCGCCGCCAAGCCCGCCGTGTCGGTGACGACGCCGCCCCCCACCGCCACCACCACATCGGCCCGCGTCAGTCCCCACCGGGCGAAGTCGCGGCACAGCTCCTCCACGGTCTCCATGCACTTGGCGTCCTCGCCGTCGCCCATCAGGAACGTGCGGCACGGCACGCCCGGGTCGACGGCGACGGGGATGCCCTCCTGCGTGACGATGGCGGCGCGTTGCACGCCCGTGGGCAGCACCTCCAAGAGGCGGTGCCGGGCGCCCGCGCCGACCAGCACGTCGTAGGAACGGTCGCCCAGCGCCACCGGGACGGTGATCACTTCAGGGCCGCCATGACCCGCTCGACCGCTTCGTGCGGCGTGATGCCGTCGACGTCGACCACCACGTCGGCCAGCTCCTCGTAGATCGGCCTCCGCTCGGCGTCGAGGCGCTGCAATGCCTGCTCCGGGTCGTCGGACAGCAGCGGGCGGCCCGCGCCGGTGCCCACCCGCGTCGCGAGCGTCGAGACCTCCGCCCGGAGCCAGACGACGGTGCCCGCCTCCCGCAGGCGGCGGCGGTTGTCGGGGTCGAGGACGGCACCGCCCGCCACCGACACGACGACAGGCCCCTCGGACGTCGTCGCCTCGGCCAGCGCTCGCTTCTCCTCGGCGCGGAAGGCGGCCTCGCCGTCGGCCTCGAAGATCTCCGGCACGGTGCGGCCGGTGTTGCGCTCCACCTGCTCGTCGCTGTCGAGGTACGGGTAGCCGAGGCGCTCGGCGAGCGCACGACCCACCGTCGTCTTCCCCGCCCCCATCATGCCGACGAGAAGCACGCGCTCAGGCAAGCGACTCGACATAGGCGCGGTGGTTGCGCTCGAACTCCTCGACGGAGTCGCCGCCGAACTTCCGCAGCGCCTCGCCCGCCAGCACCAGCGCCACCATCGTCTCGGCCACCACCCCCATGGCAGGCACGGCCGTCACGTCGGTGCGCTCCTTGAAGGAGACCGTCTCCTCCTTGGTGCGCACGTCGACGGTCTTGAGCACGGGCCGGTTCAGCGTGGCAAGCGGCTTCATGTACGCACGGGCCACCAACAGCGCGCCGGTGGAGATGCCGCCCTCGGTGCCACCCGCCAGGTCGGAGTCGCGCCGGTACTCGCCCGGCGGCGCCTCCCAGCTGATCGGGTCGTGCGCCTCCGAACCCCGACGACCCGCCACGTCGAGGCCCTCGCCCAGCTCGACGGCCTTCACCGCCTGGATGCTCATCAGCGCCTGGGCCAGGAGGCCGTCGAGCTTGCGGTCCCAGTGCACGTGGCTGCCGAGGCCCACGGGCACGCCGTAGGCCAGCACCTCGGCGGCGCCTCCCAACGAGTCGCCGTCCTTGGCCGCTGCCTTCACCTCGGCCACCATGGCCGCCTCCGCCTCGGCGTCGAAGCACCGCACGGGCGACTCGTCGATGCGGGCGAGGTCGGCCGGGCCGGGCCGGGCCGTGGACTTGCTCACCACCGCGCCGAGCTGCACGACGTGGCTCAGGATCTCCACGCCCAGCCGCGCCAGCAGCGCCTTGGCGCACGTGCCTGCCGCCACCCGAGCCGCCGTCTCGCGCGCCGAGGCCCGCTCGAGCACGTCGCGCGCGTCGGCGAAGCCGTACTTCTGCATGCCCGCGAGGTCGGCGTGGCCGGGCCGGGGCTGGGTCAGCGGCTTCTCGGTCGTGCCCGGTGCAGGGGACATCTCCTGCTCCCACTTGGGCCATTCGGTGTTGCCGATCTGGATGGCCACCGGGGACCCCAGCGTGCGCCCGTGCCGGACGCCGCCGAGCAGCGTCACCTCGTCCTGCTCGAAGCGCATGCGCGGCCCCCGTCCGTAGCCGAGGCGACGGCGGGCCAGCTCCGACTGCACCTGCTCGACGGTGATCGGCAGCCCCGCGGGGAGGCCCTCGACGATCACCACCAAGGCGCGACCGTGGGACTCGCCTGCGGTCAGGAGACGGAGCACACCGCCATGGTAGTGGCGGGTGCGTTCCCGACCCGAGCTACTTGAGGGGCTCCTCCCGCCAGTTCCTGGCGTAGAAGGCGCCGCTGACCAGCTGCCCGAGGTTCTCGTCGTAGTGCCACTTGGCCTGCACGGCACCGGACACGCTCTGGGCGACCATGGCGCCCCAGATCTCGTACTGCGAGCCGCCGCCACCGCTCCAGCTCACGGCCGAGGCGGGGGCGTCGATCACGCCCCAGAACTTGGAGTGGTTGCCGCTGAATGTCACGTCGCCGCCCATCACGATGATCTTCAGCGCACCGGCCCAGCCGGGGCAGTAGTGCGGGTTGGCCAGCGAGCTCGTGTGCGTGGGCCCGCACACGGTCGCCGAGTTCGGCGGAGGGTTGATCAGGTTGGCGTTGCCGCCGCTGCTGTTGCCCTGGCCGCCGGCAATGGTCAGCGTGGTCGTGTAGATGACGGTGGGCTCTGTCATGGAGGGGAACGGCCCGTTGACAGGGAACCCGCACCCGACGCCCAGGGTCACCGAGGTGTAGAGGTAGTGCTTGCCCGCCTGGAGTGTGGGCGTGGTGCACTCGAAGTTGCCGCTGCCCCCGATGTCGTAGCGCGAGACCTGGTTGACGACGCGGAACGGCAGCTCCGGCGACTCCTTGGTCGTGTTCGAGGGCGGGCACTGACCGTTGCCGATGGCGTTGGCGTTGAAGCCCTTTGTGCCGTCCCGCGAGTAGGCCACGCAGCCGTCCGGGGGGTGCGGCCAATTGCCGTTGGGTGTGTTGCGGCAGTTCTCCGAGCTGTTGTTGCCCTGGTTGCCGAACGAGAACGTCTCCGGGCTGTTGGTGCCGATCTTGCCCTTGCCCGTACAGCGAGCGACCTCGTCCTTGTAGCTGTCGACGCTGAAGCCGGAGGAGAAGCTGCCCGTGGCCAGGACGTTGATGGCGTTCGGGAACATGGGCGTCGACACGGCGTCGCTGCGCAGCCGTCGCTTGACACCGGTGGCATCGACGCCCGTGGCGTCGATGTGCCACACCGGTCGCCCGATGCTGTCCTGGTCGCGGGCCGCACAGTATGTGTACGTCCCACCTGCGATCGTGTCCGTCCGCTCGAAGCCGGGCAGCGTCGGGTAGCCGGGGCACGCCCCCACGACGCCGCCTGCCGTGCTCAGCGACTTGACCGCGTCGTTGAGGCCGGCGTCGGCCACTTGGAGGGCGTTGGCGGCGTCGCCGCTGCGGCGCGAGACGCGGATGTCGCGCCACACCGTCGTCATAAGGGCTGCGCTGAGAGCGGTGGCGATGAACGCCACCGACACGGTGATCGCCATGCTGCCCTGCTCGTTGCGTCGAGAGATCCAGAGGAACATCTGCCGCACCTGCCTACCTGGTGATGTTGTTCCGCAATGCTGCGGAACTTGTCATGACGATCGGGTTGGAGCCCATCCGGTAGCGCACCCGGACGTTGACGTTCACCGTGGCCGCGTTCGGTACCGAGGCGGCCGACGATGTCGTGTTGATCTGCGAGCCGTCGCTTGCGTAGTACGTGAAGAGGGGCTGCAACGACGTGTTCACGACCCGGTCGAGCAGCAGCACCTGCGAGGACAGCGGGCCCGCCGTGCACGACGTGCTGCCGGTGAAGTCCCGGCGGTCGTACATCAGCTTCTTCTCTGTCCCGGTGCCCACGAGGCCGATGACGAACTCGCTGCGAGCACAGCTCCCGATGCCGCTCACCCCTCGCGGCACGGTGAATCGGATGCAGTTGTCGTACGTGGTCGCGTAGCCGGCTGTCGTGCACGTCCCCGTGATCGGAAGGGCACCGCGGATGTGCTGGGTCACTGTGCGCAGCACGCGCTGGGTGTCGTCCTCGGTGCGCGCGTGCGTCTCGGTCTTCACCGTGATGTTCGTGGTGCGGTCCAGGAAGTCGAACGCCATGACGAGCACGATCGACAGGATCAGCATCGTCAGGGTGACCTCGACGAGCGTGATGCCCGACTCGTCGCGGTCCTGCCGGTCGCGGAGCCGGGCCGTCACTGGCGGAACTCCAGCGCTGCGGACTCCGCCGACGCCGTCGACCCGTTGTCGATGGTCGCGGGATCCATGTCGAGGACTTGCAGGGCGGCGAAGTAGAGCTTCTGCGTACCGGCGGAGAACCGATAGCCCCGGTCCTTCGACAGCGTCCCGATCCAGTCGCACGCCACGCCGGGCGTGGTGTTCGTGCCGGCGGGGCACGCGGTCCCACTGGGATCGGGCGTGAGGGTCACCGTGATCGACCCGGCCTGCGTCAGGAAGTTCACCGACACGGTGTCGAGGTCCGAGACGTTGACGGTCCGGGCCTTCACTGTCAGGTCGTTGACCAGCTCACCGCCGGAGGTGAGCGGGACGTAGCCGACCGCAGGTTGCGCCGTGACGCTTGTCGTCTGGATCGTCGGCCGGTCGACTGCCGCGCAACTTGTGCCCTCCATGCACAGCTCGAGGCGTGTCTGGGCGAACGCCGCCGTCCGCTTGCCGTCGGCGGCACGCAGGATGCCGAACGACACGTACTGCGAGCCCGCGCCGAACCGGAAGCCGTCGGCCGCCGTGACCGTGGCGTCCCACGATGTGGCCGTCCAGTCGGTGGCCACCAAGGAGACGGTCGAGGTCTGCGGGTAGTCGTTCGAGCCGATGGTGTGCATGGTGGCGAACACCTGGTCGCCCACGAACTTCACTTGGAGGCCGGCGCCGTGGGGGTCGGTGCCACCGGCCAAGACCCGCCAGTTGTTCGTGCCCGCACCCGACACCACGGTGAACGACTCGTTCTCGATGATGATCGGGAAGCCGTTGTAGTTCGGGAATGTGTTGCCTGCGGACACGGCGATGTCGAGGATCTGGTTCTTGGCGTGTGCACCGATCGGCGTGGTGAGCTGGGCTGTCGCCGGGCGGCTGAGGTTCTCCGTGGTGGCCCTGAAGCGCAGGTCACCCACGAGGGCATTGGTGGCGCTGACCGTGACGTTCAGGGTGCTCTGCGGCGACGGCGCCGCAGACGACGTGACCGTGGGAGGCAACGCGCTCGAGAACTTCGGCGGGGCCAGGCCCGTGATGGCCGACTGGTCCGGAGCACGCAGGGAGCTCTGCTGCGACACCTGGTGCCGTCCGACCGCGTCGGTCCACTCGACGAAGACGGCCAGGCGCTTGGTCGTGCGGACGGAGTCGACCCAGGCGATGTACCGCTTCACCGTGTAGTCGATGTTGTTGCGGCGGCAGGTGTACTCGCGTCGGGGGATGTTGCCCGCCGGCTCGTTGCAAGGATCCTCGTAGGCCGCCTGCTGCTCGGTGGGATCGTCGGGTGTCGGGCAGACGGGCAGTGTGACCCACGTTTCCAGACCGGCCGGCGTGGTACCGGAGGGAGGATGGCACAGAGCGAGGTTGTTGAAGCTGAACCGCTGGAGGTCCTCGATGCCCTGCGTGGCGATGTCGTTCCCTCGCGCCCTTGCCTTGGCCGCACCGAGCGCCCGGAGGGAGGAGTCGAGCATGACCGCGACCGCGAGGAAGAGCACGGCGATGACCGTGACGGTCACCACCATCTCCACCAGGGTGAAACCCTCGTCCCGCGCCGGGGCGGCCTCGCGTCGTGCCCGGAGTGTCATCTCGGTGATATGTCGGCATGCCGAACGGGCCGACTGAGCGGTTTTTGGTCCCGATGACGGCCCGGACGCGCCGAAGGACGGCCCGTGGGGTGCCGTCCTTCGGAGTCGTCAGCGGAGGCGGGCTACTTGAGCGTGGCCTCGCCCCGGCACAGTCGGAAGGTGTCGTCGCCGAACATGAACCGGCCGCAATCGTCGGCCACCGACAGGGAGAGCACCCGGTAGTTGCCGGCGAACGTCTCGCCCTCGGACACCTTGTGCACTGTGTCGTTGACCCGCACGTTGGCGACCACCCGGCCGTTCTCGGAGAACACGTCGACCAGCGCGACCCGATCGCTGCGGCGGGGTTCCACCGATCCCGTGCCGCCGGTTGCACCGCCGGTCCGGGAGGTGGTGGCGGTCGTCGCCCCACCCGCGCCGGTGCCGGTGCCGCCGCCCGACGCCCCTCCGGTGGTGCCGGTGCCGGTCCCCGTCCCGGTTCCGGTCCCCGTGCCGCCCGTGGCAGTTCCTCCGGTGGCAGTGCCGCCGGTGGCGCCACCGACCGTCTTGAGGGGGACGAAGGGGTTCTTCGTGGTGAAGACCTCGAACGTCTCCACCGGTGGCGGGCTGCCGCCCGGCGCCGTGGTGGAGGTGGTCGGCGACGCCACCGTGGTGGGCGTCGGCGCGGGCGCGTCGTCGATGCCGTCGTCGCCGCCCCCGCCACCGAGCACGTTCACCAGAAGGAGCACGAGGATGGCCGCGGCACCGATGGCGAGGAGGACCGGCAACCGGCTCTTCGGCGCGCCGGCCGCCGCGATGGGCTCCGTCATGGCTGTGCTCCTGCCCTCGTCGTCGTCGTCACGCTTCCCGCCACCGTGGTGGTGGTCGCCCCGCCGGGGGCGGTCGTCGTGGTGGCACCTCCCGCCACCGTCGTGGTGGTCGCACCAGCGGGCGCCGTCGTCGTCGTGGTCGCCGCGCCGCCGAAGCCGGGCGGCAGCGTCCGGGTGAACATGCGGGCCTGGAGGCTCACCGACAGGCGTCCCACCTGGTCGGCCGAGACGCTCACGTTGTCGATCACCACCAGCCGCGGCAGGTCGGTCAGGCGGTTCATGAAGTCGAGCACCTGGAAGTACCCGCCTTCGACCTGCAGGGCGATGCGGATCTCAGCGGGTGGCGGGGCCGCCCCCGTGCCCGCGTCCGTCCCGCCGGTGGGCGCAGTCGTGGCGGTCGTCGCCGCTGCGCCTGCCGCCGCGGGCGCAGCCGCCGCGGGCGGCGTGGGGGCGATGGAGATGAACTCGATGGCCGACTTGTTGGCGGCGTCGTTCGTGTCGAGGATGAACTGCGCGAGGTTGGGCGCGTCGGGGATGGCGCCTCGCAGCGTCTCCAGCTGCGCCCGGCGCAACGGCTCGTCGCGCTGAGCGGCTCGCAACCGTTCGATCTCGGTCTGGAGCTGCTGGGCCTGCTGCTCCGCCTGCTCGGTGCGCTCCTTGGCCTCCGCGATCTCGTCGCTGCGCGGGCTCCACAGCAGGAACCACCAGGCCAGCAGCAACAGGACGGCGATCAGAGCGCCGACGAGGAGCGCCCGGCGGTTCACTGCTGCTCCCCGGTGTAGCGGGCGGTCCGGTTGGACCGGGCGTCGGCCGTCAGCGTCGCCTGTGAGGTGAAGCTCACCACTGCTCCCGCCCCTTCCCCCGACCGGGTGGAGTTGGGCACCCAGAGGGCGGTCAGGGACCGGAGCTCGCCGATGCGCTGCAACCACCGTGCCGTCGACGTCTGGTCGAAACCGGTCGCCGTGACGTTCACCGTGGCGGGCGCGCCCTTGGCGCCGGCGAAGCTGTTGAGCCACACGTCGTTGGGGATGACGGTGGCGACCTCGTTGAACAACCGCGTCCAGGCCACGTCGTCGGCCAGAACGAGCCGAACCTGTCCCGCGCGCTGGGTGAGCTCGGTGGTCAGGGCGTCGCCGTCGGACAGCCTCGACCGCTCCTGTTGCAGGCGGGCGACGCGTTGCTCGGCCTCGTCGGCCTTGTCCTTCTCGTCGCCGACCTCGGCGGAACGGGCCGCCCACAGGGCCAAGAGGACGGCGGCCAGGCCCGCCACCGCGACACCTACGCCGACCGCCTGGCGACGGTGCTCGCGGACGACTGCGACCTCGCGGGGCAACAGCGAGATGCGTCGCACGCCCTTCTGCACCTCGCCTGCCAAGGCCAGGCCGATGGGCACCGTCAGGAGCTGTTCGAGCTCGCCCAGCTGCTCTGCCGACGTTCCGCTTCCGACGCGGAGGCCGAGCAACGGGTGAGCGGGCTCGACTCGGGCACCGAGCTGCGACTGGAGCCGCTCCATCAACCCTGTGATGCGGCTGCCGCCGCCGGTGACGAGCACCCGGGTGATGGGGGCGGACTGCGCTTGGGCCGCGTAGTAGTCGAGCGACCCGCGGATCTCCTCGACGAGCGGCACAAGGCGCTGGGCCACCACTTGGCCGGCTCGCGACACCGCGTCTTCGGGCGAGTTCACATCGGCCCGCCGCTTGACGTCCTCGGCATAGTCCAAGTCGACGTTCAGCTCGCGGGCGATCGCCTCGGTGATGTCGTCGCCGCCGACGAGGAGGACGCGCACGAAACGGGGGATGCCCTGTTCGTGCACGACGACGTTCGTCACCCCGCCGCCGATGCACACGACCGCCTCGGCGCCCGTGTCGTCGAAAGCCGGAGCGCCCAGCGTGACGGCACGCACCAAGGCGAAGGGCGTCACGTCGACCGCAGACGGCGTGAGCCCGCCGGCCTGCACGCTCGCCAGGAACGTGCGCACCATCTCGCGCTGGGCCGCCGCCAGGAGGATGCGCATACGAGGCTCACCCTCGGCCCCGACGAGCTGCTCGACGATCTGGAAGTCGAGGATGGCGTCTTCGATCGGGATCGGGATGAGGTCCTGCGCCTCGAACTGCAACGCCGCCTGGAGGTCGTCCTCGCTCATGGCGGGCACTTCCGCCTGGCGCACGATCACCCGCTGGTTGGCCACGCCGACGACGACTCGCTTGCCCCGGAAGCCGCCCTGCGACCAGAGCCGCTTGACGGCCGCGCCCACGGCGCCGACGTCGACGACCTCTCCGCTGCGCACGGCGCCCGGCGGCAAGGTGACCTGCGCGAAGCGCTCGAGCACAGGCTGGCCGCCGCCGAGCGACAGCTCCACGGCGCGGACGGCAAAGCTGCCGATGTCGAGTCCGACGACCCTCGTCGCCATCAGGCCGTCCCTCGCAGGAGGTAGGCGTCGACTTCGCGCTGGGCGATGCGATAGCTGTGCCCGACCCGCGTCGCCGGGAGCTCACCCGCGTGGATGAGCCGGTAGACGGTCATCGTGGAGACGCGCATGACGTCAGCGACCTCTCGTACCCGCAACAAGCGGCTGTCGGTTTCGGTTCGCATGCCGGCCCTCGGTCGTGGTCGAGCCGCCCGCTCACGTCGCACTTTACGCACAGACGGCTACATCGTCAACATCCTCCTTCATCTTTAACATGAACAACAATTCCAACATCTGTCACCCGAGGTACCAGTCGAGGATCGGGCGGCCCACGAAGAACGCCACGAAGGCGCCGAGGGCGAGGAACGGGCCGAACGGGAGGCGGTCCTTGCGTGATCGCAGCCGCAGGGCGATCAGGGCCACCCCCAAGACGGAGGCGAGGAGGAAGCCGAGGAACAGGCCGAGGAACACATGGCCGAGGCCCAGCCATCCGAGCGCCACGCCCAGGAGTCCCGCCAGCCGTACGTCGCCGAACCCCATGCCCTTGGGGCTCACGACATGGATCGCGAACAGCAGCGCGAAGGCGATGGCCCCGCCCAGCGCCGCGTCGCGGAGCGCCCGCCCGTCGCCATCGACGACGGCGGCGACCACGAGCAGCGCGGCCGTCATCGCCAACGTCGGATAGAGGATGCGGTTCGGCAGCAGGAAGCGTTCGAGGTCGACCGCCGACAGCGCAACGAGGCCTGCCGTGAGCACCAAGTACGCGGGGAGCTCGGCGTCGTCCGGAAAGCGCAAAGCGATCGCCGCGAACAGCACGGCCGTCAGCAGCTCGACCAGCGGGTAGCGCGGTGAGATGGATGTGCCGCACGTGCGACACCTGCCCCGCAGGAGCAACCACGAGAGCACGGGGACGTTGTCGCGGCCCACCAGCTGCGTGCCGCAGTGCGGGCAACGCGAACGGGGCCTCACGACGGACTCCCCGGCGGGCACGCGGTGGATCACGACGTTGAGGAAGGAACCGACCACGAGACCCACCACCGCCGAGAACACCACGACGAGCGCCGTCATCGGCGAGGGAGGCTAGCGAGAGCGGGCGCCGTCGGGCGCGATGTCCGGGGCCGGCGTGTCACGTCTCGGCTCGGCCGCCGGTGCCGGCGCAGCCGGCGGGTGCTACCAGCCGGCGGCCTTGGTGGTCTCCGCCCAGGTGATGCCCGCCGTGGTCGTGTCGGCCACTGCGGCGCAGTCGACGGACGCGGTGGCGGACTTCCCGAACGTCGTCCCGCCGGCCGCGGTGCTGACGTCGTCGACGACGTAGTAGCAGTACCCGTCCTGTGCCTTCGTGGCGAAGGCGGCGGTGTCCGCATCGGACGTCACGCTGATCTCACTGGGGGTGGTCGCGGGAGCGGACTTCCATGTGAGCGCAGGCTCCTGCTCCTGCAGCCTGGAGACGGTGGTGGCCAGGTCGTCGACGAGATAGCTCTCTTGCTCGGTGTGCAGCGTCTTGGCCGACGTGAGCGCGGTACGAAGGTTCGACGTGGCCGCCTTGCTCTTGGCCTTGCCCTGGGCGCCGAGGAGCGTCACCACGACGATCGCGGCGAGGATGCCGATGACGGCGACCACGACGATGAGCTCAACGAGCGTGAACCCGCCTTCATGGTCTTCGCGACGCTCGCATGTCTCCACCATGTAGGACTCTTCGGCCGGCGCTCGACCGATGTGACCCCACCGACAAAGAAAAAGAGCGGGGCCCGAAGGCCCCGCTCTTCCGGAACTGCTGTTGCGACCGTCTTACGACGCAGACTCGGCCACGCTGGCGCCGCTCTTCGGCCAGCCGTCGGTCTGGGACTGACGGTAGTTCGCCGTGGCGTTGGCGGTGCAGCCCGCCGCGGCGGTCGTGCCCGTGGTCTTGGCGAACCAGGTGCCCCGGCCCGACACTGTCGTGTCCGGGTTGATGTTGTCACGCACCAGGAAGCACTCGCCGTTCTTCGAACGGACGGCCATGGTGATCTGGAAGCCGTTGGTGGTGACGTTCCAGCTGATGTCGTCGGGCGACGCCGAGACGGCGTTCGGGGACGACGTCCAGTCCAGCGACGGCTCGCCCGCCTGCAGGGCTGCCAGGGTGGCAGCGTCGCTGCCGAGGTAGTACGTCTCCTGCTCGGCCTGCACGGTCTTGGCCGCGCTCAGCGCCGAACGGGCGTTGGACTGGGCGGCCTTGCTCTTCGCGTTGTTCTGCGCGTTGAGGAAGGTCGGGACAGCGATGGCCACGAGGATGCCGATGATCAGCACCACAACCATGAGCTCGATGAGGGTGAAGCCCTCTTCATCCTTCTCGAGCCGCTTGCGGATTGCCTCAAGCATGTGGAATTCCCTTTCCGGTGATGGCAATGGATTGCGAGCCGGAACCTGTTCCCTTGCGGCCCGACCCTTTGTCTCACCGGATCGGTCCTCCAGGCAGCCCGGCGGGCCTTCCCACGTCGTTGTGGGGATCGGCTCCGTGGCGTTGCGCCCCCGCCTTCCGACGGGTTTGCCTTTTCAAGAGCACCTGCTCGCAGTTCTAGGTATCGCCATCCGGGGCACAGCACTTGAGTCCGTTTTGCGCGGCCCGGCAGGGACTTCGAGGCGACGCGGCGAAGGGGCCCCTGAGGGCCCCTTCGCACGGTCGTCGCTGTCGGCTGTCGCTACTGGATCAGCTTGATGACGTTGAACATCGGCATGTAGAGGGCGACCACCATGCCGCCCACCGCACCGCCCAGCACGACGATGAGCAGCGGCTCCAGGAGCGACGTCAGCGAGTTGACGGTCGCCTCGACCTCCTGCTCGTAGAACTCGCCGACCTTGTCGAGCATGGTGTCGACGGCGCCGGTCTCCTCGCCGACGGCCAGCATCTGCGTGACCATGGGCGGGAAGACCTTGTGGTTCTCGAGGCGGCGGGCGATGGGCTCGCCTGCCTTGACGCCGTCCTGCACGTCCCTCACCGCAGCCGCCACCACCGTGTTGCCCACGGTCTCGGTGGTGATCTCCAGGGCCTCGAGGATGGGCACGCCCGCTCGCAGCAGGCTGGCCAGGGTCCGGGAGAACCGAGTGAGCGCCGTCTTGTGCACCAGGCCGCCGAAGACCGGCATGCGCAGCTTGAAGCGGTCCCATGCCCCGCGGCCGGCCTCCGTCTGGATCCACCGCTTGAAGGCGAAGACGAACCCCACCTCGGCGAGCAGCACCAGGAGGAAGTAGCCCTTCAGGATGTCGGACACGCCCAGGAGGATGCGCGTCGGCAGTGGGAGCGTGCCGCCCAAGTCGGCGTAGATCGTCTTGAACGTCGGCACGACGAACAGCAGCATCACCGTGACGATCAGCAGCACCAGCGAGAGCACGGCGATCGGGTAGGTCATGGCCGACTTGATCTTGTGCCGCAGCTCGACCTGCTTCTCGATGGTGTCCGACAGCTGCAGCAGCACCGAGTCGAGCACGCCGCCCGTCTCGCCCGCCCGGATCATCGCGATGTAGAGGCGGTTGAAGACCTTGGGGTGCCGGCCCAGCGCCTGCGACAGCGACGAGCCCTTCTCGACGTCGACCCGCACCTCCCTCAGGACGGCGGCCAGCGCCTTGCTCTCGGTCTGCTCCTCGAGGATGCTCAGCGCCCGCAGCAGCGACAGGCCCGAGTTGATCATCGTGGCGAACTGGCGGCTGAAGACGGCGAGGTCCTTGAGCTTCACCTTCGGCTTGAAGATGTGCAGCTCCTTGGAGCCGGCGCCGCCCCCCTTCTTGTCGATGGCCAGGGGCACGTAGCCCATCTGGCGCAGCTTGTTGGCGACCAGCGTGGTGCTGTCGGCCTCGATCGAGCCCTCCAGCACCTTCCCCGCCCGGTCGCGGACCTTGTAGGTGTAGGTGTCGGCCATCTCTCGTTCCCTTTACTGGCCGCCGCCGATGAGGCGTCGGAGGTCCTGCTCGTTGGCGCAGCGCTCCAGGGCGATCTCCAGCGAGACCTTGCCCTGCTTCACGAGCGCGGCGAGTGACATGTCCATGGTCTGCATGCCGTACTTCCCGCCGGCCTGCATGGCGGAGTAGATCTGGTGGGTCTTCCCCTCGCGGATGAGGTTGCGGACGGCGGGGGTGGCCACCAGCACCTCGGCAGCGACCGCCCGGCTCCGGCCGCCCACGGTCGGCACCAGCTGCTGGGTCACGATGCCCTGGAGCGAGGCGGCGAGCTGCACCCGCACCTGCTGCTGCTGGTGCGCCGGGAAGACGTCGATCACGCGGTCGACCGACTGCGGCGCGTCCTGGGTGTGGAGGGTGGCGAAGACCAGGTGGCCGGTCTCGGCCGCGGTCAGGGCCGTCGAGATGGTCTCGAGGTCGCGCATCTCGCCCACGAGGATCACGTCGGGGTCCTGGCGCAGCACGTGCTTCAGGGCGGCGGAGAACGAGTAGGTGTCCTCGCCGACTTCGCGCTGGTTGACGATGGCGGTCTTGTGGCGGTGCAGGAACTCGATCGGGTCCTCGACCGTCATGATGTGGCACGGCTTGCCGGCGTTGATGATGTCGATCATTGAGGCCAGGGTCGTCGACTTGCCGGAGCCGGTGGGCCCGGTGACGAGGATGAGGCCTCGGGGCAGGCCTGCGAACTGCAGCACGGCGGGCGGCAGGCCCAGGTTGTCGAACGGCACGACCTCGCTCGGGATGACACGCATCACCGAGCCGACGGCGTCGCGCTGCGAGAAGACGTTGACGCGGAAGCGGCCGAGCCCCGGCACCGAGTGCGAGGTGTCGAGCTCCAAGTCGTTCTCGAACCGCTCACGCTGCTTCTGCGTGAGGATGGCGTAGATCATCCGCCGGATCTCCGACGGCGTCATCAGCGGGAACTCGGTGAGGTGCTTGATCTCGCCGTGCACACGCACTGCGGGCGGTACGCCGGCGGTGAGGTGCAGATCGGAGCCCCCGAGGTCGACCACTCGTTCGAGCAGGTCGTTCACGTGCAGCTCCTGCGGGCGGCTGCCGACGGGCTCGACCACCTCACCCGCCTGCTCGTCGATGGCGATCTCGATCTCGGCGCCCTCGGGGCCGACCGCGGCCGACTCGGAGAGGCCGTACATCGAACCGACGATGCGCTGGAGCTCGGTGCGCACGGCGAGCGCGGGCTTCACCGTCCAGCTGGTGGCCTGCTCGATGGCGCTGACGGCGTCCTTGTTCGACGGGTCGACCATGGCGACCAGCAGGTCGCTGCCCTCGATGTCGACGGCCACGGCCAGGTGCTCACGGGCCAGCTCCGGGGGGACCAAGCGGTCGAGCGTGGGGTTGACGGCCTGGTGGTCGAAGTCCACGAAGGCGAGGCCGACCTGGGCGGCCACGGCCGCCACGAGGTCCTTCTCCCCCACCATGCCCTCCGCCAGGAGGAGCTTGGACAGCGGTACGCCCTCGCGCTGCTCACGATCGAGCAGCTGCTCGAGGTCGTCACGCGAGAGGACCTTGCGGTCCACCAGGAACTCACCGAGTCGGCGCGAAGCAGCCTGCATGGTTTGTGGTATCGGCGTCCGATTCCCTCGCCCTAAGCCGCTTCTGCGACGAGGGTGATCAGACCAGGCGGAGCGCCCCCAGCATCAGGCCGTTGACGACCGACACCGCGGTCACGAGGCCCCACGTCTGCCGGGTGAATCCCTTGTGCATCTCGACCTGGAGGCCGGCGAGCCCGGTCAAGACCTCCGCCTTGGTGGCCGTCTGCTCCCACCGGATGTCCATGACCTCCCGCAGGTGGTCGATGTCCGCCTTCGTCGCTGCCCGCAGGTGGTCGATGTCCGCCCGCAGACCCTCGATGTCCGCCTTCGTCGCCGCCCGCAGACCCTCGATGTCCGCCTTCGTCGCCGCCCGCAGGTCGTCGATGTCGGCCTTCGAGGCGAGCGGCCCGTCCGGCAGCCATTCCGTGAGAGCGGCGGCGTGTTCCTCGCCCATGATCTCCTCGAGGTGTGCGTACAGCCGATGGCGGGCCTGCTCTGTGACGGTCACGTCGGTCTCCTGGTGGGCGGGTGCCTGGGGAGGGAACCGGCGGTCCGAGGCGTTGCAGACCGGTGACGATGAGTATAGGCCGCAGCGGTGGCGATGTCAACCAAAGGCCCCGAAGTACAACGAGGTGCCGCTCGGTCAGGCGACGACTCGGAGGATCTCCTCGATCGAGGTGAAGCCTGCGCGCACCTGGGCCAGGCCCGCCTGCCGCAGCGTGAGCATCCCTTGGGCGATGGCCATCTTCTTGATGTCCTCGGAGTGCTCGCGCTCCACGATCAGCCGCTCGATCTCCTCGGTGACTGGCATGACCTCGTGCACGGCGAACCGGCCCCGGTAGCCCGTCTTGCCGCACGTCGAGCAGCCCACCGGCCGGAACATCTCGGGCACCTCGCCCTCGGTCTCGATGTCCCACCCGGCCGCCTGCAGCTCGCCCATGTCCGGCCGGTAGCCCTGCTTGCACTTGTCGCAGATGCGGCGGGCCAGCCGCTGGGCCACGATGCAGTCGAGCGCGCTGGCCACGAGGAACGGCTCCACGCCCATCTCGATGAGACGGGTGGGCGTCGTGGCGGCGTCGTTGGTGTGGAGGGTGGAGAGCACGAGGTGGCCGGTGAGCGCCGCTTCGATGGCGATGGTCGCCGTCTCGCGGTCCCGGATCTCGCCCACCAGCACGATGTCGGGGTCCTGGCGCAGGATCGAACGCAGGGCGCCTGCAAACGTGAGCCCGGCCTTGTTGTGCACCTGCACCTGGTTGATGCCGGGCAGGCGGTACTCGACCGGGTCCTCCACGGTGACGATGTTCTTCGTCTCCTCGTTGAGGATGTTCAGGGTGGCGTAGAGGGTGGTCGACTTGCCCGAGCCGGTGGGCCCGGTGACGAGGATGGTGCCGTAGGGCTTGCGGAACGACTGCTCGAAGCGCTCGAAGTTCTTGTCGAGGAAGCCCAGGTCGCTCAGCTTCAGGAGCGCCGTCGACTTGTCCAGGATCCGCATCACGATCTTCTCGCCGTAGACCGTGGGCAGGGTGGCCACCCGCAGGTCGACCTGCTTGCCGTTCAGCGACAGGGCCACCCGGCCGTCCTGGGGCACGCGGCGCTCGGCGATGTTGAGGTCGGCCATGATCTTCAGCCGGGAGATGATCCCCGACTGGATGCTCTTGTGCGGCCGCATGACCTCGTGGAGCACGCCGTCGATGCGGTAGCGCACCCGCACGTCGCGCTCGGTCGGCTCGATGTGGATGTCGGACGCCCGGTCGTTGACCGCCTGGCTGATCAGGAGGTTGACGAGCTTGACGATCGGGGCGTCCTCGACGACCTCACGGATGTTCGACAGGTCCTCGTCGGCCTCGAACTCGCTGGCCGCCTGGGCCGAGATGTCCTCGGCCTCCCCGTCCATGCGGTGGTACTTCTCGATGGCTGCCAGCACCTGCACCGGCGTGCTGACGACGACCTTCACCTCGCTCTTGGTCATCGTGCGGATGTCGTCGATGGCGAAGACATTGCCGGGGTCGGCCATCGCCAGGACCAGCCTGCCGTCCTCCCACCCGATGGGCAGCGCCTGGTAGCGGCGGGCGAGCGCGTCGCTGATGAGCCCGACGACGCTGGCGTCGATGGGGTGGTTGTCGAGGTCGACGAACTCCAGGCCCAGCTGGCCCGCAAGCACGGCCACCAGGTCCGCTTCGGTGAGCAGCCCGTCGTCGATGAGGATGCGGCCCAGCGACTTGTTGGTGGTCGCCTGCTCCGCGAGCGCGACGTCGAGCTGCTCCTGCGTGAGGAGCTTGCTTGCAACGAGGAGGGCGCCGAGCTGGTTCTCTTCCGACATAGGGCTCAGGTGAAAGATCGGCACAGACGTGCCGGTATATAGAGGAATTCCTGCAGCCGCGCCCCCGTCGGGCGGGCCCCGACGGCTCCGTCCGGGAGCAGGGGACAGCGACGACGAGACGAGGCCGGCGCGACCGGGGCGCCGGGCCGCCGGGGCACCGCAGCGGTTCCCGGCCGGGGCACTACGTCCGGACCGAGGACAGGAACTTCAGGAGCAAGCCGCGGTTGATGGGTTCCTCGCCCTCGGCGGTGGGGGCGTCGGGGGCGTCAGAGGCCTCAGAGCCCTTAGAGCCCTCAGGGGCAGCCTCGGCCGTCGGGGGCTCGGCGACCGGGGCCGGTGCCGTCGTGTCCAGCGCCGCCACTTGGCGCACCAGCTCGGCCGCCTCCCCCGGGGCCTCGGGCGCGGGCGTCGGCGGGGTCGGGGCCTTGGCCGGCTTGGCCGCCTTGGCGGGCTCGGCCACGGGCTCGGGAGCGGCGACGGGCGGGGACGCGGGCTGCACCTCCAGCTCGGCGGCCGAGGCCGCGGGCGTGGAGGTCAGAGCCTGGATCCTGGGCTTCTCCGCCGCGGGCGCAGGCAGGGGCTGCGGGGGCGGCGGAGCGGGCGAAGGGGTGGGCGGGGCGGGGGGAACGGCGCGCTCCTCGACGGCCACGAGTCCCGCCTCGACGAGCGCCTTCAGCGTGCGGCACGTCTCGAACTCGCCCAGGCCCAGGCGCTCGATCACCGACTGCACCGTCGGCGCCGTGGCCACGCCCACCAGGGCGCGCCACTGGTCGCCGGTGACGGTGATCGGGCCGGCCTTCACCTCGGAGAGGAGGCGCACCCCGTGGGTGACCGACGGGACCACCGCCTCGATGGAGCGCCACTCGGCCAGCCGGGCCTGCGCCTCGTCGAGGAGGGGCTGGATGGCCGCGGGCTCGCCCGGCGAGGGAGGCGACTTGTCGGCGTCGAAGGAGAACTTGCCCGATTCGAGCCGGAGGAGCTCGAACACGGCGTCGACCAGGCTTGTCGCGGCACCGACGTCCGCCTCGACCACGTTGCCGTCCTGAAACCAGACGCGACCGTCCGTCGTCCCGCCGACCACGTGCAGCTCGCCGTCCTTCTTGGTGGCAGCCAGCAGCGCCAGGACGTCGGGGAGGGCAAAGGTTTCGAGCGTTCCGTGCAGCGACACGGTGTGACCTCCGGCAGCGTCGACCACTGTTCCATCGGCAGTTCTCCCCGATGACTTCAGCGCGACAACGTCCGCAGGGCGGCCGCCGACATGACCTCGAGGGGCGGGTCCTCCCCCGTCCACAGGCGGAAGGCCAGCGCCGCCTGGTGGATCAGCATCCCGAGGCCGTTGACGGCCACCGCCCCCCGCTTCCGGGCGGCCTCCAGCAGGGGGGTGACGAGCGGGTGGTACACGAGGTCCGCCACCACCTGGCCCGGGCCCACCAGCTCGGGATCGAGGGGCAGGCCGGAGTCGCCGCCCATGCCGACGGGCGTGGCGTTGACCACGAGGTCGGCGCCGGCCGCCTCCTCGACCGTCCCCGCCCGGCCGCAGTCGCCCGCCAGCGCGGCGGCCGCCGCCACCCGCTCCGGCGTGCGCCCCGCCACCACCACCTCGGCGGCCCCGGCGTCGGCCAGTGCCAGGACGACCGATCGGGCCGCCCCGCCCGCCCCGACGACGAGGCAGCGCCTGCCGGCCGGGTCGAAGCCCTCGTCGCTGCGGAGGGCGGCGACGAACCCCTCGCCGTCGGTGCTCTCCCCCACGAGGGTGGCGCCCTGTCGGACCACGGTGTTCACGGCGCCGAGCCGCTCGGCCACCGGCGAGAGCCGGTCGACGGCGCCCGCCACGTCCGCCTTGTGGGGCATCGTCACGTTGAGACCGTCGATGCCGAGGGTGCGCATGGCCTCCACGGCGGCCGCGCCCGACCCGGCGGGCACCTCGAAGGCGAGGTACACCCAATCGAGGCCGACGGCGTGGAAGGCAGCGTTGTGCAGGGCGGGTGAGAGCGAGTGGCGCACCGGGTCGCCGATGACCCCCGCCACCCGGGTGCTCGGACCGATCACCTCCCCGCCCCCGTTTTGGGCACGCTTTCCCGCCCATAGCACGGGAAACCGTGCCCAAAACAGAGGGCGAGGCGGGTCAGAGGAGCCCCTTGGCCTTGGCCTCGGCCTTGTAGCGGGCGAACTCGGCGTCGGTCA
Source organism: Acidimicrobiales bacterium (assembly GCA_036260075.1). Classification (GTDB taxonomy): domain Bacteria; phylum Actinomycetota; class Acidimicrobiia; order Acidimicrobiales; family JAHWLA01; genus DATAAM01. The sequence continues at coordinate 19,510 of DATAAM010000166.1, forward strand.
CGGCGAACGCGTGCCGCCCGTCGCGCTCGATGAGCACGTAGTACATCCACGGCCCCGGCTCGGGG
>DATAAM010000167.1:0-18297 GCA_036260075.1 Acidimicrobiales bacterium
CGAGGCCGACACAGCCGCCGAGCGCTCGTTGCTCGCCACTCGGCGCTTCCGAGGCGGGGTTGCCCGCGCCTGGCGCCACCCCGACGGCGACGAGCTGTACGCCGCCGTGTACGAGTTCGCCGACGAGGCGGGCGCCGCCGCTTACCTGCGCGACGGGCTGGTGACGCTCGAGGGCCGAGCCGCCCAGCTCTATCCGGTGGAGGCGCTGCCGGGCGCCACCGGGTTCAGCCAGGCAGAGCGACGGGCGGCGGGGGCGGTGACGGCCCACGGTGTGGTGCTCACCCGCGCCAACCGGTTCTGGCTGGTGGTGGCGGCCAGCGCCCGCCCCGGCTCCACGCCCGCCCCCGTCGCCGACGCCGCCCGGCAGTTCGTGTCGCTCGCCTCGCCCGCCGGCGGGGAACAGGCCAAGCGAAGCGAGGCCTCGGAGCAGCCGTCGTAGCCACCTCATGCCACGCCGTCCCGGCGCGACGCCCGGCGCTCGGCGGCCCAGGCGGTGGCCTCCCGGGCCAACGTGGGCGGGAACTTCCACCGCAGCAGCTGGCGTTCGATGGCGACCGCATCCTCACCGAGGTCGAGCAGGCTGAGCGCCAACTGCTCGGCCCGTCGGCGGGCCTGGCCCCCGGCGTCGACGTGCAGGTCGGCCTCCCGTAGCTCCTGGTGCGAGCGCCGGAGCGAGCGGGGCAGACGCTCGACCTGGCGGCGGTTGAGCGGGGGCAGCCGGCGCCGCACGGCGAGCACGCGGTCGCCCTGCAACTGGGCCACGTCGAACTGCACCAGCCTGCTGAGGGCCCGAGCGAAGGGGGAGTGGCGGCTGCGCCGCTCGCCCAGGCCCAGGCAACGGGCCGTCTCGGCCAGGTCGAGCTCGTAGCCGTCGCCACAGCCGTCGTCGTCGAAGCCGGCGACGACGCGGCGCAGGAGCCAGGTGGTGCTCGGCCCCAGGATGCCGAGCCAGTACGTCTCCACGTAGTGGGAGCGGGGGTCGTGGCCCAGCCGGTCGATGACCGGGTCGGGCCAGGGGCGGACGAAGAGGGTGTCGACGGGCAGGACGGGGATGACCTTGGCGTGCACGGCTGCCTCCGCGAGAGCACGAACTGTCGGGTGCGCAGGGGAAGCGGACGACGTACAACGTGTAGTTTCGTGCACTCTCACCCCAGTTGTCAAGGGATGCGAAGCTGAACGAGATGCTCGACCGCGTCCGAGCCTGGATCGATGCCGCCCAAGCGGTCACCGTCCTGACCGGCGCGCGCATCTCCACCGACTCCGGCATCCCCGACTTCCGGGGGCCGCAGGGCGTGTGGACGAAGGACCCGGCGGCCGAGAAGGCCTCGACCCTGCACCACTACCTCGGCGATCCCGAGGTGCGGAAGCAGGCGTGGCGCAACCGGTTGGCCTCGCCCGCGTGGCAGGCCGAGCCGAACGCGGGCCACCGGGCGCTGGTAGAGCTGGAACGGCGGGGCAAGCTGCACACGCTCGTCACGCAGAACATCGACGAGCTGCACCAGCGAGCAGGCTCCGACCCGGCCAGGGTGGTGGAGATCCACGGCACCATGCGCCAGGTCGTGTGCTGGGACTGCGGCGAGCGGGCGCCCATGGAGCGAGCGCTGGAGCGAGTGCGCAACGGCGAGGAGGACCCGCACTGCCGCTCGTGCGGCGGGATCCTGAAGAGCGCCACGATCTCGTTCGGCCAACAGCTCGTGCCCGAGGACCTCGCCCGTGCCGAGCGGGCGGCGCTCGAACGCGACCTGTTGCTGGCCGTCGGGTCGAGCCTCACCGTCTACCCGGCGGCGGGCATGGTGCCGATCGCCAAGCAGGCGGGCGCGCTCGTCGTCGTCGTCAACGCCGAGCCCACCCCCTTCGACGACATCGCGGATGCCGTGCTGCGCGGCTCGATCAGCGAGCTGCTCCCCGCCATCGTGTGAAGTGCACGACGTCGTCGAACGGGCGGCGGCCTCCCGTCCATGACGGCCGAGACCGCTCACCCGGCGCCGGGTAGCCCAACGCCACGCCCCCGATCGGCCGGTACGCCGCGGGCACGCCCGCGGCGGCCACCACCGACTCCTTGCCGCGGAAGAGCCCGAAGAAGAGGGCGCCGAGGCCTTCGTCCACTGCGGCGAGGAGCAGCAACATGGCGGCGAACGCGGCGTCGACGTCCCAGTACGGCACCGGCCAGGCCTCCTCCCGGTCCATGCCCGCCTCCGCCTTGTCGGGGAGCGAGTAGCGGTCCAGGTAGGCCTGCTTGTGCGACAGGGGCACGACGACGACGGGCGCCTCCCACAGCGGCGCGGCGTCGGCCCCCTCCAGCACCAGGAGCTCGGTGCCCTGGGACCAGCCGGCCGAGGGTGCCCGGCGGGCCACGTCGAGCACTCGGACGAGCAGCTCCCGCGGCACCGGCCGGGACGGGTCGAACCGCCGCACCATCCGCCGCCGTCGCACCACGTCCGCGAACTCCATGGCCGCAGACGGTAGGCCCGGTCGGGAATGCCGACCTCTTTGGTAGGGTTTACGGCCCAGGAGGTTCCGTCGTGCCCACCTTTCGAGAGCTGCTGAACGAGGCGAAGGCGAAGATCCGCGAGATCGACACCGCCGAGGCGGAGACCGCCATCGCCGCCGATCCCGACACCGTGGTCCTCGACGTACGGGAGGCGGACGAGTACGAGCAGGGTGCCCTGCCCGGCGCGCTGCACATCCCCCGCGGCTTCCTCGAGCTCCAGGTCGAGGGCAAGGTGCCCGACAAGTCGGCGCCGGTCATCGTCTACTGCGCGGGCGGCGTGCGCTCGGCGCTGGCCGCCGAGAGCCTGCAACAGCTGGGCTACGCCAACGTCACCTCGATGGCGGGTGGGTTCGGCAAGTGGAAGAACGAAGGCCGCACGTGGAAGATGCCGCAGGCCCTCAGCGCCGAGCAGCGCAACCGCTACCACCGCCACCTGCTCCTGCCGGAGGTGGGCGAGGCGGGCCAGCAGAAGCTGCTCGACTCCAAGGTGCTGCTGCTGGGCGCGGGCGGCCTCGGCTCGCCTGCCGCCCTCTACCTGGCGGCGGCGGGCGTCGGCACCGTCGGCATCATCGACATGGACGTGGTCGACGACTCCAACCTGCAACGCCAGATCCTGCACAACGTCGACCGAGTGGGCGAGCGCAAGGTCGACTCGGCCAAGAAGACGCTCACACTGCTGAACCCCGACGTCGACGTCGTCACCTACGACGTGCGCCTGGGCGCCGACAACATCCTCGACGTCATCGACGGCTACGACGTGATCGTCGACGGCACCGACAACTTCCCCACGCGCTACCTGGTGAACGACGCCTCGCTCCTCAAGCGCGTCCCCGTGGTGCACGGGTCGATCTTCCGCTTCGAGGGCCAGGCCACGGTCTTCGCCCCGTACCAGGGCCCGTGCTACCGCTGCATGATCCCCGAGCCGCCCCCCGCGGAGCTGGCGCCGTCGTGCGCGGAGGCAGGCGTGCTCGGCGTGCTGCCGGGCATCGTCGGCAGCATCCAGGCCATGGAGGCCATCAAGCTGCTGCTCGACCTGGGCGACCCGCTGATCGGGCGGCTGCTCGCCTACGACGCCCTCGAGGAGAGCTTCCGCACCTTCAAGGTGCACCGCGATCCGGAGTGCCCGGCGTGCGGCGAGAACGCGGGCGAGATCGTCATCGCCGAGTACGACGAGCTCTGCATGCCCCATCCGACGCAGGGGCCCGTGGCCTCGTGACGAATACCGGCCCACAGGGCCGGGAACAATCGGTCTGATCTCGACATCGGGAGGTGCGGCGAATGAACAAGAGGCTTCGACTGGGGATCGTCGCGATCGCAGTGCTCGTGGGTGGGGTGGCGATGCCGCCGGGGCAGGCAGACGAGGCGTCGTTCCGAGCGGTGCCGATCCCTCGTGAGCCCCTTCCGTGGTACGACGAGGCATTCCACCAGCGGGTGATCGAGGCAGGCACCGACGGCGTGCGCGTGCCCGCGGGCGTCACCGTGCCGACCGCGCTCGGGCTTGCCTATCCCGGCATCCGGCCCGGGCAGTGGCTGATCAGCGTCGACACCACAGGGTTCGCGTGGTGCACCGCCAACTACGTGTTCAAGAAGCGGTCGACGTACGGCCTCGGCACCGCGGGCCACTGCGCGGCCAAGGACGCGCTCGCCCACTGGCCCGACGTGACCGCCTACGTGGTGCCGCCGCCGACCTCCGGGAAGCTCCCCGGCATCTACCACATCGGGAAGTTCGTGCTCTCCCGCGACAACGGCGTGGGCGACGACTTCGCCATGGTGGCGATCTATCCGCAGTACAACGCGTGGATGAACCCGACCATGCCGGTGTGGGGCGGCCCCACGAGCATCAAGACCGACACCTCGCCGACCGTCGTCGAGCACTTCGGGCACGGCTTGGTGGTGGGTACCGGCGGTACGCCGCGCGCCGGCGTGGCGCCGATCTGGACCGCTCGCAACGGCGATGCGTTCGCCTGGTACGGCGTCGGGTTCCAGGGCGACTCCGGCAGTGCGGTGAACACCGTCACCCAACAGGCGGGCGGCAACTTCACCCACATCGTGATCTACGACGGCAGCCGGGGAGACCCGGTCGGGGAGATCCTCCCCGGCATGCTGACCGGCACCACGATCACGAAGATCCTGCAGATCGCCAGGGGATGGACGCTGCAACTGGGGTCGGCTGTCCCTCTCTAGGCCTGCGTCTCTAACCTGAGGCGCATGGCCGCCGACGACCGCCGCACCGATTCGGGCATCGACATCAAGCCGGTGTACCGGCCCGACGACGTGGCCGGCTTCGACTACGAGGCCAAGCTCGGTGACCCCGGGCGGTATCCGTACACGCGTGGCGTCTACCCGACGATGTATCGGGGACGCCCGTGGACGATGCGCCAGTACGCGGGCTTCGGCACCGCGGAGGCCACCAACGAGCGGTGGAAGATGCTGCTGGCCTCGGGCGGCACCGGCCTGTCGTGCGCCTTCGACCTCCCCACGCAGATGGGCTACGACTCCGACCACCCCCGCGCCGAGGGCGAGGTGGGCAAGGTCGGGGTGGCCATCTCGTCCATCGACGACATGCGCCTGCTGCTGGCCGACCTGCCGCTCGACAAGGTCACCACCTCGATGACGATCAACGCCACCGCGTCGATCCTCCTCCTGCTGTACCAGTTGGTGGCCGAGGAGAACGGCGTGCCGTCCACGGCGATCGGCGGCACCATCCAGAACGACGTGCTCAAGGAGTACGTGGCGCGGGGCACGTACATCTACCCGCCTCGGCCGTCGATGCGGCTGATCACCGACATCTTCGCCTACTGCCGTGAGCGCATCCCCAACTGGAACACGATCTCGATCTCCGGCTACCACATCCGCGAGGCGGGCTCCACGGCCGTGCAGGAGATCGCCTTCACGCTGGCCAACGGCATCGCCTACGTGCAGGCGGCCGTCGACGCGGGCCTCGATGTCGACGAGTTCGCGCCCCGCCTGAGCTTCTTCTGGAACGGCCACAACAACTTCTTCGAGGAGGTCGCCAAGTTCCGGGCCGCCCGCCGCATGTGGGCGCGCATCATGACGGAGCGGTTCGGGGCCAAGGACGAGAAGTCGAAGCTGCTGCGGTTCCACACGCAGACGGGCGGCTCGACGCTCACGGCCCAGCAGCCCGAGAACAACATCATGCGGGTCACGATCCAGGCACTGGCCGCCGTCCTCGGGGGCACGCAGAGCCTGCACACCAACGGCTTCGACGAGGCGCTGGGGTTGCCCACGGCGAGGGCGGCGCGCATCGCCCTGCGCACGCAGCAGGTCGTCGCCCACGAGTCGGGCGTCGTCGACACCGCCGACCCGTTGGCGGGTTCGTACTACGTCGAGTCGCTCACCGACGCGGTCGAGGAATCGGCGTGGCAGTACATCGAGAAGATCGACGGCATGGGCGGCGCGGTGTCGGCCATCGAGCAGGGCTTCATGCAGGACGAGATCGAGGCCGCGGCGTACTCGTTCGCCAAGCAGGTCGACAGTGGCGAGAAGGTCATCGTCGGGGTGAACAAGTACGAGGGGGGCGACGAGGAGCCGGTGGAGGTGTTCCCGATCGACCCCGCGCTCCAGCAGCAGCAGGCCGAACGGGTGCGGCGGCTCAAGCAGGAGCGCGACCAGGACGCCGTGCGCCACGCGCTCGCCGACGTTCGGTCCGCCGCCCAGGGCACGCAGAACCTGCTGTACCCGATGAAGGAGGCCCTGCGGGTGCGGGCCACGTTGGGCGAGGTGAGCGACGTGCTGCGTGAGGTGTTCGGGGTCTATCAGCCCAGCCGCTGACCCCCGAGGCACCGTTCTTTTCCCCGATCGGGGCCTAGAGGCCCCGATCGGGGAAAAGAACGGTGGGGGGTGGGCGGGCGGAGCGCCGGTAGACCAGCCGCAGCCCCGACCACGTCTCGTCGATGGCGCACACCTTGTTGTCGACCACGCGGTCGTCGACGAGGTGATCGCGCACGGCCTGCTCCGTCATGTCCGTGGGCACGCCGGAGGACTTCTTGGGCCAGCCGATCCACACGCTTCCGTCCGGTGCGATCGCCTTCAGGGCGGCACTGCCGCGGTCGGCCAGCTCGGCCTGCGACGTGACGAAGACGAGGGCGGCGTCGAGGGGGCCGCGGAGCTGCCGCTTGATCGCCACGTCGGCGAAGCGGTCGGCCAGGCCGTCGGGGGCGGGGCCGACGATCGCCACCCGCCAGCCGGGCTTCAGGCCGAGCTTCTGCTGGAGGGGCGTGCCCGAGTAGCCGGCGTCGGCCACGTCAGGAGCGGAGCGCTTCGGCGATCTCCTGGGCGGTGGCCCCGTCGTCGCGCAGCCGCTGCACGAGCTCCTTGAGCCGCTCCTGGAGCGCGTCGATCTGGGCCTTCGTCTCCTTGAGGTCGGCGAGGACGGCTGCGTCGAGTGCCATGGGGGCGAAGGTAGCCTCGGTGTCGATGGCAGTGCGCTTCGTGATCGTCGGCGGCGGTCCGGCCGGTGTGCAGGCGGCGACGTACGCCGCTCGACTGGGGGCCGAGGTCACGATGGTCGAGCGCGACATCGTCGGCGGCTCGGCCAACCTGTGGGACTGCATCCCGTCGAAGGCGATGATCGCCACCGGCGGCGCCATGGCGCTCACCCGCCGAGCCGAGGGGATGGGCCTCGCCAAGTTGGAGGCGGCGCTCGACTTCGAGGCGCTGCGGTCGCGGATCGTCGCCATCGAGCAGCACCTGTGCGCGTCGGTCACGGGGCTGCTGGCCAGCCAGGGCGTGCGGGTCATCCGTGGGGTCGGCCGCATGAAGGGGCCGCACGAGGTGGTGGCCGAGACGGCCGACGGGATCGAGGAGCTCAACGCGGATGCCGTGCTGCTGGCCACGGGCAGCCGGCCCCGGATCCCGGAGTGGGCCGAGCCCGACGGCGAGCGGCTGCTGACGACGAGGCAGGCGTACCCGCCGCCCACGCTGCCGTCGCACCTGGTGGTGATCGGATCGGGCGTGACCGGCGTGGAGTTCGTGCACATGTTCCGGTCGTTCGGGTCGAAGGTGAGCCTGATCGTGAGCCGCCAGCAGGTGCTCCCCCAGAAGGACCCCGAGGTGGCGGCCGCGCTGGAGGAGGACTTCCTGGCCACCGGCGTGGTGCTGTACAAGGGTGCCCGGGCGGTGGGGGTCGACCGGGCGGGCGACGGCGTGCTCGTGCGCTGCGACGACGGGCGCCGGGTGGAAGGGTCGCACGCGCTGCTGGCCATCGGGTCCGTTCCCAACTCGGAGGGGTTGGGGTTCGAGGCGGCCGGGGTGGCCGTCGACGACGGCGGCTACGTCCCCGTGAATCACCACTGCCAGACCAACGTGTCGCACATCTACGCGGCGGGCGACCTGTCGGGGAAGCTGCCGCTGGCTTCGGTGGCCTCGATGCAGGGGCGCAAGGTGGCCGAGCACGTGATGGGGCTGCACACCCGGCAGCACCGGCACCTCGACTACGAGAAGGCGGCGTCGGCCATCTTCACCGAGCCCGAGATCGCCGACGTGGGGCTGGCCGAGGCGGAGGCCTTCGCCTTCGGGCGCAAGATCCGGGTGACGAAGGTGCCGTTCGCCGCCAACGCCCGGGCGCTCATCGACGGCGACCCACGAGGCTTCGTCAAGATCGTTTCCGACCCCGCCACCGGGGTGGTGCTGGGCGGCTCGATCGTGGGCCGGGGAGCGTCGGAGCTGATCTCGGTCATCGCCCTCGCCGTGACTGCCGGGCTGAAGGTGACCGACATCGTCGAGTCGCTGCTCGTGCACCCGGCCCTGGCCGAAGCCCTCGCCGACGCCGCCGAGTAGCCGCCCGAACGCGAAGCGGAGGCGGAACGGTCCGCTGAGAGGACCATTCCGCCTCCGAACGGCCAAGCGATCAGGGAATCAGGTCGGTGACTGCCGCCGTGGTGGTGGTGTTCGACGGCTCGGACTGCTCGAACACCGCCGCGTGCACGGGCTCGATCACGAGCGTCCGCTTGCCGACGTATGCCGTGGAGCAGGTCGTGCCCGCGACGCAGGCGCTCTCCTGGCGGCCACCGACGTACGTGGCGTACACGCGGATGTCGATGATGTTGTTGCCGTTCAGAACGGGATCGTCGTAGCCACCCGCGCTCCTGTCGACGCCGACGTCGAGGGCCACCCAGTTGAAGGCGTTGGCCGTCTTCGTGCGGATGTAGTCCTGCTGCTGGTCGACACGACCCAGAGCATCGCCCTCGTTGTCGCTCACGCTGCGCTGGTACGTGCGATTGCAGAAGGTGACGGAACCGTCGTCTTGGCCTTCGCCCTCCTCTACTTCACCGTCGTTGTCGTTGTCGAACCCGACGGTCTGCACGGGAACTGTCCTGTTGTCGATGTCGATGTGCAAGACGACCGAGCCGGTGGTTTCGGCGTCCTTTGTGGCAGTGTTGGTCAGGAGCCGGGTGAGGATCGTGCACTCGCTGGTGACCCCGAGGATGAGGTCAGCCGGTGACGACACCTTCATCCGTTGGTGGAGGATCTCGTGTGTCGTGCTCGGATCGATGTCTTGGACGGCCGAACCGCCGACGGCGGTCTTGTCGGCGGGGAGGCCGTCACCGGCGAAGGGCGCGCCCGCGTAGCCGATGAACATGCCACCGGCGAGGGCGATCGCGGCGACGACCGTGGTCCTGCGCCCTGGCCGTCTGGTCAGGAAGCTCATGCGTTTTCTCCTTGCGTTGCTGTCGGTCAGTGAGGAGACCGCGCAAGGAGGACGCCGCCATCGTCGGAGAGCCCTGCGCGGGCTCGACTACTGCCCGACCCCCAGGGCAATCGGACAAAAGGTACAGGATGTCAACCGGGTGACGTCAACAACCGCTCCCGGACCTCGGCTCGACCGGCAGCGTCGACGGCCGTCCAGGCCAGCGCGAGGGCGCCGTCGACCACGGCCCGGTCTGCGACCGGGGTGGCGCAGTATTCCGCGAACTCGGGCTGGTGGTTGCTGACCGGGAACGAGTCGAGCCCGAGCATCGGGTGGATGGTGGGCATGGCCAGCGAGATGTTCGCCATGTCGGTCGACCCCGCCATGCGGTCCATGACCGGGCCGAGGTCGGGGAAGGTGCGGCCCAGCTCCTCGGCGTTGGCCAGGTACAGGTCGAGCAGCTGTCGGTCGTCGCGGAACTCCGAGTAGCTCGGGCTCTGCGGAACGATCTCCACCTCGCAGCCCGTGGCCAGCGCGCCCGCCTCGAAGCACCGGTGCACGCGCGGCTCGAGCTCGGCCAGCCGGGCCAGCGTGCGCTCCCGGATGTACCACTTGCCGCTGGTGTGGGCGGGCACCACGTTGGGGGCGTCGCCGCCGTGCGTCACGATCCCGTGGATGCGGGCCTCGGGGGCGATGTGCTGTCGCAGCAGCCCGATCGCCGTCTGGGCGATCGTCAGCGCGTCGGCGGCGTTGCGCCCCAGCTCGGGGAACGCCGAGGCGTGCGCCTCCTTGCCCGTGTAGCGCACGTCGACGTGCGCCACCGCGAGGCACGGCAGCCGCTCCATCTCGGTGGGCGCCGGGTGCACCATCATCGCCGCGTGCACCCCGTCGAACGCGCCCCGTTCGAGCATGAGGATCTTGCCGCCGCCGCCCTCTTCGGCAGGCGTGCCGAAGACCTTCACGGTGATGCCCAGGTCGTCGGCCAGCGGCGCCAGCGCCACGCCCGCGCCCACGCCTGCCGCGGCGATCACGTTGTGCCCGCACGCGTGCCCGATGCCCGGCAGAGCGTCGTACTCGGCGCAGATGCCGAGCACCAGCGGCCCGCTGCCCGCAGTGGCCACGAAGGCGGTGGGCAGCTCGCACACGCCCGCCTCGACCGAGAAGCCCCGGTCGGCCAACAGCTCGGCGCACCAGGCGGAGGAGCGCTCCTCCTCGAAGGCGAGCTCGGGATGGGCGTGGATGCGGTGGCTGAGGTCGACGAGCTCCCCCTCGACCAGGCCGACGACCTCCCGAGCGGCAGCCTTGGCGTCGGGTTCCATGCCCTCCACGCTAGAGCGACCGCCCGAGAGGCGTTCGCTCGAACGGGAGGGAGGGAGGGAGGGTGTTACTCGATCACGGCCACGATGTCGCCGGCGACACGGTGGGCGCCGGGCTTGACCTTGATCTCCTTCACCGTGCCCGCCTTCTCGGCCATGACGTTGTTCTCCATCTTCATGGCCTCGAGGACGCAGACCGGCTGGCCCACCTCGACCGCGTCGCCCACCTCCACGAGCACCTTCACGATCGTGCCCTGCATGGGGACGGCGACCTTGTCGGAGCCGGCCGCACCGCCGCTGCCGCTCCCGGCCGCCCCGGCCCGACGGCGGGCCGGACGGGGGGCGCCCGCCGCGGGCGCCACGCTCGCCACCGGCACGTCGGGCACCCACATCGACACCGAGTAGCGCCGGCCGTTCACCTCGACGTCGATGTCGCGTCGCACCTTCGGCGCCTCGCCCTCGGCCGGCTCTGCGGGCTTCGCCGGGGCCTGGATGCCCGAGAGGTCGAGCTTCTCCTCGACCCACTTGGTGGAGTGCTCGGCGTTGGCGAAGTCGGGGTGCGACAGGATCGCCTTGTGGGCGGGCACGGTGGTGGCGATGCCCTCCACCACCAGCTCGTCGAGGGCTCGCAGCATGCGCCGACGGGCGTGCTCGCGGTCCTCGCCCCACACGATCAGCTTGGCCACGAGGTTGTCGTAGAACTGGCTGACGGTGTCGCCCGAGTCGTAGCCGGCGTCGACCCGCACGCCGAAGCCGTCGGGCCGATGGAACTTCGTGATGGTGCCCGGCGACGGCATGAACTTGCCGCCCGCCGGGTTCTCGGCGTTGATGCGGCACTCGATGGCGTGGCCCCGCCGCACGATGTCGTCCTGGCCGAAGCCCAGCGGCTCGCCCGCGGCGATGCGCAGCTGGAGCTCCACCAGGTCCATGCCGACCACCAGCTCGGTGACGGGGTGCTCGACCTGGAGGCGGGTGTTCATCTCCAGGAAGAAGAACTCGCCGTCCTGGAAGAGGAACTCGACCGTGCCCGCGTTGACGTAGCCGCACGCCTTCGCCACCCGCACGGCCGCCTCGCCCATGGCCTGCCGCACGTCGTCGGGGAAGGAGGGCGCCGGGCTCTCCTCGATCAGCTTCTGGTGCCTGCGCTGGGCCGAGCAATCGCGCTCGCCCAGCCACACGGCGTCGCCGTGGGTGTCGGCGAACACCTGCATCTCCACGTGCCGGGGCCACGTGAGGTAGCGCTCGATGTAGCACTCGGAACGACCGAAGCCCTTCAGCGCCTCGTTCTGCGCCGACTCGAGCGCAGCCGCCGCCTCGCCCCCGCTGCGCACGACGCGCATCCCCCTCCCGCCGCCGCCGTACGCCGCCTTGATCGCCACCGGCCAGCCGTGCGCCTCGCCGAAGTCGATCACCTGCTGGGGGTCGGTGAGCACGGTGTTGTCGCCGGGGACGCCGCTCACATCGGCCCGCTCGGCAGCCAGACGCGAGGAGATCTTGTCGCCCATCACCTCGATGGCCTCGGGCGGCGGGCCCACGAAGACGACGCCCAGCTCGGTGATGGCCCGGGCGAAGTCGGCGTTCTCGGAGAAGAAGCCGTAGCCGGGGTGCACGGCCTCCGCGCCCGAGCCGCGAATCACGTCGAGGATGGCCTCGGTGTTGAGGTAGCTCTCCGCCGCCGCCTGCCCGCCGAGGGCGTAGGCCTCGTCGGCCAGCCGCACGTGCAGCGCATCGCGATCGAGTTCGGAGTAGACGGCGACGGTGGCGATGCCGAGCTCGCGGCACGTGCGGATGACGCGCACGGCGATCTCGCCCCGGTTGGCGATGAGGACCTTGGAGAACATGGCGGCGCATATGGTTGCAGCCGTGCCCACCCCGGGGGAATTCCGCTTCCGCGAGATCCGGGCCTTCGACGAGGTGGATTCGACCAATCGGTATCTGCTGGACGAAGCGCGGGAGGGCGCCCCGGAGGGGGTGGTCGCGGTGGCCGACCACCAGACCGCGGGCCGCGGCCGCCTGGGACGCCGCTGGGAGGCGCCGCCCGGCAGCGCCCTGCTGTGCTCGGTGCTGCTGCGACCGGGGCTGCCGACCGAGCGGCTCCACTTGGCGACGGCGGTGGTCGCCTTGGCGGCGGCGGAGGCATGCGAGCGCGTCGCCGGGGTGCGGCCCGAGGTGAAGTGGCCCAACGACCTGCTGCTCGGAGACCGGAAGCTGGCGGGCGTGCTGGCGGAGGCCGAGCTTCCTGCCGTCGTGGTGGGCATCGGGGTGAACCTGCGCGCCGCGCCGCCCGGGGCGGCCGCGTTGGGGGAGGTCGACCGCGACGCCCTGCTGCGCGAGCTGCTCGCCGGCCTCGAGCGTCGCTACGGCCGGTGGGACGAGGTGGCCGCCGAGTACCGCGCCGTGTGCGCGACCGTGGGCCGGCGGGTGCGGGTCGAGCCAATGGGAGGCGAGCCGTTCGTGGGCATCGCCGAGCGAGTGACGGACGAGGGCCACCTCGTCGTCGACGGCCGGGCGGTGGCCGCGGGCGACGTGCATCACCTCCGACCGGCCTGACGTCGCGGTCCTGCCCGTCCGGAACCAGCCGGCCTAGGGGTCGAGGTCGAGGCGCGCGAGGAGGTCGGCGAAGGCGGCCGCCGCCCGCTCGGTGAGCGGGCCGGGGGCGGCGGGGAGGGGCCGGCCGTCGACGGCGCTGATCGGCTGCACCTCCCGCGTGGTGGAGGTGAGGAACGCCTCGTCGGCCTCGGCGAGTGCCTCCACCGCCAAGTCCTCCTCCACCGCGCCGGTGAGCTCCACGACGAGCGCCCGGGTCACGCCCGCCAGGCAGCCGGACGAGAGGGGCGGCGTGACCAGCCGCCCGTCGACGCCGAGGAACACGTTGGTGCCCGTGCCCTCGCACAGGTTCCCCGCCAGGTTGGCGAAGATCGCCTCGCTCGCCCCGCGCTCGCGCGCGTAGGCGAGGGCGACCACGTTCTCGCCGTAGGACGTCGTCTTGAGGCCGGCCAGCGCCCCCCGCTCGTTGCGGGGCCACGGGACAACCACCACGTCGGTCGACGGCGGCCACGGGCGGATGGGCCCGCCCGCCACGATCACGAGCGGGTCGTCGTGCCCGCGCTCGGAGCCCAGCGGCGACGGGCCGCCGGTCACGGTGATGCGCAGGCGCGCCTCGTCGGCCAGGCCGTTGGCGTGGATCACCGCGTCGAGCGCGCCTCGGAGCACGTCGGTGTCGGGCATCGGGAGCGCGAGGCCCTTGGCCGACAGGGCGAGGCGTTCGAGGTGGCGGCGCACGGCGAACGGCCGGCCGCCGTACACCTTCAGCGTCTCGAACACCCCGTCGCCAGTGAGCAGGCCGTGGTCGAACGGCGAGACGCGCGCGTCGGCCTCGTCGCACAGCCGCCCGTTGATCCACACCTTCACCGCGACACCACCGCCAGCAACCGCCGCGCCTTCAGCTCGGTCTCCTCCCACTCGCCCTCGGGCGTGGAGTCCCAGGTGATGCCGCCGCCGGTGCCGAGGTGCAGCTCGCCGCCTTCGAGCCAGAAGGTGCGGATGGCGACGTTGAGGTCGCCCTGTGCGCGGTCGGCGTCCACCCAGCCGACGGCGCCGCAGTACGGGCCTCGCTCGACCGGCTCCAGCTTGGCGATCACGTCGAGGGCGGCGAGCTTGGGCGCGCCCGTCACCGAGCCGGGCGGGAACGTGGCGTCGAGCAGCTCGGCCCAGCCGACCCCGCCCCGCAGCTCGCCCCGCACCGTCGACACCAGGTGCACCAGCCCCGGATGCGCTTCGGTCTCGCACAGGCCCGGCACGGTGACCGAGCCGTGCTCGCACACGCGGCCGAGGTCGTTGCGCACGAGGTCGACGATCATCACGTTCTCGGCCCGGTCCTTGGGGAGGAAGCCGTCGGGCGCCGACGCCGTCCCCTTGATCGGACGGGACTCGACCAGGCGGCCGTCGCGCCGGAGGAAGCGCTCGGGCGAGGCCGACGCCACCTGCACCCCGTGAGCGGGCAGCCGCACCACCGCGCTGTACGGCGCCGGGTTGCCCTCCGCCAACGCCGCGCCCAGCGCGGCCACGTCGGCGTCGGCCGGCGCGGGCGCCGACAGCCGCCGGCACAGGTTCACTTGGTACACGTCGCCCTCGGCTGTCGCCGCCCGGATCGACCGCACTCCATCGCAGTAGGCGTCGCGGTCGAGGCTGCTCCGCCATGCCCCGGCGGGCGGCCCCTCCCACGGCCGTCCCGGCCACGGGCGGGCCGGGCGGACGTCGTCGAACCGGGCGCACGTCACGCGTCCTTCGAACGTCACGACGACGGCCCAGAAGCCCGACGACTCCAGCGCGCCCAGGTCCGACGTGACGTCGCGCAGACCGGTGGCGAGCCGGCCGCCCACGACGGCCAGGGGGGGCACCACGGCGATCAGCCTACGATCCTGTCCATGCACTTCGAGCTCTCGCCGGAGCAGGAGGCCTTCCGAAAGGTCGTGCGCGACTTCGCCGAAGCCGAGATCGCGCCGCATGCGGAAGCCTGGGACCGCGACCACGTCTTCCCGGTCGAGACCGTGAAGGCGATGGGGGAGCTGGGCCTGTTCGGCCTGCCGTTCCCCGAGGAGTACGGGGGCTCGAACGCCGATTTCACCACCCTGTGCCTGGCCATCGAGGAGCTGGGCCGGGTCGACCAGTCGATGGGCATCACGCTGGAGGCGGGGGTCGGCCTGGGCGCCTCGCCGATCTTCAACTTCGGCACCGAGGAGCAGAAGCAGGAGTGGCTGCCCGACCTCTGCGCCGGGCGGGCGCTGGCGGGCTTCGGCCTCACCGAGCCCGACGCCGGGTCCGACGCGGGGGCCACCCGCACGAAGGCCGAGCTGGTCGACGGCCAGTGGGTGATCGACGGGGCCAAGGCGTTCATCACCAACTCGGGAACGCCCATCACCAGCTGCGTCACCATCACGGCCCGCACCGGGCCGGGCGAGATCAGCTCGATCATCGTGCCCGCAGGCACGCCCGGCTTCGTGGTGGAGCCGCCCTATCGGAAGATGGGCTGGCACGCCTCCGACACCCACGGCCTCCAGTTCTCCGACTGCCGGGTGCCCGAGGAGAACCTGCTGGGCGAGCGGGGCTTCGGGTTCAAGCAGTTCCTGGCCACCCTCGACGACGGCCGGATCGCCATCGCCGCCTTGGCGGTGGGCCTGGCCCAGGCCTGCCTGGAGGAGAGCGTTCGCTACGCCAAGGAGCGCCAGGCGTTCGGGGCGCCGATCGGGCGCTACCAGGCCGTCGCCTTCAAGTGCGCCGACCTCGCCGTGCTGGTGGAGAACGCCCGGCTGCTCACGTACAAGGCGGCGTGGCTGAAGGACACAGGGCGCCCCTTCAAGCAGGAGGCGGCCATGGCCAAGCTCTACTCCACCGAGGCCGCCGTGACCGCCACGAGGGAGGCCACCCAGATCTTCGGCGGCTACGGGTTCATCGACGAGACGCCGGTGGCCCGCTACTACCGCGACGCCAAGATCCTGGAGATCGGCGAGGGCACCAGCGAGGTGCAGCGGCTGGTGATCTCCCGGGCGCTGGGCCTCCCCGTCAGCTAGGCGATCTGCCGGCTCCGAGGACCCGCTGCTAGCCTCGCTGCGTGGCCCAGGAACCCGTGGTGGTGGGTCCGCCGCGCCGCCGCTGGCCTCGCCGGATCCTCATCGCCCTCAACGTGCTCGTCGCCTTCTCCCTGGTCGCCACGGCGGGCGCCTACGGCTACATCAAGTTCCGGCTGGGCCAAGTGCCCCGCCTGAGCATCGCCGGCCTGCGCAACGACGGCGACGACAACCCCGACCAGCCGATGAACGTGCTGCTGGTCGGCTCCGACTCCCGCAAGAACATCTCCAAGGCGGAGGCCAAGGCGTTCGGCAGCGAGAGGCAGGTGGGCGGGGAGCGCAGCGACACGATCATCGTGCTCCACGTCGACCCCAAGGCCGAGAAGGCGTCGCTGCTGTCGATCCCCCGCGACCTCTACGTGCCGATCGCGGGCACCAACCGAAGCGGACGCATCAACAGCGCCTTCGAGGGCGG
This sequence comes from Acidimicrobiales bacterium, assembly GCA_036260075.1. GTDB lineage: Bacteria > Actinomycetota > Acidimicrobiia > Acidimicrobiales > JAHWLA01 > DATAAM01. Next base: position 16,499 of record DATAAM010000167.1, read on the forward strand.
GCCCAGCCGGCTCATCTCCACGGTCAAGAGCGCGCTCGGCATCGAGATCGACCACTACGTGCAGGTCGACTTCAACGGCTTCCGGGGCATCGTCGACGCCATCGGCGGGGTGAAGGTGTACTTCCCGGCGCCCGCCCGCGACCGCCAGACTGGGCTGAACGTCGCGAGGGCGGGTTGCGTGGAGCTCAACGGCGACCGGGCGCTGCAGTACGTGCGCAGCCGCGAGTACCAGTACTACGAGAGCGGCCGGTGGCGCCTCGACGGCAGCGCCGACATCGGCCGCATCGACCGACAGCAGGACTTCATCCGTCGGGTGATGCACAAGGCCGTCCGAGTGGGCCGCAACCCCGCCACCCTCAACGCGCTCATCGCCAACGGCGTGAAGACGGTGAAGATGGACACCGCCTTCTCCTCCAAGGACATCCTCCGCCTGGCCCGGAAGTTCCGCTCCCTGGAGCCCGACAAGGTGGAGATGATCGACATCCCGACAGTGGGCACCCGCATCAACGGTGCCTCGGTGCTGCGCATGAAGCAGCCCGACGCCGACGAGGCGCTGGCCCGCTTCCGCGGACAGCTCCCGAGCGAGGAGGAGAAGGCCACCACGCCGGCGTCCCTGCCTCGCATCCTGCCCAGCACGGTGCGCGTGCGCGTGCTCAACGGGTCGGGCGCAGGCGGCCAGGCGGGAGAGGTCTCCGCCGCGCTCCGCAACGCCGACTTCCAGGTCGGGCCGAGCGGCGACGCCGACCGCTTCACCTATCGCACGTCGGTGATCCGCTACGGCAGCGGCCAGGCCAACAAGGCCCGACTGCTCCAGGCCTACGTGGTGGGCGGCGCCCAGCTCACCGAGGACCCCACCATCCGCGGCGTCGACCTCGTGCTCGTCACCGGCGGGTCCTTCGGGGGGATCAAGCCGCCGCCGGGGCGGGCCGCCGCCACCACCACGACGACGGCCCCTCCGGCCCCGTCGACGACCGCCACCACCGCCAAGCCCACGGTCACCACCCAGCCGAAGAGCAAGGGCGCGCCCGCGCAGGCGCAGTGCTGAAGGGCCTGATCCTCGCCGGCGGCGAAGGCACCCGCCTCCGCCCGATCACCCACACCAGCGCCAAGCAGCTGGTGCCGGTGGCGAACAAGCCCATCCTCTTCTACGCCTTGGAGTCGATGGCCGTCGCAGGCGTGACCGACGTGGGCGTGGTCGTGGGCGACACCGCCCGCGCCATCGAGGATGCGGTGGACGACGGCAGCGCGTTCGGCGTGCGGGTCACGTACATCCGCCAGGAGGCGCCGCTGGGGCTGGCCCACGCCGTGCTCGTCTCCCGCGACTTCCTCGGCGACGACGACTTCGTGATGTACCTGGGCGACAACCTGCTCCAGGGCGGGATCGAGCGGTTGGTGGACGAGTTCGCCGCCCGACCGACCGGAGAGGCCGCCCACATCCTCCTGGCCAAGGTGCCCGATCCCAGCCGCTTCGGCGTGGCCCAGCTCGACGAGTCGGGCGAGGTCGTCGCCTTGGTGGAGAAGCCCGTGGACCCCCCGTCCGACCTGGCGCTGGTGGGGGTCTACCTCTTCGGTCCCCAGGTGCACGACGCCGTGCGGGCCATCCGCCCTTCGGCCCGGGGCGAGCTCGAGATCACCGACGCCATCCAGTGGCTGATCGACAACGGCCACCGCGTCCGATCGCAGGTGCTCGACGGCTGGTGGATCGACACCGGCAAGCTCACGCCGCTGCTGGAGGCGAACCGGCTCGTCCTGGAGACGGTCGACGGCCGGATCGACGGCACCGTCGACGCCGAGTCCCG
>DATAAM010000168.1:0-23597 GCA_036260075.1 Acidimicrobiales bacterium
CCGTGGCGCACGACTTCGCCATGGCGGAGGGCGGGGGCATGTGCGGCGAGCAGGTCGAGGCCTTCGCGGCCAAGGGCAGCGACACCGACGTCACCGTGTACGACGGCGAGGTCGAGTCGTTGTCGACGGCCACCTCGGCCGGGCTCGGCATCCGCGTGGTCGTCGGCAGCCGCCAGGGCTTCGCCTACGCGGGCTCGCTCGACCCCGACGTGGTGGAGGAGACGCTCGCCGACGCCCGCGACAACGCCGCCTTCGGCACCCCCGACGAGTTCCTCGGCCTGGCCACCCCCGACGGCGTCCCGCCTGCGCCGCTCGACCTCTGGCGCGACGAGCTGGCGTCGTTCCCCACCGAGGCCAAGGTCGACCTGGCGCTCGACCTCGAACGCCGCGTGAAGGCGGCCGACGCCCGCATCAAGACCGTCCACTCCGCCGACTACGGCGACGGCGCGGTGGAGGTGGCGATCGCGTCGAGCACCGGGGTCGACGCGTCGTTCCGACGCACGTCCTGCTACCTCTCGGTGTACGCGCTCGCGGGCGACGACCGGGAGACGCAGACGGGCGGCGGCTACTCGGTGGGACGGGCGCCCGGCGACCTCTCCGTCGACGAGGCGTGCGACGACGCCGTGGAGCGGGCCACACGGATGCTCGGCGCCCGCAAGCCCGCGTCGGCACGTGTGCCCGTCGTGCTCGACACCCGCGTCACCGCCACCCTGCTCTCGATCCTGGCAGGCACGTTGAGCGGCGAGGCGGTGCTGAAGGGACGCTCGCTGTTCGCCAACCGGGCGGGCGAGCTGGTGGCGGCGCCCATGGTGGTGCTGACCGACGACCCCACCGACCCCGCCGCGTACGGCGCCGCCGTGTTCGACGCCGAGGGCCTCGCCTGCCGGCGCAACCGCCTCATCTCTGAGGGCGTGCTGGAGGGCTTCCTCTACGACACGTACTCGGGCCGTCGGGCGGGGGTGCCCTCCACGGCGTCGGCCGTGCGGGCCGGGTTCAAGAGCGGCCCCGGCGTCGGGGCGCGCGCTGTCTCGCTCGAGCCGGGCGACCGGTCGCAGGCCGAGATCCTCGCCGCCGTGGGCGACGGGCTGTTCGTGCAGGCGATCAGCGGGGTGCACTCGGGCGTGAACCCCGTGAGCGGCGACTTCTCGGTGGGGGCGGAGGGCATGCTCGTCCGCAACGGCCAAGCAGCCGAGCCGGTGCGGGAGATCACGATCGCCTCCACCATCCAGCGCATGCTCAAGGACGTCCTCCACATCGGCAACGACAGCGAGTGGCTGCCGGGCTCGGCGGCGGGCGTGACGCTGGCCATCGGCGAGATGAGCATGAGCGGCGCCTAGGTTTTCGCCTCACTGTGCCGGTCCTGCACGCGATCGTCCTGGGCATCGTCCAGGGCCTCTCCGAGTTCCTGCCGATCTCGTCGTCCGGGCACCTGGTGCTGGTGCCGTGGTTCTTCGACTGGGACGAGCTGGCGGGCAACCCCGACCTCAGCCGCTCGTTCGACGTGGCCTTGCACGTGGGGACGTTCGTGGGCGCGTCGGCCTACTTCGCCAAGGACATCTGGCGGCTGGCGACCCGCAACCGCCGACTGGGCGTCCTGCTCCTGCTGTCGGCGGCGCCCGCAGGACTGGTGGGCGTGCTGGTCGACGCCTTCCTCGAGGAGCAGCTCGAGACCGTCTGGCTGATCGGCGTGATGCTGATCGCCTTCGCCGTGGTGCTCCAGTGGGCGGACCGGCTGCCGGGCACCCGCGGCGAGGGCGAGTTCGGCCCCCGCGAGGCCGTCTTCATGGGTACCGCGCAGGCGCTCGCCATCCAGCCCGGCGTGTCGCGCTCGGGCGCCACCATCTCCATGGCGCGGTGGCTGGGGTTCGGGCGCAACGCGGCGGCCCGGCTGTCGTTCCTCATGTCGCTGCCGGTGATCGGCGGGGCGGGGCTCTACAAGGGCTTCGACACGCTCGTGCTCGGTGACGGCATCCCCTCCGACCTCCGGAGCGCGTTCGTGTGGGGCATGGCGGCCGCGGGCGCGACCGGCTTCGCCGCCGTGTGGGGGCTCCTGCGCCTCGTCCACACCCGCTCGTTCGCCCCGTTCGTCGCCTATCGGATCGTGCTCGGAGCCGCCGTGCTCGCCGTCACGGTGATTTCGTAGGCGACGTAGAGTCCTCCCATGACCTCGCGGCCGGCCACGCTCGGGCAGCTGCGCGACTCCGGGTGGGAGTCCGTGCCCGTGAAGGAAGAGGTGCGGCGCAACGCCGCCGCCCGCATCACGGAAGGCAAGCCGGTGGTCGAGGGCGTCGTCGGCTACGAGGACACCGTGCTGCCGCAGCTGGAGAACGCCCTCCTGGCCGGGCACGACATCATCTTCCTGGGCGAGCGGGGGCAGGCGAAGACCCGCATGATCCGTTCGCTCACGGAGCTGCTCGACGAGTGGCTGCCTGTCGTTGCGGGATCGGAGATCAACGACGACCCGTACCACCCGGTGTCCCGCCAGGCCCGCGACCTGGTGGCCGACAAGGGCGACGACACCCCGATCGAATGGCTCCACCGCAGCCGGCGCTTCGGCGAGAAGCTGGCCACGCCCGACACGTCGATCGCCGACCTCATCGGCGAGGTCGACCCCATCAAGGTGGCCGAGGGGCGTTACCTCTCCGACGAGCTCACCCTGCACTACGGCTTGGTGCCGCGCACCAACCGCGGCATCTTCGCCATCAACGAGCTGCCCGACCTGGCCGAGCGCATCCAGGTCGGCCTCCTCAACGTGCTCGAGGAGCGCGACGTGCAGGTGCGTGGCTACAAGATCCGCCTGCCGCTCGACGTGATGCTGGTGGCGTCGGCCAACCCGGAGGACTACACCAACCGCGGCCGCATCATCACGCCGCTCAAGGACCGCTTCGGCGCCCAGATCCGCACGCACTACCCGCTCGACGTCGAGACCGAGATCGCCGTGGTCGGGCAGGAGGCCCGTCCCCTCGACGTGCCCGGCCTGCGCGTGCAGGTGCCGCCGTTCATGGCCGAGATCGTGGCCACGCTCTCGCACCTGGCCCGGGGGAGCGCGCACGTCAACCAGCGCTCGGGCGTGTCCGTGCGGCTCTCGATCGCCAACTTCGAGACGTTGGTGGCCAACGCGGCACGGCGGGCCCTCCGCCTCGGCGAGAAGGACGTGGTGCCGCGGGTGAGCGACCTGGAGGCGCTGGCGTCGTCCACCGCGGGCAAGGTGGAGATCGAGACCCTCGAAGAGGGGCGCGACGAGCAGGTGGTCGACCGGCTGGTGAAGTCGGCGGTGCTCGCCGTCTTCAAGGAGCGCTGCCCCATGGAGACCTACCGCGAGGTGGTCACCGCCTTCGAGGACGGCACCGTGGTGCACGCGGGCGACGACGTGCCGTCGGCCGACTATGTCGCCATGCTCGCCGACATGCCGGTGCTCAAGGCGCCGGTGATGGAGCTGGCAGGGAGCGAGACGCCCGCCGCCGTGGCCGCCGCCGTGGAGTTCGTGCTCGAAGGGCTCCACCTCTCCAAGCGGCTCAACAAGGAGGCCGTCGGCCCCCGCGCCACCTACCGCGCCCGCTGACCCTTCGTTTTGGGCACGTTTTTCCGTCTATACAGCGGGAAACCGTGCCCAAAACAGGGGGTGACGCGTCAGGCGCAGGCGCTGAGGCCGGCCTCGTGCGCCCGCAGGAGGTAGAGCGCCACGTCGAGGCGCAGGCGGTCGGGCGGGTGGTCGAGGCACAGCCCGGTGAGCTGCTCCACCCGGCGCAGGCGGTTGTGCACGGTCTTCACGTGGATGCCCAGCGACCGGCCTGCCGCCTTGGCCGACCCGTCGTTCCAGTGCAGGGCGTCGAGGGTGGCCAGCAGCCGCCGAGCGGTGCCGTTGGGCTGCGAGAGCACCGGGCCGAGCACGTCGCGCACCACCGCGGCCTGGGCGGCCGTGTCGGTGGCCACGAGCACCTGGTACACGAGCAGCTCGTCGACGTCGAGCAGCCGACGGCTGGTCGGCAGCCGGGTTGCCAGCGGCAGCAGCGCCTGAGCCCGCGCTCGCCGGCGCTCGACGTCGTCCCCGTTCCCGCGAGGCCCCACCGCCATCACCAGCCAGTCGTGGCCGGTCGCCAGCCGGCCGAAGGCGCTGCGGAGCGGCGGCCAGTCGCCGATGTCGGCCAGGGCCACCCGCACCACGAGGTGGGGAACCCGCGTCGTGACGACCTGCTCCACTCGCGCGATCGGGAGAGCGGAGCGCACGACCCGCTCCGATGCCGACAGGCCCGGAGCGACGACCAATGCGATGCCGCACGTGGTTGCTGCGTTCACTGTGCCCCCTCCGTCTCGTCGGCCCGCACGCCCAGGTCGGCGCTGGTGGTCACGAGGTGCAGCGCCGAGACGGCAGCCCGTTCGATCGACGCGTCGTCCTCGTGGTACCGCTGAAGGTACGAGTCCATGGATGCGATGGGCACGTTGACCGTCAGCGTGCCCGCAGTGACGTCGAAGCTGCGGGTGCACTCGGAGCACGCCGTGCCACCGAGCTCGACGGCGCCCAGGACGTTGTCGGCCTCCGTGACATCGACGGTCACGTAGTCGCCCTCGTACTCGAACCCGCTGCGCAGTGTGCGATCGGCCCGGTCGCCCGAACCGCCGGGCGCCGCGTACCGGGTTGTGAAGACCACCATCCGGGTGCGGGGGTCGAGCTGCATCGAGCCGGAGACGATGTCGTAGTACCACCCCGGCAACACGGCGTCGTCCTCGGCGTCGCTCACCTGGGCCAGCGACCTGATGCCCGGGGCGTTGGACTCCGGCAGCGTCGTGGTCGTCGGCAACGGGGGCACCGTCGAGGGCGTCACCCTGGCGGGGTCGCCGCTGCCGGCAGCGGGCTTGCCCGGGCCGGTCGCCTGAGGGCGTGGCCGCGGCGATGCCGTCGCCGTGGCCGCTCGATCGTCGTCGGTGGGCGAAACGGCGGTGGCGGGCGGGTCCGAGGTGTCGGTCGACTCCTCGGTGCGCACGGTGTTGCCGTCGATCACGCGCACCCGGGAGGCCTCGTCGTCCCCCGAGCGCAGCGTCAGCAGCCCGGCCATCCCGAAGGCCAGGACCGCTGCCGCTGCGCTCATCTGCTGCCGACGCCGCCGACGGGCCCGTTCGGTGCGGTGGTAGACGACGGCGAGGATCTCGTCGGGGGAGCGAGGGCCGATGGGTTCAGTGAGCATCGAGTGCAAGCGGCACCTCCTCTCCGGCGTCGGCCAGGCGCCGGCGCATGCGCACCAGGCCTCGATGGACATGGGACTTGACCGTTCCGGCCGCCAACGAGAGGCATCGCGCGATGTCCTCGTCCGTGAGATCGGCGAAGTAGCGAAGGACGAGGACATCGCGCTGTCGAGCGGGCAGCGTCGCCAGTGCGCCGAGGAGGTACAGGCGATCGGCGGTGTCGCCTGCGGGCTCCTCGACGACGGGGGTGACGGCGGGTGCCCGCTTGCGGTGACGGACCACGTCGATGGCCACGTTGGCCGTCACTCGCAGGAGCCAGGCGTCGCGGTAGTCGAGCTCGCCGACCCGTCGCCACCGCAGCAGCGCACGGGAGAACGCCTCGGCGGCGGCATCCTCCGCCTCGGCAGGCGAGCCCACGATGCGGAGGGCGATGCCGTAGGCCCGGGGATAGAGCGAGCGGAACCACCGCTCGAACTCCTCGTTCCCGGTCATCGTCCTCACGCCCCCTAAACGAACCACAACGCTGTTTCGGGTTACCGCCCTCCGGGGTTTTCTCGACAGAGCGGCGTGCTGTCGACCTCCAGGCACACGGCTCCGTGGTCGACGGAGACACGGTGGCCCGCGACGTCGACGTCCACCAGCGGCTCGCCCGCCGGGTCGTCGACGCCCACGCGCCCGGGGTCGCCGCCGGCGGGCGCGGTGACGGTTGCGCTGGGTGGGGCCATGTCGGCCTTGGCCGGGAGCGTCACTGTGTCGGTGCAGTAGTCGGCGAGCCACGACCGGCCGCTGGGCACGCAGGACGTCCGCAGGACGCCGCGCTCGTGGTCGGCCCAGGCGTTGACGACCGCACCGAGCTGCACCTGCTGGTCGGCGGCAGCCGGGGACGCGTCGAAGCAGGCGAACGCGTTGGGCACCTTGCTGTCGCGCCGGCCTCCGCCCGCGGCCAACGGCTTGTTGTGCGCCACGTCCGGCCTGGCCCCCGCGTCGGCGTTCTTCTCGCACCAATCGCCGGTGCTCCGTGAGCCCGGCGTGGCAGTGGCCACCGATCCCGCCGTTGCGACCAGCAGTGCTGCAACCCCGAGAGCGAGTCGTTTCATTCGCTCACCCCCAACCTCGACCCCAGCTGTTATTGGAAACCTACGACGGAAGTTGCGCCGCGTAAAGGGTTTCCGTGGTCGTAGTGTGAATTCGTGCCTCGCCGCTACGGGTATTCGCGCTGGGACGGCACCCAGGTGGGTTTCGAGCTCGACGCCGACGACGTGCTGGCCGAGCTGACGGACGACCTCCTCTACCACGGTGATCTCAACGCCGCGCTGCGCAGGTTGTTGCAGTCGGGGTTCCGCGACCGCAACGACGAACGGATCGCGGGCTTGCGCGAGCTGTTGGAACGGCTGAAGCGGCGACGTCGCGAGGAGCTCGAGCGCCACGACCTCGGCGGCGTGTACGACGACATCGCGCAACGTCTCCGCGAGGTCGTGGACCTCGAGCGCGAAGGGATCGACGAGCTCGTCGAAGAAGCCCGGGCCTCGGGCGACGAACGACGCCGTGAGATCACCGAAGAGGTGGCGGCCGAGCGCCGCATGCAGCTCGACCTGCTCCCGCCCGACCTCGACGGCATGGTGCGCGGGCTCCAGGAGTACGAGTTCACGTCGTCGGAGGCGCGGGAGCGCTTCGACGAGCTGTTGCACCAACTGCGGCAGGAGATCCTCCGGAGCATGTTCAACCGCATGGCGGGCGCCATGGCGGACATGACGCCCGAAGCCCTTCAGCGGACGAAGGACATGTTCGACGCGCTCAACCGCCTCCTCGAGATGCGGGAGGCGGGCGTCGAGACAGGCGACGAGTTCGAGCGCTTCATGCAGCAGTACGGCGACATGTTCCCGGGGAACCCGCAGACGCTCGACGAGCTGCTCGAGCAGTTGGCGCGTCAGATGGCGGCCATGCAGTCGATGCTCAGCTCGATGACCCCGGAGCAGCGCGCCCAGCTTCAGGGCCTGGCGGAGGCGTTGTTGGAGGACCTCGACCTGCGCTGGCAGGTCACCCGCCTGACCGAGAACCTGCGCAGCGCGTTCCCGCAGCTCGGGTGGAACCGCACGTACGACTTCAGCGGCCAGGACCCGCTGTCGTTCGCGGAGGCGGCGGGCGTGATGGAGCGCCTGGGCGACATCGACCAGCTGGAGAACCTGTTGCGGTCGGCCTCCAGCCCGGGCGCGCTGGCGGACGTCGACCTCGACCGGGCCCGCGAGCTGCTGGGCGACGACGCTGCCCGGTCGCTCGAGCGCATGGCCGACATGGCCCGCATGTTGGAGGACGCAGGCCTCGTCGAGCAGCGCGAGGGGCGCATGGAGCTCACGCCCCGCGGCCTGCGCCGCATCGGCACGAACGCGCTGCGCGACCTGTTCGCCCGGCTGGCGAAGGACCGCCTGGGCACGCATCAGGCCGAGCAGGCGGGCGTGGGCCACGAGCGTGCTCACGAGACCAAGCCCTACGAGTACGGCGACCCGTTCAACCTCTCGATCGAGCGCACGGTCCGCAACGCTCTCCAGAGGAGCGGCCGGGGCGTGCCGGTGCGGCTGTCGCCCGACGACTTCGAGGTGGAGCGCACCGAGGTGCTGACGCGCACGTCGACGGTGCTGATGCTCGACCTGTCGCTGTCGATGCCGATGCGCGACAACTTCCTCGCCGCCAAGAAGGTGGCGATGGCGCTGCACGCGCTGATCACCAGCCAGTACCCCCGCGACTTCCTCGGCATCGTCGGCTTCAGCGAGGTGGCGCGCGAGCTGCCGCCGGAGCAGCTGCCCGAGGTGTCGTGGGACTTCGTCTACGGCACGAACATGCAGCACGGGTTCCTGCTGGCCCGCCGCCTCTTGTCCCGCCAGTCGGGCACCAAGCAGATCATCATGGTCACCGACGGCGAGCCCACCGCCCACTTCCCGCCCGGCTCCGACGTGCCGTTCTTCAGCTACCCGCCCGTGCAGGAGACCGTCGACGCCACGCTGGCCGAGGTGCTGCGCTGCACGCGCGAGGGCATCCGCATCAACACGTTCATGCTGGACGCCACGCCCTACCTGCGGCGCTTCGTGGAGCAGCTCACCCAGCTCAACCGCGGGCGAGCGTTCTTCACAACGCCGGAGACGCTGGGCGACTACGTGCTCGTGGACTTCATCGAGCAGAAGCGGGCCGACCGCCGAGCGGGCTAGTCGCCCGCCGGGCCCCCGTCAAGCATCCCCCGAATTTCCCTCTTGCGCCCGGCCGCCGAACGGGGGATGATGACATTGTTGTAATTACATCGGTGGGACCCTCCCCCGGGAGGGCCGGGCGACCGGCGGGTTACGACGCAGACGAGGGGAGGTAGCCCAATGGACCGATTGCTGCACATGTTGCAGGAAGACGAAGACGAGCGCAGCTGGCAGGACCAGGCGAACTGCCTGGGGGTCGACCCCGACCTGTTCTTTCCGGAGCGGGGTGCGTCCACCAGGGAGGCGAAGGAGGTGTGCCGCGGCTGCGTGGTCCGCGAGGACTGCCTCGAGTACGCCTTGGCCAACGGCGAGAAGTTCGGCATCTGGGGCGGGATGAGCGAACGCGAGCGGCGGCGCATCCGCCGGGCCCGGGCCCTGGCCCGTCGGGCCAACGGAGCGGCCTCGGCGTGAGCCGCCGGTGACCTGCCACGTGCCCGCCGCCACCGGCGGGTCAGCGACTTCCCCCGTCGAGGCCCGCCTGCTCCAGGCGGGCCTCGATCGTTCGTGAGAGATCGAGGTCGAGCTCCCGTCGTCGGTGGGGAGCGATGGCCTCCACCACGGCGGCAGGCGCCAGGCCCACCAGCTCGGCCCGGGCGACCGCGGTGGTGGCCGCCACCGCGTCGTAGACAGCATCGGGGCCGACGAGTCGGGGGCTGAGAAGGTTGCACGACACCTGGGCGTGCCCGGCCACTGCCAGCCCCAACGCCCGCACGTGCTCGTTGCGCAGCGACCGGGCGATGGTGCGGGCCAGGTCGAGGTCGTCCGACCGGAGCCACAGGTTGTAGGCCACCAGCAGGGTGCGGGCGCCCACCGCCACCGCGCCCGCCGTGGGATGCGGACGGCGGGGGCCGACGTCGGGATCGAGGTCGTGGAAGGCCCGCCGCCGCACCTCGGGCAGCGAGCGCTCCTCGCCGTAGAGGAAGCAGGGGAGGCCGAGCGCGTCCGCGGCCCAGGCGGCGAAGGCGTCGCGGGCGGCCACGGCGGCGGCCATCAGGGTCTCGTCCAGCGGGACGAACGGCACCACGTCGACGGCGCCGAGCCGGGGGTGCACGCCGTGGTGCAGTTGCAGGTCGATGTGCTCGACGGCCGCCTGGGCCACGGCGCGGGCGGCGGCCTGCACGTCGTCGTCGGCCCCGGCCAGCGTGAGCACCGAGCGGTTGTGGTGGGGATCGGCGTGCGTGTCGAGCAGCAGGCGGCCTGCGGCCGCGCCCACGGCGGCCACCACGTCGGGCCGCCGGCCCTCGCTGACGTTGATCACGCATTCGAGCACCCGCCTACGCTCGCACAGCCATGCAGGTCGGCCTCGCCCTTCCGCAGTTCGACTTCTCGGTCCCGGGCCGCTCGCCACTGCCCTTCGACGACGTGCTGGGCTGGGCCAGGACCGCCGAGCGCGTGGGCCTCGACTCCGTGTGGCTGGCCGATCACCTCTTCTGGTCGATCGACAAGTACGGCGCGCCACCCGGCACGCACAGCGCGCTCGATCCCATCGCCGCCCTGGCCGGGGTGGCCCGCGCCACCGAGCGCGTGGCGCTGGGCACGATGGTGCTGTGCGCGCCGTTGCGGCCTGCCTTGGTGGCGGCCAAGGCGCTGGAGACGCTCGACGTGGTGGCGGGCGGCCGCCTGCGCGTGGGCGTCGGTGCCGGTTGGTACGAGCCCGAGTTCCACGCTGCGGGCATCCCGTTCCGCCCGCCCGCCGAGCGCCTGCGGCAGCTGGCTGCCACGGTGGAGACGTACAAGGCGCGCTTCGGAGGCCGCACACCGGTGTTCGTGGGGGGCCGAGGCGACCGCCTGCTCGACGTCGTGGCCCGGTGCGCCGACGGCTGGAACACCGTGTGGGCCTTCACCCCCGAGGAGTACCGGGCGCGCCTGGCCGTGTTGGACCGCGCCTGCGAGCGGGTGGGGCGCGACCCGGCGTCGGTCGAGCGATCGATCGGCCTGTACACGCTGGTGGGCGAGGACGAAGCCGACCTGGCCCGTCGGTTCGAGCGGCTGCGGGAAGCCACGCCCCCCGGCGTGCTCGACGTCGTGGCGCTCGACGACTGGCGCCGGGGGCGGCTGGTGGGCACCGTGGAGCAGGTGCGCGAGCAGCTGGGCGCCTGGGCGGAGCTGGGCGTGGCCGCGGTCGTCTGCTGCGTGGGGGCGCTACCGTTTGCGGTGACAGACGTCGAGCAGCTCGAGCTCGTCGGCGCCGCCCGGCAAGGACTGCGATGAACCTCGGTGCCCCGGAACTGATCATCGTCCTGGTGGTCGTGCTGCTGCTGTTCGGCACGACGCGCCTCCCCAAGCTCGCCCGCTCCATCGGCCAGGCCTCCCGCGAGTTCAAGGAGGGCGTGGCCGAGGGGGCGAAGGAGCGGGACGACGAGGCACGGGGCGACTGAGGGCAGCCGCCCGGGAACTCGCCGGCGACGGCCGTCGTTCCGCATGACGGAGACGGAGGAGTCGCCGGTCCCCGACTGGGAGGAGGTCGCCCGTCGCTACGGGCGGTTCCTCTACACGGTCGCCTACCGGCTCACCGGCAACGACGACGACGCCGAGGACGTCGTGCAGGAGGTGCTCCTCCGTGTCCGACGCGGACTGGAGACCTACCGACCGGGGTCGATGGAGGGCTGGTTGAGCCGGATCACGACCAACGTGTTCCTCGACGAGGTGCGGCGGCGCCGACGTCGACCGGTCGACCCCTTGCCCCGTGACGCCGAGGCGGTGCTGCCGGGGGCGCCCGCTCCCGACGATGCCCTTGCGGCGGAGGTCCTGCCGGAGGACGTGCAGCAGGCGTTGGTGCGACTGCCCGAGGAGTTCCGTGCCGCCGTCGTGCTCTGCGACGTGGCCGGCCTGTCGTACCAGGAGATCGGCGACGCCCTCGACGTGCCCATCGGAACGGTGCGCAGCCGCATCCACCGGGGGCGGGCGCTGCTGCGGGAGGCGCTGGCATGAGCCACCTCGGTGATGCGATCAGCGCGCTGCTCGACGGCGAGCTCTCCGCCGAGGAGGAGGCCGTCGTGCGCGCCCACCTCGACGAGTGCGCGGCCTGCCGTGAGGAGCTGGCTGCCGTCGAACGGGTGCGCCGCCTGGTGCGGGGGTTGCCCGTGGTCGAACGGCGCGCCCGGCGACGAGGGCCGTCCCGGGTGGCGGCCGTGGCGGCGGGCGCCGTGGCAGCGGCGGCGTCGATCGTGTTCCTCGCCACCGCCTCGGCGCCCCAGGCGCCCGGCCCGCCGAGCGTCGACCGCCTCGTCGACGTGCACGCCACATCGGGCGCCACCGCCGAGCCGGTGAGCCAACTGACCCCGGTGGTGTTCAACGAATGAGGCTCCTCGCTGCCGCCTTGGCGCTGAGCCTCGCCACGGCACCGGCCCACGCACACCCCGACGACCCGTTCCACGAAGGGCGGGAGGCGGCCGAGCGCCTCTCGTTCACCGCGCTGGCAGTGGTGCGCTGGGTGGACGAGGGGGGTGAGCACGAGGCGACGGTGGAGGTCGACGCCCGCAACGGCGAGGTGCGCATCAACGGGCCGCGCGAGGTGGTGGCCCACGCCGAGTCGTGGACGCGGCTGTGGACCGGGGCCCAGCCGCCCCCGGTCGAGCTGAAGTACGACCTGCTGCGGGGGCCGGAGGTGGTGGTGGCCGGGCGCCCGTCCACGACCGTGGAGGTGTGGGCGGGCGACGCCCTGCGCGAGCGCGTGGCGCTCGACCGGGCCACCGGCCTGGTGCTGCACCGCGAGCAGCTGGGGCGCGACGGCGAGCCGCAACGGGTGGTGACGGTGCAACGCTTCGAGCTCGTGGAGGCGGGCGCGGGGGCGTCGGGGCAGGCCGGGCGGGCTCGTACGATGCGCCCGGAGCGCCTGCCCCGGATGTACCGGGCACCGGTGGCGCTGGCGGGCGGGTACCGGCAGCTGGCTGCCTACCGCGACGGCGAGGGCGTGCACCTCCTCTACAGCGACGGGCTGCACGGCATCTCGGTCTTCGCCCAGCCGGGGCGGGTGCCCGACGGGGGCCGGCCGGTGCAGGTGGGGCGCTGGGCCGGGCGCCGGTTCGCCTGGCCGGGGGGCGAGGCGGTGGCGTGGGAGCGGGGTGGGCTGGTCTACACGCTGGTCGGCGACGGGCCCCACGACGAGCTGGTGGCGGCGGCGTCGTCGATGCCCGGGCCGCCCCGCCTGTCGGTGGTGGGGCGCCTGAAGCGTGCGTGCCGGGCCATGGCCGAGCTGGTGGGCGCCTGACGCCTCGTTCTGGGCACGCTTTCCCGCGCTATGGACGGGTAACCGTGCCCAATTCCCGGGCCTCTGTGCGACGGCGGCGGGCGATGCGGCGCCGCTCGCGCTCGGACGCGCCACCCCACACGCCGTGATCGATGTGGTTGGCCAGGGCATACTCGAGGCACGGTCCCTTGACCGGGCAGGTGGCGCAGATCCTCCGGGCGACTTCCACCCCCATGCCGTCGCTGGGGAAGAAGGTGCCGGGCGGCTCGTCTCGACAGTTGCCCTGGGCCATCCATCCAGTGTCCATTGACACCTCCGTCATCGGTTCAACGAGCGGCAGGTGGTGCAGGTTCCCGGGAACCGGTTCGAGACGAACGTCGTTCCCGGATGGTAGAACGCCGAGGAGGCCTACATGGACGACGAAGCGCCGAAGGGAAGCTGGTCCTGGGGCGGCACCCGGGAGGCGGACGAGGGCGAGCTGCCCGCCGAGCCCGGGGCCGAACCGCCCGCCGACGCGGTCACCGAGACGGTGCCCGCGGGCGACGGCGTGCCCACCGAGGTGCACGGCGAGCCGCCGGTCGAGCCGCCTGCCGAGGCCGCCGCCCGCCGGAGGGCGGGCTGGCTGCCGGTCGCGTTGGTCGCCGCCCTGCTCGGCGCGGCCGCAGGAGGCGGGGTGGCGGCGCTCATGGACGACGACGCCCCCGGCACCGTGATCCGCTACAGCGGCAACACCAGTCGCATCGAGCGCCCCGAGGACATCCAGGGCATCCTCGCCAAGGTGCAGCCCGGCGTGGTGTCGATCCGCACCTCGTCGTTCAGCGGCCAGGACATCTTCGGCTTCGGGCAGCAGCCCGTGCGGGGCGCGGGCACCGGCATGATCATCACGGCCGAGGGCCACGTGCTGACGAACGCCCACGTCGTCAACGGCGCCACCTCGATCGAGGTCACGCTGTTCAACGAGCGGGAGCCCCGCCAGGCCGACCTGCTGGGGAGCGACCCGACGAGCGACGTGGCCGTCCTCAAGGTCCGCGACGCCGCAGGCCTTCCCACCGTGGAGCTGGGCGACTCGGAGCGCATCCGCGTGGGCGACACCGTCGTCGCCATAGGCAACGCGCTGGCCCTGCCGGGCGGGCCGTCCGTGACGATGGGGATCGTGTCGGCCAAGGACCGCACCATCGACGCAGAGGACGTGCACCTCACCGGCCTGATCCAGACCGACGCCGCCATCAACCCCGGCAACTCGGGCGGACCGCTGGTCAACGCCGGGGGCCAGGTGGTCGGCATCAACACGGCCATCCGCGGCGACGCGCAGAACATCGGCTTCGCCATCGCGGTCAACGCCGTCAAGCCCAAGCTGGACGCACTGAAGAGCGGGCGCGGGTCGGTCACGAGCACGGCGTTCCTCGGCGTGAACGCGCAGACGCTCACGCCCGAGATCAAGGAGCAGTTCGACTTCACCGCCGAGAAGGGCGCCATCGTGATCTCCACGACGCCCGGCTCGCCCGCCGAGAACGCAGGCCTGCGCCGGGCCGACGTCATCACGCGGTTCGACGGGAAGGCCATCGAGACGGCCGACGCGCTGGTCGAGGCGGTGCGGGCCAAGAAGCCGGGCGACCGGGTCTCGCTCACATTCGTGCGAGGCGAGCAGGAACGCACGGTCCAGGTCACGCTCGGCTCCCGCCAGATCGGCGGCGAAGTCGAGTAGCACCGAAGGGCTCGACGTGCGGGCCGGGTAGCCTGGCCCGCATGTCGCAGTCCGCCGAAGAGCTCACCCCGCGCGAACCGCCGCGGGGCCACGTCCGCGTCGTCTACCTCGGGCCGGTGGCGCCGCACTGGGAGATCCACTCCGACTTCGGCGACCGCGCCCTCATCGAGGAGTTCCGGCAGCGGGCACTGGCCCGCCTCGTGCTCCTGCCGCCTCACGACCCGCAGTTCCGGCGCAACCGCGAGCGCGTGGCCCGCGACGCCGAGCGGGAGAACCTCCTCCTCGAGTGGGACCTCGGCATCCCCGAGGAGGACGAGGAGACGGCCTAGCCCACGGCCAGGGCGCGCGCCCGCGCCGCCCTGGTGGCGTCGGCCGACGCCCGCAGCAGCGGATAGGGGTTGATGGCGGGCCCGCCGCCGGGGTGCGCCTCGAAGTGGAGGTGCGGCGGGGTCGACTGGGCGTTGCCGGTGTTGCCCACGTAGCCGACCAGCTCGCCCGCCTCCACCACCAGCCCGTCGGCCACGTTGGGGGCGTAGCCCGACAGGTGGGCGTAGTAGTAGCGGGTGCCGCTGGCGCCCACCAACCACAGCTTCCGCCCGCCGAGGCGGTCGGTGCCGACCCGGGTGACCACGCCTCGCTCGACGGCGCGCAGCGGCGTGCCGTAGGGAGCGAAGATGTCGGTGCCCTGATGTCGGTGCTCGAACTGGGTGCCGGTCATGCGCGGCGCCCCGAACGTGTCGACGAACGAGAACGGCTCGTCCACCGGGAACGAGAAGCCCGCCACCACGATGCTGCCGCCGTAGCGCAGGGCGTCGACCTCCACTTGGTGCCGGAGCCGCAGCTCGGTGGCCTGCGCCGCCTGGCGCCGGGCCTGCTCGGCCAGCACGCGCGTGGCCTCGACGTCGCGCTCCTCGTTGGTGAGGTCGGCGTCGGCGGTGGCCTTCGTCTCCACGTACTCGCGCAGGGCCTTCTGGTCCTGGGCGGTCACCGCCTCGACGAAGCCCGTCCGCCGAACGAGCTCGTTGACGTCGGGCACGTCGAGCAGGGAGTCGAGGTGGACGGCCCGCCCGCCGGTGTAGGCGGCGATGGCCCGCCGCTTCACCTCCGCCCGCTTGGCCGCCAGCAGCCGTTGGGCCACGAGCCGTCCCTGGCGCAGCTCGTTGAGCCGCACCTCCTTGCGGTTGAGCTCGGCGTCGAGCTTCACCGCGTGCGCGATCGCGTCGTTCTCCAGCGCGGCCATCCCCGCCAGGCTCTGGGCGGCGGTGTCGAGGGTTGTGGTGACGAGGTCGGTCGTCAGCGCCTCCTGCTCCGTGGGGGGCCGGGGCTGGTCGCGAGGCGGGACGGTCACGGGCTCGGGGGGCGCTTCGGCGGGCGGTTCGTCGGGGTCGTCGAGCGGCGCCGCCGGCGCTTCGCGCTCGACCGGCCGGGGATGGGGGGTGGCCACCTGCCCCGTCGGCGGCACCGTGGTCGTGGTGGACGTGGACGTGGTCGATGTCGAGGTCGTGGTGGTCGTCTCCTCGACCGCGGCCTCCTGGGCGCGCGCGGGTACGGCGAGCAGCAACAGTCCCACCACCGCGCCCATGGCATGCCGCCGACGTCTCACCGCCGCCCCTTGTCCTCGCGTCTCCCCCGAGCCGCACACGAGGATACGGGCCGTGCCCGGCCATGGGAAGAGGCGGCTGGCGCGGGCGGCTCAGCCGAAGCGGCCGGTGATGTAGTCGTCGGTGCGACGATCGCGCGGCGAGGTGAAGATCCGGTCGGTGCGGTCGTACTCCACGAGGATCCCCGTGCGCTGGCCGGTCTCCTCGTTCACCTCGGTGGTGAGGAAGGCGGTGCGGTCCGACACGCGAGCCGCCTGCTGCATGTTGTGGGTCACGATCACGATCGTGTAGTCCTGCTTGAGCTCCACCATCAGCTCCTCGATGCGGATGGTGGCGATGGGGTCGAGCGCCGAGCACGGCTCGTCCATCAGGATCACGTCGGGCTTCACCGCGATGGCCCGGGCGATGCAGAGCCGCTGTTGCTGCCCGCCGGAGAGCGAGAACGCGCTCTGCCGCAGCTTGCCCTTCACCTCGTCCCACAGCGCGGCCCGGTGCAGCGCCTCCTCCACGATGTCGTCGAGGGTGCCGCCCGTCTTGTTGATGCGGGGGCCGAAGGCCACGTTGTCGTAGATCGACTTGGGGAACGGGTTGGGCTTCTGGAACACCATCCCGATGCGCCGGCGCACCTCGATGGGATCGACGTCGGGGGCGTACATGTCGTGCCCGTGGTAGGTGATGCGCCCTTCGACCCGTGTGCCCGGGATGAGATCGTTCATGCGGTTGAGGCAGCGCAGGAACGTGGACTTCCCGCAGCCCGAGGGGCCGATCAGCGCGGTGATGCGGTTGCGGCCGATGTCGAGGCCGATGTCGCGCAGGGCCCGGAAGCCGTCGTACCAGAAGCTCATGGCCTCGATGAGGAAGACGGTCTCCTCGGCGGGCGCCGCCTCGACGGGGTGGTCCACCACGGGACGAGGAACGTACACGTCGGTCATTGTGCTCTCACCACCGGGTCGCGTAGCGGTTGCGAAGGAAGATGGCCACGGCGTTCATGGCCAACAGGACGGCCAGGAGGACGATGCTCGCGGCCGCGGCCGCCTCGGCGAACGCGGGCTGCGGCCTGCCCGTCCAGTTGAAGATCAGGAGCGGCAGCGCCGAGAACTGGTCGCCCACGCCCTGCGGCACCGAGAAGATCGACACGGCGGCCCCGATGACGAGCAGCGGGGCCGTCTCGCCGATCGCTCGCGACAGGGCGAGGATGGCGCCGGTCAGCGTGCCCGGCAGCGCCGCGGGCAGCACCTGCGTCCACATCGCCTGCAGCTTGGTGGCGCCCAGCGCGTAGGCGCCCAGCCGGATCGAGGAGGGCACGGCCCGGATCGCCTCGCGCGCGGCGATGATGATCACGGGCAGGCTCATCACCGAAAGCGTGAGTGCCCCCGCCAGCAGGCTCGGTCCCATCTGCGCGAAGCGCACGAACACGCCGAGGCCGAGGATGCCGTAGACCACCGACGGCACACCCGCCAGGTTGGCGATGTTGGCCTCCACGAAGTTCGCCAGCCGTCCCCGGGGCGCCAGCTCTTCGAGGTAGAGCGCGGCGCCCAAGCCGATCGGGAACGAGATGAGCGCCACCAGCCCCATGAGGTAGATCGACCCCACCAGCGCAGCCTTGATGCCCGCCCGCTGGGGGATGCGCGACACGAACCGGGTGAGGAAGTCGACGGGGTCGGCGGCCAGTCGGTCCCATCCGGTCTGGAAGATCTCGAGGAGCAGCACGGCGAGCACGAGCGAGGCCACCAGGGTGCCCGCGAACAGCAGCCAGGCGAAGAAGGCGTCGAGCACCAGCTGGCGGGTTCGCCGGGTGGTGCCGCGCTTCAGGGTGATCGACGCCACTACTGGTACACCTGCCGGTAGCGGCGTACGAACCGCGCACTCAGCATGTTGAGCCCGAGCGTCAGCAGGAACAGCACCGATCCCAGCGCGAACAGCGACCGGTAGCGGGTGGTGCCCGCCGCGACCTCGCCGCTCACCGTCTGGGCGATCGAGGCGGTGATCGTCTGGATCGACTCGAACACGTCGACGGTGATGTTGGGGGAGTTGCCCGCCGCCAGGGTGACGACCATGGTCTCGCCCACGGCGCGGGAAACGGCGAGGATCACCGACGCGGTGATGCCCGACAGGGCGGCCGGGATCACGACGCGGGTGGCGACGACCCGCTTGCTGGTGCCCAGCCCGTAGGCCGCCTCCCGCAACGAGGTGGGCACCGCCCGCAGGGCGTCCTCGCTGATGGAGGCGATGATCGGCACCACGAGCAGCCCCACGCCGATGGCGCCCGCGGCGGCGTTGAACACAAAAACGTCGTCCTCTCCGAAGAGCGGTCGCAGCACGTGCGGGGTGACGTAGTTCAAGGCGAAGAACCCCACGACCACGGTGGGGATGCCCGCCAGGATCTCCAGCGTGGGCTTGAGCACCGATCGCACGCGGGGTCGGGCGTACTCGGAGAGGTAGACGGCGGCGGCCAGCCCGAGGGGCAGGCCGACCACCAGCGAGCCGAGCGCGATGAGGAGCGTCCCGTTGAGGAGGGGGAGGATGCCGAGCTCGCCTCCCTCGGTGCGCCCGCCGACGGGGGCCCAGTCGGTGCCGGTGAGGAACTCGACGAGGTTGTAGTCGGCGAAGAAGCGCACCGTCTCGCCTGCCAGCACGGCCACGATCCCCACGGTGACGAGCACCGAGACGAGCGCGCACAGGCCGAGGCCTGCCATGGCGGCCCGCTCGCCTCGACGCGTGCGCTGCCGGGAGAGGACGTTCGAGGGGATCAACGGATCTGCTCCAGCCCCCGTGTGTAGTCGGCGGCGGGGGCCGGCGTGTAGCCCACGTAGCCGACGAGCTCGGGCGCCACGTCCAGGTAGAAGCGCACGAACTCCCGTACTGCGGGCTTCTCCAACGACGCCTTCTTCGCGTAGATGTACAGCGGCCTGCTCAAGGGATACTCACCCGCCCGCACCGTCTCGTCGTTCGGCACCACGCACTCGCCGCCGGGCTCCTCGGAGACGCGGATCGCCTTCAGGCCCTCCCGGTTCTCCTTGAAGTAGGCGAAGCCGAAGAAGCCCCACGACCCCTCCTCGCCCTGGATGCCCTGGACGATCGTGTTGTCGTCCTCGGACGCCTGGTAGTCGGTACGGGGCTTCACGTCCTCGCCCAGCACCTCCTCGACGAAGAAGTCGTACGTGCCCGAGTCGGTGCCGGGGGCGAAGATGTCGATGTTCTCGTCGGGGAACGCCGGGTCCACGTCCCGCCACCGCGAGGCGCCGCCGTCCTCGAAGATCCTGCGCAACTGCTCGAAGCTGAGGCAGGAGAGGAACTTCGTGTCGGTCGAGGTGACCACGGCCAGCCCGTCGAGCGCCACCAACAGCTCCACGAACTCCACGCCGTTGTCCGCACAAGCCCGCTTCTCCTCGTCTTTGATGGCCCGGGACGCGTCGGCGAGGTCGATCTCTCCGGCGCAGAAGCGCTTGAACCCGCCGCCGGTGCCCGAGGTCCCGACCGACACCCGCACCCGCGGCTCCTCGGCGTTGAACTCCTCCGCCACTGCTTCGCTGATGGGAGCGACCGTCGAGGAGCCGTCGACGACGACCGAGCCGCGGAGGCCGCTGCCGCCCGCGCCGCCGCCCCCGCAGGCGGCGAGTCCCGAGAGCAAGAGGAATGCGATTCGCTTCACCGTTCGCACGCTAACGAGCCCGCCTGACGCGGCATCGGCGCGCAGGTGGCCGGTCGGTGAACGGTCGGTGAACACCCGAATCGAGGGCCGCGGGCGTTACCGTTGGTCCTGTGAGTGACGCGAGCGTCGGGATGCAGGCGGCGATCGCCGGCCTCGCCGCTCTCCTCCTTCTGCTGCTGGTGCGGGGGTGGCTGCGCCGGCGCGGGCTCGTCCGTCGGTTGGCCTCGATCGCCGCCCGCCTCGAGCCCGGCGGGGCCATCGGCGAGGCCAAGGGCGTGGAGGGCGCCTTGGCGCAGCTCGAGCGGGCGGTGCAGGACCGGGCTGCCGCCCACGGCGAGGCGGCCGACACGGCCGGGCGCCTGGGCGCCGCCCTCGACCACGTGCGCGAGGGCGTCATGGTGTGGGACGACCACGGCAGGCTGGTGTTCGCCAACCGGGAGGCGTCGGCGTTCCCCGGCGGGCGGCACGGCGAGGCGCTCGCCGAGCAGGCGTTGTCGTCGCTCGTGCAGTCCGCCTTGGCGGGGCGGGGCGGCGAGCAGACGCTCGACCTGTTCGGGCCGCCCCGGCGCACACTCCTGCTCACCACCGCACCGCTCGACGACGAGCGCCGCACGATCGGCGCGGTGGCGGTCGTCGAGGACGTGTCGGAGCGCCGGCGGCTGGAGGCGGTGCGGCGCGACTTCGTGGCCAACATCAGCCACGAGCTGAAGACCCCGGTGGGGGCGCTGGGGCTCCTGGCCGAGACCCTGGCGGGCGAGCGCGACCGCACCGTGGTGGAGCGCCTCTCCAAGCGGATGCACGAGGAGGCGCTGCGGGTCGGGCGCATCATCGAGGACCTGTTGGACCTGAGCCGCATCGAAGCGGAGGAGGCGCCTGCTCGGGAGCCGGTGCCGGTCCACCTCGTGGTGGCGCAGGCGGTGGAGCGGGTGCGGCCGCTGGCCGACCACCGGGGCATCGACCTCGAGGTCGACGACCCACCCCGCCGCCTCACGGTGCTGGGCGATCGGCGGCAGCTCGTCTCGGCCGTGCACAACCTCCTGGAGAACGCGGTGAAGTACTCCGACGCGGGTTCCTCGGTGGAGCTGCGGGTGGTGAGCGACGGGCAGCAGGTGGAGCTGACGGTGCGCGACCACGGCATCGGCATCCCCGGCCGCGACCTCGAACGGATCTTCGAGCGGTTCTACCGCGTCGACCGGGCCCGGTCGCGCGACACGGGCGGCACGGGGCTGGGGCTGTCGATCGTGCGGCACGTGGCGAGCAACCACGGCGGCCGCGTCACCGTGGAGTCGCAGGAGGGGGTCGGGTCGCTCTTCACCCTCCAGCTTCCGGCGGGGCCGCGGGCGGTTACGTTGAGCGCCAAGGCGGGCTAGCGGTGGCCACCCAGCCGACCGTCCTGGTCGTCGAGGACGAGGAGTCGTTCGTCGACGCGCTGGTGGTGGGGCTCAAGCGTGAGGGCTTCCTGGTGAAGGTGGCGCGCGACGGCTCGCAGGCCGTCGACATGTTCGACGCCGTGCGGCCCGACGTGGTCCTGCTCGACGTGATGCTGCCGAGGATGTCGGGCATCGACGTGTGCCGCGAGATCCGGTCGCGATCGCGGGTGCCGATCATCATGGTGACGGCCAAGAGCGAGGAGATCGACACCGTCGTCGGCCTGGAGGTGGGCGCCGACGACTACGTCACCAAGCCCTACCGACTGCGGGAGCTGGTGGCCCGCATGCGGGCCGTGCTGCGGCGGGCGCCGCGGGCCGACGACGACGAGGCGGGCGGCGAGGTGCTGGAGGTGGGCGACGTGCGGCTCGACCCGGAGCGCCACGAGGTGCTGGTGCGGGGCGAGCCGGTGGCCCTGCCGCTGAAGGAGTTCGAGCTGCTGGAGCTGCTGCTGGCCAACGCCGGGCGGGTGTTGACCCGCGACACGCTCATCGACCGCGTGTGGGGGCCGCACTACGTGGGCGACACCAAGACGCTCGACGTGCACGTGAAGCGGCTGCGCTCGAAGATCGAGGACGACCCCTCGGCGCCGTCGCGCATCACCACCATCCGCGGCCTCGGCTACCGCTACGAGGCGCCCTGACGGCCCTCGTTGCGGTCCAGAACCCGGAGAGAAGGCGCGGCTAGCGGCGCCGGGCGCGGCGCCGGCCGCCGCCGCCGAAGGCGATGTCGTCGTCGCCGCGCAACCAGCGCCCGGGGGCAGCGGGGGCAGCGGGGGCGGGCTCCTCCACGGTCGCCAGCTCCGCGTACAGCACGGCGGCCACCGAGTCGGGCTCGGGCTCGACCTCGGGGAAGGCGGGCACGGGGTCGGCGCTCGGGGCGCCGTCGGCGACCAAGGCCTGGGTCAGCGCCACCGCGAAGTCGTCGTCGAGGCGGGCGGGCGGGCGCACGTCGGCCACGATCTCGCGCTCGGCGGCGGGCGCCTCGGCGGGCGGCCCCGGCGTCCACTGCGCGAAGACCTCGTCCAGGCGGTGCTCGTCGGCCCAGTCGGGGGCCTGCCGCCTGTCGCTCTCGTACACGTCACCCAGCACCTTCGACAGATCCATGCCTTCTGTGTCGGCTTCCGTCGACCCTGGCTTGACGGGCTGAACGTCCTAGATTGAGGCCGATGCCCGCAGGCGCCGCCGCCCGCCCGCCGGTCGACCTGGGGCCGTCGCCCTTCGCCCGGCTGGCGCTGGCCCACGCCCTGGCCACGGCGGGTGACGCCCTCGTCACCATGGCGCTGGCGGGGTCGCTGTTCTTCGACATCTCCCCAGGGGCGGCCCGAGGGAAGGTGATCCTCTCCCTGGTGCTGACGATGGCTCCCTTCGCCGTGGTCGGCCCGCTGCTGGGACCGGTGCTCGAGCGCCTGCCCGGCGGGCGGCGCCTCATGCTCGCCCTGGCGGCGGCGGCCCGGGTGCTCACGTGCCTGGCCATGGCCGAGGTCGTCGACCGACTGCTGCTCTTCCCGGCCGCGTTCGCCTTCCTCGTGCTGTCGAAGACGCACGCGGTGACGAAGAGCGCGCTGGTGCCCGCCGTCGTGTCGTCGGAGGCCGGGCTGGTGGAGGCCAACGCCAAGCTGTCGCTGGGGAGCGTGGCCGTCGGCGTGGTGGCCGCCGTGCCCGGCATCGCCCTGCTGCAGCTGGCCGGCGCCGAGTGGGTGCTGCGACTGGCGGCCGCCGTGTTCGCCGTGGGGGCTGTGGCCGCCCTCCGGGTGCGCACGATCCGGCCCGACGACGCGGGCCGGGCCGAGGCCGCCGCCGAGGAGCTCGCCCACTCCGGCATCCGGGTGGCGGCCGTGGCCATGGGGGTGCTGCGGGGCGGGGTCGGGTTCCTCGCCTTCCTGGTGGCCTTCGCCCTCCGGCGCGACGGTGCGCCGTCGTGGGTGTTCGGCGTGGTGCTGCTGGCGAGCATGGCGGGCACGGCGTCGGGCGCCGGGCTCGCCCCGTTGGCCCGGCGCTCGGTGCGGGAGGAGCACCTGCTGACGGCGGCCCTCGGGCTCGTGGGCGTCGGCGCCTTGGCGGCGGCCTGGCTCGACGGCAGGCCGGGGGCCGTGGTGGCCGCCGTGGTGCTGGGCCTGTCGGCCTCGACCGGGAAGCTGGCGTTCGACTCACTCGTGCAGCGCGACGCGCCCGACGCCGTGCAGGCCCGTCGCTTCGCCCGCTTCGAGACGATGTTCCAACTGGCGTGGGTCGTGGGCGCGCTGGTGCCCGTGGTGCTCTCCACCCCGCAGCGCGACGGCCTGCTGCTGCTCGCCACTGCCGGGTTCGCCGCCGCCGTGGGGTACGGGTTCGGCCGGCGATGAGGGTGATCGTCCTGTCCGACACGCACATCCGGCCGGGCAGTCGCCGCCGGCTGCCCGACGCCGTGTACGACGCGCTGGGGGAAGCCGACGCCGTGCTGCACGCAGGCGACATCGTCACCGCCGACCTCCTGCACGAGCTGGCGGGGTTCGCCCCGGTCCACGCCGTGCTCGGCAACAACGACCTCGACCCGGCGCTGGCCCACCTGCCGGAGCACCAGGTGGTGGAGCTGGCGGGCGTGCGGGTCGGGATGGTGCACG
>DATAAM010000169.1:0-6737 GCA_036260075.1 Acidimicrobiales bacterium
CCCCACCAGAACGGCGTCACTCGAACGGATTGGCAGCCGGGCGCACGATGTCGAGGTAGATCGACGTGACGCCGATGAACACGAGCACCAGGAACACCGCGTAGGCGACGGGGAGCACCTTGCGCACGTCGACCCGGTACGGCCGTCCGGGGCGGGACCGCAGCTTCTCGTAGGTGGCGATGGCGACGTGGCCGCCGTCGAGCGGCAGCAGCGGCACCATGTTGAACACGCCCACGAACAGGTTGATGCTGACCAGCAGGACCAGCACGGCCCGCCATCCCTGGTTGGCCGCCTGGTCCGCCACCCGCACGAAGCCGACCGGCGACAGGAAGCGGGGCGTGTCGGGGTCGATCTCGGTGCGGCCCCGTTCGCCGGTGAGCTCCTCGGTGTATCGGGAGACGCCGTCGGGCGAGAAGATCCGCCCCAGGGCCTTCACTGTCTCGACCACCCCGCGGCCGATTCCCGCCACGGTCTTGGGGACGGCCTCGACGGGACCTGCCTTCTCCACCGGGAACCGCGGGCCGATGCCCACGAAGCCGTACGGTCGATCGCCCTCGACCACCGGCCCGCCCCCCTCGACCTCCACCTGCGACAGGTCGACAGGTGTGACCGTGATCGTGCGGGGCACGCCGTCGCGCTCGACCTCGAAGCGGATGGTCTGCCCCGGGCGGGCCCGGATGTGGGTGCGCAGTCCGTCCCACTCGACGAACGGTGTGCCGTCGTAGGCGAGCAGCCGGTCGCCCACCCGGAAGCCCGCCCGCTGGGCGGGGCTGGGCCCTTCCTCCAACCGGCTGATGGTGCCGATCTGCGGGAGCTCCCGGTCGTAGTCGACGGTGCCCACCACGGTGAACAGCACGTAGAGCAGGAGGAAGGCGAGGAGCATGTGCACGGTCGAGCCCGCCACGGCCACGGAGAGCCGGCGCCAGTAGGGCTTGGCCCGGTAGGTGCGCGGCTCGTCGGCCGGGTCGACCGGCTCGATGTTGGACATCCCGACGATCTTCACGTAGCCGCCTACCGGGATGGCCTTGACGCCGTACTCCGTCTCGCCCTTGCGGATCGACCACAGCCGCGGCCCGAAGCCGAGGAAGTACTCGGTGACCTTCATGCCCGCCCACTTGGCGGTCAGGAAGTGCCCCAGCTCGTGGAGCATGATCATCAGGATGATGGCGGCCACCACCAAGACGACCTTGGTGACGCCGGTGACGACGGCGGCGGCGAGGCCCGCCCCGACGATGAGCAGGAGGCGGAAGAGCGCTGTGCGGTTGGTGCGGTCTGTCATGCGGCGCGGGCTCTGGTCTCGACGGCGGTGCGAGCCCGCTCGCGGGCCCGACGGTCCTCGTCGAGTACAACGTCGACCGAGTCGGCCGCGGTTCCCGGCCAGTCGTCGAGCGTCTCGCGGATCACGTCGGCAATTGTGGGCCAGCGGATCGACCCGTCGAGGAAGGCGGCCACCGCAACCTCGTTGGCGGCGTTGAGCCAGGCGGGTGCCGTCTCTCCCATGCGGCCCGCGTCGTAGCCCAGCGAGAGGCACCGGAACGTGGCGAGGTCGGGTTCCTCGAAGTCGAGGTGGGACAGCGCCTGCCACTGGATGGCGGCACCGAAGGGGACGTGCAGGCGGTCGGGGTAGGCCAGCGCGTAGCCGATGGGCAGGCGCATGTCGGGCAACGAGAGCTGGGCGACGGTGGCGCCGTCGGTGAACTCGACCATCGAGTGGACGATCGACTGCGGGTGCACCACCACGTCGATGGCGTCGTAGCCGACGCCGAACAGCTCGTGGGCCTCGATGACCTCGAGGCCCTTGTTCATCAGCGTGGACGAGTCGACGGTGATCTTCGGCCCCATCTCCCACGTGGGGTGGGCGAGGGCGTCGTCGACGGTGACGTGCTCCAGGTCGGCCACCGGTCGGCCCCGGAAGGGTCCGCCGCTCGCCGTCAGCACGATGCGGAGCACCTCGTGGGAACGACCGGCCCGCAGGCACTGGTGCACCGCGCAGTGCTCGGAGTCGACGGGCACGATCTCCGCCCCCGGCGTGCGGCGCGCCCGCTGCACCACCGCGCCGCCCGCGATCAGCGACTCCTTGTTGGCCAGGGCCAGGCGGGTGCCCGCTTCGAGGGCGGCCAGCGTGACCCGGAGGCCCGCGAAGCCGACGACGGCGTTGAGCGTGACGTCGGCCTCCCCCGCGATCGACGCCAGCGCGTCGGGGCCTGCCCGCAGCTCGGTGCCCGGCGGCAGCGACAGGTCGGCAGCCAGCGACTCGTCGGCCAGCGCCACTGTCTTCGGGCGGAGCTCGGCGGCTGTGGCCGCCAGTGCCTCGACGGAGCGGTGGGCGCCGACGGCCACCACCTCGAAGCGGTCGCGATCGGCCCGCACCACGTCGAGCGCCTGTGTGCCGACCGATCCCGTCGAGCCCACCACCGCGATGGTGGTCATGCGATGTCGAGCAGCTGCACCAGGTAGTAGACGGCCGGCAGCACGAACAGCAGGGCGTCGAAGCGGTCGAGCACGCCACCGTGGCCCGGGAGGATCGAGCCCATGTCCTTGATGCCGATGTCGCGCTTGACCATCGACTGGCACAGGTCGCCC
Organism: Acidimicrobiales bacterium; assembly: GCA_036260075.1. Lineage (GTDB taxonomy): Bacteria > Actinomycetota > Acidimicrobiia > Acidimicrobiales > JAHWLA01 > DATAAM01. Next base: position 2,584 of record DATAAM010000169.1, read on the forward strand.
AGCGGAGCCACCACGCCGACGGTGAGGCCGAGCAGGAGGCCCTTCCCCGGCGTCCAGGGGTCGACGAAGCCGATGATCAGGCCGCCCGCGATGCACGACAGGAAGAAACCGCCGATGAGCCCTTCCCACGTCTTGTTGGGGCTGATCTCCGGCATCAGCGGACGGGTGCCCATCTGGCTCCCGAAGAACAGGCCGCCCACGTCGTAGGCCACGGTGCACAGCACGGCGCCCAGCAGGAAGGCGATGCCGTGGCGGTCGGGGAAGGTGAGCAGCAGCGAGGCGAACGCGCCGAGCACACCCACCCAGAAGAAGCCGAGCAGGGTCACCGCGATGTTGATGGTGGGCCGGGCCCGCACCACCTCCGCCAGGTACCAGAGGAACGTGAAGACGACGGTGAGCGCGATGACCAAGGGGAAGGCGGCCGTGCCCTTGTCGTAGGCGGCCAACATGAGTGCGATCGTGGCGCTGAGACCGAGCAGGGTGGCGGGCTGGTAGCCCGCCCGCCGGAACACGGCGAACAGCTCCATGGCGGCCATCGTGACCACGACGACGGCCAGCACCAGCGTGGGCACGTTGCCCATGGCGAAGGCGGCCAGCGCCACCGCCGCGATGCCCACGCCCACACCCACGGCAGCGCCCATGTCGCGACTCCCCACATGCGGACGGGCGGCGCCGTAGTCGGCGGGCGGCGCCGTGCGCGAATGGATGCGCGTGGGCGCCTTTGGCCGCGGCGGCGCCGGCGGCGGCTCCGGCGGTGCGTACACCGGCTCGGCCTCGGGCTCGGGCTCCGGCTCGTCGAAGGAGAACAGGTCGGAGTGCTCGGTGCGGTTCACGTCGAGGGCGCCGACGCGGGTGTCGTCGTCGCCCAAGGCAGCCAGCTCGGCGAAGTCGTCCTCCTCCCAGTCGGTGCCCTGGTCGCGCCAGCGGGGCGAGCGGGAGAGCCCCGACCAGGCGCCGAGGTCCTCGCCGACGTCGGCGTCGTCGCCCGCCAGGACGCTGGGCACCTCGCCGGTGGGCGGCTCGGTCCAGTGAGGCAGCTCGGGCGGCTCGGCGTTGGCGGGAGGGGGACGGCGCACGGAGGCGGGGTCGACGCTCTCGGGCAGCGGGAAGCGGTACTCGGTGCTCGGTCCCTGGGGCTTCTCGGGCACGTCGCCGTAGCGAGGCGCGTCCTCCGGACGACGCCGGGCCACCTGCCCCGTCTCCAGGGCGGCCGCTGCCTCCTCGGCGCCGATGATGCGCACGCCCTCCGCCGGGGTGCGCGTGCGCCGGGGCGCCTCGTCCTCGAACTCGTCCTCGTAGTCGCTCAACCGGAAGCCTCCGCGGTCAGACCTCGAGCAGCTCCTGCTCCTTGTGGGCGAGCATGCGGTCGATCTCCGCCACGTACTCGTGGGTGATCTTCTCCATCTCCTTCTCGGCCCGCTCGAGCTCGTCGGAGGAGATGTCGCCGTCCTTCTCCAACGCCTCCAGGTCGTGGCGGGCAGCCCGGCGGACGTTGCGGATGGCGACCCGCGCCTCCTCCGCCTTGTGCTTGACCACCTTGACCAGCTCCTTGCGCCGCTCCTCGGTGAGCGGTGGGAAGGCGAGGCGGATGACCTGGCCGTCGTTGCCGGGGTTGATGCCGAGGTCGGAGTTCTGGATCGCCTTCTCGATCGACTTGATCGAGCCCTTGTCGTAGGGCGTGATGACGAGGAGGCGGGCCTCAGGAACGTTGAACCCGGCCAGCTGCTGGAGCGGCACCTCGGTGCCGTAGTAGTCGACCCGCAGCTTCTCGACGAGCGCGGGCGAGGCCCGGCCGGTGCGCACGCCCGCGAACTCGGACTGGGCGTGGGTGACGGCCTTGGCCATCTTCTCCCGGCTGTCGCTCAGTACCGCGGCGATGAGATCGTCGTCGTCGGCGCTCATGAGAACGGCATCGGCCGAAGGCCGGTTCCTTTCAGCTTGTCGGCGACGGGCGGCACGTGCGGAGGGGACTCCGCCCGACCGCAAGGGAAGGTGGGGAAGAGCCGTGCCTGGCAGGACCCGGAGCCGCTCACTGGACCAGCGTACCTATGGGCTCGCCCGCGAGGGCGCGACGCACGTTGCCGGGGGCCATCACGTCGAACACGAGGATGGGCAGCCCGTTGTCCTTGCAGAACGTGATGGCAGTCAGGTCCATCACCCGCAGGTCCCGGTCAAGGACCTCCTTGAACGTGAGCTTCTCGAAGCGGGTGGCGTCGGGGTGGGTGCGGGGGTCGGCGCTGTAGACGCCGTCGACGCCGCCGTGGGTGCCCTTCAGGAGGATGTCGGCCTCGATCTCGACGGCGCGCAGGGCGGCGGGCGTATCGGTGGTGAAGAACGGGTTGCCCATGCCCGCGGCGAACACCACCACCCGGCCCTTCTCGAGGTGGCGAATGGCCCGGCGGCGGATGTAGGGCTCGGCGATCTCGGCCATCTGGATGGCCGACTGCACCCGGGTGGGCTGGCCGTTGCGCTCGAGCGCGTCCTGGAGGGCGAGCGCGTTGATGACGGTGGCGAGCATGCCCATGTAGTCGGCGGTGGCACGGTCCATGCCTGCGCCGGCGCCCGTGGTGCCCCGCCAGATGTTGCCCGCTCCCACCACGACGGCCACCTCGACGCCGAGGTCGCGCCGGGCCTCGGCGATCTCGCCGGCGATGCGGTCGACGACAACGCCGTCGATGGTCTCGTCGGACGCCGAGGAGGCGAACGCCTCGCCCGACAGCTTGAGCACGACCCGCCGGGGGCGGGGGGCGTCGCTCATGCGGGCGCCACGACCGGAGGAGCGCCGGCGGGGACGGGGCCCCGGGGGGCACGGCGACGGACCGTCGGGCGCAGGGCCACAGGTGGGGTCAACCGCCCACCACGATCTGGGCGAATCGGACGATGTCGGCCCCGCCGAGGCCCTGTTGCACGGACTGCTTCTCGTCGACCACGAAGAACGGCTGCTCCAGCAGCACGCCGCCGGGATAGCGCTTGAACCAGCCGCCCAGCTTGCCCTCGACGATCTTGTCCCAGGCGGCCTCCGGCTTGCCCTCGTTCTGGGTCTCCTTCAGGAGCTGCTCGCGCTCGGCCTCCACCTCGGCGGCGGGCACCTCGTCGCGGCGCACGAACGACGGCTTGGTGAACGCGGCGGTCTGGGCCACCTGGCGGGCCAGTTCGTCGTCGCCGCCGCTCAGCTCCACGACGACGGCGTTGACGCCGCGCCCCTCCTGGCGGTGGACGTAGAGGCCCAGCCCGTTGCCCGCGGCCGCTTCGATGCGGTGGACCCGGCCGACCGTGATGTTCTCCTTCAGGGTGATCCTGAGGTCGTCGACCGCTTCGGCCCGCTCGGCCACCGCGTCGGTGCCCTTGTCGGCCACCAGCTGCGACAGCTCCTCGGCCAGGTCGACGAAGTCCTGCGACTTGGCCACGAAGTCGGTCTCGCACTTGAGCTCCACGATGGCGGCCACGGTGCCGGCCCGGGCGGCGCCCACTGCGCCCTGGGCGGCCTCGCGGTCGGCCCGCTCGGCGGCCTTCCCGAGGCCTCGCTCCCGCAGCCACTTGGCGGCGGCGTCGAAGTCGCCCGCGGCCTCGGTGAGGGCGCGCTTGGCGTCCATCATCCCGGCCCCCGTCATGTCGCGGAGCCGCTTGACGTCGGCGGCGGAGAAGTCGGCCATTCCTACTGCTCCTCGTTGGTGGTCGGCGTGGGTGCATCCCCGGCGGCGGGCACCTCGGGTGCGGGCGCCGCGGGTGCGTGCGCCTCGGCGGCGGGGGCGGCAGCTGTGGGGGCGGCAGGTGCCTCGTCGGCAGCTTCGCCGGCGCCGGGGGCTCCGGCAGTGGTGCGCAGGCGCGCCTCGCGCTCTTGGGCCTGGACGGCGGCCTGGCGCCGGGCGTCCGCCTGCTGCTGGGCCACCCGCGCCTCCTCGTCGGCGCTGCGCTCGGCGGGGCCACCGGCGGCGGCGGCCGACCGGGCCCGCCGGGAGGCGATGAAGCGCCCCTCCTCCACGGCGTCGGCGATCACCCGGCACAGCAGCGAGCCCGCCCGGATGGCGTCGTCGTTGCCGGGGATCACGTAGTCGATGACGTCGGGGTCGCAGTTGGTGTCGACCACCGCCACGATCGGGACGCCGAGCTTGTTCGCCTCGGTGACGGCGATGTGCTCCTTCTTGGTGTCGATC
>DATAAM010000170.1:0-29519 GCA_036260075.1 Acidimicrobiales bacterium
CTCGGGCGAACGGTCACTCCTTGCGGCCCACGATGAACTGCGTGCGATTGGCGAAACGCCGTCCGAGAGTGGGATCCGGCCACATGGCTTGCTGGACGGCCTGCTTGGCTTCCGCTCGGCGGTCGGCGTCGAGGTTGGCCGTCGTCACGCCCGCCAGCACGTCCCATGCTTGCTCGAAGTCGTCGAAGTGGAACTCGAGCACCTCGCACTCGACGCGGCCGGCGATGCCCGCCTCTCGCAACTGGGCCAGGAACGACTCGGGGTCCGCCAGCGCCCCTGGTCCGACGCCTGCCACCGGCGGTGGCGGGGCAAACATCCCCGCCGTCTGCTGGAAGCGGACGATGTCGGCATCCTCGGGCCCTGCCCACACCGCGGCCACGAGCCGTCCCCCACGCCGCAGCACTCGCGCGCACTCGAGCGCGGCGCGCTGTCGGTCGACCGCGTACATGAGGCTGAGCGAGGCGACGATCACATCGAACGTGCCGTCCGGCGCGGGGATCTCCTCCGCTCGGCCCTCACGCACGTCGACGCCGACCCCCTCCGCCTCCATCCTCCTACGGGCCAGCTCCAGCATCTCGCTGCTGAGGTCGACGGCGGTGACAGACCCGGTCGGGCCGACGGCCGCTGCCGCCCGCGCTGCGGCCGCCCCGGTGCCCGTGCCGAGATCGAGCACCGTCTCGCCGGGCCGAAGCCCAGCCCGGGCGATGCAGCCCTCCACGACAGGGGCGAAGCGAACGTCGATCTCCCGCTCGTAGATCTCCGAGATCCGGTCCCACACGCCCGTCTGCCATGCGAGCGCTTCCTGCTGCGCGTCCATGCCGATCCCTCCCAGAACTCGGGTGTCAGCAAGGACTCTGACAGCAGGTGCGACGGCCCAATAGTTCGAAATCTGGACTTCCGGACGGCGGGCCGAGCGGCAACACTGCACGCATGAAGGAGTACGGGCAGCGGTAATTCCCGATCGCCCGGGCCTCCGAGGTGTTCGCCGAGCGCTGGACGCCCATCATCGTCCGCAACCTGCTGCTCGGGTGCACAACCTTCGGCGAGATCCTCGAGGGCGCTCCCGGCATCCCTCGCTCGCTCCTCGCCCAGCGCCTTCGGGACCTGGAGCGGTACGGACTGCTCCACCGCCGAACGGCGGCGGGCCGGCGCGGGCGCGTCTACGCGCTGACCGAAGCCGGCTTGGAGCTCGCAGAGGTCTGCGACGCGCTCGGGCGCTGGGGTGCCCGCTGGCTCGACGTCGCGCCCATGGAGCTCGACCCGGGCATCGTGCTGTGGGCGGTCGCCAAGTGCATGGACCGCGCTCGGCTTCCCGAGACCAGGATCACCGTCCGGTTCGACGTGAAGGAGCACCCCACGTTCTGGCTCGTCGTCCGGCGGCCGGAGCCCGAGCTCTGCCGCACCCACCCCGGCGGAGACGAGGACGTGATCGTCGCCACGGACGTCGAGACGCTCGCCCGGTGGCACATGGGGGAGCTCACGTTGGTCCAGGCCGCCGAGAACGGTCGGATGCGGGTGGTCGGCTCATCTCGCCTGGTGCGCGCCCTCCAGACATGGGGCGGGCAATCCCCCTTCAAAGAGGTGAAGCCTGCATCGCGAGCGCCTTCCGCTTGACCCCGAGGACCATCGTTTGATCAGCGCCGGGAGGCGGGCCACCTCAGAAGGTGACGCTCCGTTCCATTGCGCTGCGGCCCGACGGACGCGGAGATCGCTGTCACACTCGGGGCATGCCGTGTCTCTCAATCCTCCGAGCGGCGACCGACGCCGCCGAGAGGAGGAGAAGCCCGATGCCCGAGTACCTGCAGGTGTGGCGAGCCCGCGTCCCCGAGGAGCACGTCGAGCGGCTGCTCGCCATCCGCCCCCAGGCGATCGCCGAGGCGCAGCGCCTGTGCCCCGAGCTGCTGTCGGCCGAGCTGGTCCGGCTCGGCGACGGGACGTGGCTCGACGTCCTCCGTTGGAGCGCGCCCGACGGCGAGGAGCGGCTGATGGAGCACGCGGCCCGCTTCGAGGCCCTCCATTCGATGCACGACCTGCTGGAGGATGCGGAGCAGGTCGGCCGCGGCGAGATCGTCGAACCGGCGGTCCGATGAGCGACGACCGCCGGCTCGACGTCGAGGACCTCGCCCGGCGGGCGGCCGACGGCGACCGCGAGGCGCTCACGTCGCTGCTGCAGCAGATCCAGCACCCCATGTACCGGCTGGCCCTGCGGTTCCTCGGCCATCCCGACGACGCCCAGGACGCAACGCAGGAGATCCTCGTGCGCATCGTCACCCACCTGGGCAGCTTCGAAGGCCGCTCCAAGTTCACGACCTGGGCGTACACGGTGGCGACCCGCAGCCTTCTCCGCACGAAGAAGCGCTTCGTGGAATCCTCGGTCCAAGGGCCCGAGCAGTTCGCCGCCTTCCTCGACGCGGGCATGGGCGAGATCGACACCACCCTCGACGAAGCCGAGTACCGGCTGCTGTGCGACGAGGTCCGCATCAGCTGCACCTACGGCATGCTCCTCTGCCTCCCCCGAGAGCAGCGGGCCGCCTACCTCCTGGCCGACGTCATCGGCCTGACCGACGTGGAGGGCGCCGAGATCCTGGGCTGCACCCGCGAGGCGTTCCGCCAGCGGGTGTCCCGGGCCCGGCGGACCATGCGCTACGTGATCGACAACCGCTGCGGGCTGGTCGACCCGGCCAACCCCTGTCGTTGCGGAAAGCAGATCGCGAGCAGCGAGCGGGCGGGCATCCTGCGCCGGGACCACCTCCCGCTGGCCGGGCACCCGCGCCAGGAGGTGCGGGTGTGGATCGAGCCGGTGGCCAAGCAGCTGGACGACGTGGTGGCCATCGGCGACCTCTACCGCTTCGACCGCTTCGCCGCCCCAGCCGAGCTGTGGGACGACCTGCAGCTTCGGTACCCGCAGCTCCTCGCCGCCGGCTGATGCCGCCGTTCAAGGACGAGGTCGGCCCCGCCACAGCCCGTCGCCTGGCCGACGAGCTGACGAGGGCGTGGCCCGCCTTCCCCCGCCGGCGGTTCACCCGCGGCCTCGACGCCCACCTCGGACCGCTCGAGCTGTCGGCGCGGGTGGACGCCCTCGCCGACCGCCTGAACGCCGCCTTGCCCGACGACTTCGCCGACGCCCTCGACGTGCTGTGGCGCGCTCTGGACTCCCCCACCTTCACCGGGTGGATGACGCTGCCGTGCGGCACGTTCGTCGCCCGTCGCGGCATCGACCACCCGGACACGGCGCTCCCGATGCTGGCGGGCCTCAGCCCCCGCTTCTCCAGCGAAGGCCCGATCCGGCCCTTCATCGAGGCGCATCCCGACATCACCTACGCCCACCTCCACCGCTGGACATCCGACGACGACGAGCACGTGCGCCGGCTCGTCTCCGAGGGCACCCGCCCCCGCCTGCCGTGGGCGCCGCAACTGCGAAGCCTGATCGCCGACCCCTCGCCGAACGTGCCCCTCCTCGACGCGCTCGTGGACGACCCGTCCCCGTACGTGCGCCGGTCGGTCGGCAACCACCTCAACGACATCGCCAAGGACCACCCCGACCTCGCGGTCGACCTGGCCCGCCGCTGGATGTCCCGCGGCAGCGACGCCGCCTGGGCGGCACGCCACGGCCTGCGCACGCTCGTCAAGCAGGGACGCCCCGACGCGCTCGCCCTCGTCGGCGCCGACGCCGCCGCCCGAATAGAGCTTCGCCGCTTCGCCGTCGATCCGGGCCGGCTCACGATCGGCGAGGCGGCCACGTTCACCATCTCGCTCGAGCTCGACAAGGGCGCCGCGGAGCCCGCCGACGCGGTGATCGACTACCGCGTCCACTACGTGGGCGCCGCCGGCACCAAGGCGCCCAAGGTGTTCAAGCTCACCCGCCGCCGCCTCCGACCCGGCGAGCCGGTGACGATGACCCGCCGCCACCGCTTCGAGCACGTGTCGATCCGACGCATCCGCCCCGGCCGCCACACCGTCGATGTGCAGGTGAACGGCCGCGTGCTCGGCTCCGTCGACGTGGAGGTCGTGCCGGCCGACTGACGCACGACCGGGTTCGAGATGAGCGTCGAAATGTGTATACCGGGTAGTACACACCTGCCGAACTCGGTCTCCCGGTCCCATCCGTCGTCACATGGAGAGCCCAGGCGTGCGCCGTCTCGTCATCCTCCTCACCGCCGCCCTCGTAGCGGCCACCACCCCCGTCCTCGCCAAGCCGCCCCTCCGCCCTCCCGCGCCCGGGCTTCGGGCCGGAGTGGGTGTGGCCGACATGACCTGGCACGTCGGGGCGTCGGCGGGCCAGTACGCCACCGACGAGCCCGCCGTGGGCACGGACCCGCACGCCCACTCCGTCAAGCAGCGGGCGAGCTACGGCGTGCAGTCGCGCCTCACCGCCCGCGCCCTCGTCCTGGAAGGCACCAACGGCGAGCGGGTGGCCCTGGTCAAGACCGACAACTACCTGGCCCAGGACCTTCTCACCCGCCGGGTGGCGCAGCTGCTCCCGCCCGCGCTGGGCCTCGGCGCCGACCGCATCGTGATGTCGGCCACCCACAACCACTCGTCGCCCTACTACTCCACGCCCGCGGTGGGTGTGTGGGTCTTCCAAGACGTGTGGGACGTGCGGGCCTTCGAGTACCAGGCCCGTCGGATCGCCGCCGCCGTCACCGCCGCCGCCACGAACCTGCGGCCCGCCCGCCTGGGCGCCACCACCGTCGACGTCGGCCCCATCAAGGGCAACATCGCGGGCCGGGGGGCCTCGCCCTACGACGACAGCCCCTACGGCTACCCCGACACCTTCGGCGACCACGGCGTGGTGGTGCTCCGGGTCGACGACGTGTCCGCCCGCAAGCCCACGCCCCTCGCCACGTGGATGAACTACGGCCAGCACCCCGAGTCGCTCGACGGCTACAACCTCATCAGCGGCGACTTCGTGGCCCCGCTCGAGCGCTTCGTCGACGGCGAGACCGGCTCCACCCTCGTGTTCACCCAGGGCGACGTGGGCAGCGCCGAAGGCCCCTACGACCGCGGCCAGACCGACACGGTGGCCGACGGCGTCGTGCGCGCCTTCGCCCACGTCGGCTACGCCCAGGCCGAGCGCTTCGCCCGCATCCTGGCCGACGCCGTGGCCGCCGCCTGGCACGAGATCGGGGCGGGCGGCGGCACGGTGCCGTTCACGCGCGACATCCCCATCGGCGTGTTCGACGGATGGATCCCCGGTCCGGTCTCGCACCCGTACCCCGGCGTCAACGCCTGCGACACCGACGAGACCCTCCGTGGGAACCCCGGCGTCGGCACCGCGGCCGACTGCACCCGTGAGGCCGACACCGGCGTCGATTTGGCCGACCAGGTGCGCGAGAACCTCGAAGCCCACGGCATCCCCGTGCCCGACTCCTACGACATGCCTGCCTTCGGCACGGTGGAGGAGAACGCCCGCATCCACCTACAGGCCGTGCGCCTGGGCGAGATCCTTCTCGCCTCCTGCTCGTGCGAAGCGCAGGTCGACCTCATCCTCAACCTCGAGTCGCGCACGGACGGCGCCCAGGACAACATCTGGGACGGCTACGACTGGGCCGAGCGCGACTGCACGGCGCCGACGCCGCCTTCGACCACGTGGCGGTGCCCGACGGGGCCGGCTCCCGACGCCGCCATCCAGCACATGCGCGCCCAGGTCCACCGCCCGGCCGACGGGTGGGACGACCTCGCCTACGCGCCGTTCGCCAACAGCGAGAACCCGAACGACATCAAGGGCAACTTCACCAAGCAGGAGATCCAGGACCTCGGCATGCCGGGCTACGCGCTGTCCGTCGGCCTCGGCCACACCGGCGACTACGTCGGTTACACGGTCTCGTACCGCGAGTACATGGCGCGCGACCACTACCGCAAGGCGCTCACGTCCTACGGCCCCCACACCGCCGACTACATGGTGACGCGCCTCGTGCGCATGGCCGCCCACCTGCGCGACGCGGACAAGGCGCACTACGACCCGTTCACCGACGAGCCCCTCGGCGCCGTGGCAGCCGCCGACGAGGCCCGGCAGGCGGCCACCGCCGTCACTGCGGGACAGGTGGCCCGAGCCGCCTACGACGGCTACGAGCTGACGCTGCCCGACGACCTCGACGGCGGCACCGTCCCCGCCGGCGGGCAACCCGCCCCCGCGATCGAACGGTTCTCGGCGGCGGAGTTCAGCTGGTACGGCGGCTCCAACTACGTGGACAACCCCGAGGTGCGCGTCGAGCGGTTCCACAAGGGCCGCTGGCAGCCGCATGCTGGCCAGGCAGGCGAGGTGCAGACCCGGCTCGACCTGGGCGGACGGGTGGGCGAGTCGCGGCGCTGGAGGTGGACGGCCAACTTCGAGGCGTTCGACGGCTTCCGGGCGAGCGAGGGGCAGACGCCTTCGGGGACGTACCGCTTCGTGGCCGTCGGCCGCCATCGCACCGGTCGGGCCACCGTGCCCTACACCGTGACGTCGCAGCCGTTCGCCGTGCGGCCGTGGGACGGCGTCCCCGTGCAGGACCTGCGGATCGAGCCGGACGGCTCGGTCTCCCTGTCGGCGGCGCCGCACGCCTACCCGCGCACGTATGCGTCGAAGGCGTTCGCCTCGTTCGTGCGCGACGACGGCAACCCCCGCGTGTGCAAGACGTGCTCCTTCCGCCCGTGGGCCACGCACGGGACGTTGGCAGAGGTCACCGTCACCGTGGTGCGGGCCGACGGGAGGGTCGAGCGATTTGCCGCCACACAGGCGGGCGACCGGTGGACGGCGCCGACCGCACTGGCCGCGGGCGACCGCGCCTACGTCGAGGCAGGAGACGCCGTCGACACCTGGAACGAGATCAACGGGACCCGATCCGTGGAGGTCGTGAAGTGAACCGCGTCGTACGACTCGCGCTCGCCGGCCTGGGCGCCGGTGCCCTCGTGGTCGGCACCACCGTGGCCGGCGCCCTGCTCGACGGGCCGCCGACGGCTCCGGTGGAGACGGCGAACGGCCTCCCGACGGCCTCGGCCGAGGAGGTGCGTCGCGCCGCCGGGCTCTCCTCCGCCGCAGCCACGACCGACAGCGCCGTCCCCCCGGGCGACGCCGAGCTGACGGCAGCCGAGTCGTTCGACCGGGCGGGCTCGACCGTGACGGCACCGAAGGGCGGCCGTGTGCCTGCCGGCACGTTCCTGGTGGGCGCGGCCCGGGCCACGCTCGCTCCCGCGCCCACGCTCTACGACCCCACGGCCGAATGGCAGACGGAGGGCTGCAGCGAGTACGGCAGCACGGGCGAGAGCAACGTCCACGGCGACCACCTGATCCCCTCGCTCGAGGACCGACGGGGCTGGCCCGCGGCGTCGACCGACTGCATCTACCTCGGCGGGTTCGACCTCGGACCGGTCCGTCCCGCGAAGAGCGTCGACCCCGGCGGCGTCTGGGTCAGGTCGATCGCCGTCTCCAACGGCGAGCAGACGTTCGTGTACTCCATCGCCGACACCGTGGGCTGGTTCGCCCGCTACGACGCCAACCTGTGCAGCGACTGCGGCATCCTCGACGTGCGCACCCGGTTGGCCCGCGACATGGGCATCGACGCGGGCAACGTGATCATCGGCTCCACCCACACCCACGCCGGCGCCGACACCTACGGCGGCTGGGGCGGCATCCCCACCTGGTACCGATCCCAGCTGCGGGACGCGGCGCTGGCGTCGGCCAAGCAGGCGGTGGCCAACCTGCGCCCGGCCACGCTCGACGTGGGCGAGGTCGACCTGCGGCGGCGCAACAACGAGCGCCGCGACACCTACTACTCCACCGTCGACACGGGGGCGACGTGGCTCCAGGCCCGGGCGCTGCCCGAAGAGGTGTGCACCGGGGAGAAGAAGAAGCGGACGTGCACAACGCCTCCCCCCGAGGTGATCGCCACCATGGCGACCTTCGGCGCCCACCCGACGATGGTGAGCGGTCCCGTGCTGCACGCCGACTGGCCGGGTGCCGCGGCGCGAGCCTTCGAGGCGGCCTACGGCGGCGTCGGCCTGCTCTTCGAGGGCGCGCTGGGCAACTCGTCGATCAGCGGCGCCGGGTCGGTGGACGACACCGGCAAGGCCGTGGCCGCAGGCGTGGCCGCCTCCGTCGCCGACGACGCCGTGCGCCTCCAGGACAACACGCTCGAGGCCCAGACGCGCGAGGTGCGCCATCCGGTCACCACCAATGCCGGGCTCATCACGCTCGGCACCGTCGGGCTGTTCGACCGCGAGTTCACGCCGGGCACCCCGGGTGCGGACGAGCCGAGCGTCTACAACTGGTCGAAGTCGGGGCCGGTCGAGAAGACGCCCGCGCCGGTGCCACCGTCGGAGAGCTGGCTGAACAACACGGGCCGCACCCGCACGTGCGCCTCCGCGGGCCCGACCGTCATCACCGCGGCGGGCGCCCACCGCATCGGCGAGCTCGTGATCGCGTTCGCCCCGGGCGAGATCTTCGGCACCATCGCCGAGGTCGTGAAGGAGCGGGCCGACCGACGCGGCACGGTGATGGTCCTCGGCCAGATGAACGACGCCTTGGGCTACATCATCCAGAGCTTCGAGTTCGACGCCACCGGCAACGTGGCCACCGAGTACGGCACCCGAACCGGCGAGTACGAAGAGGTGTTCGCCATCGACCGCTGCATCGGCGACCACGTGCTCCAGACGATCCTGGAGGCCACCAGCGCGCTCGGCGCGGGCGGCTGACACGAGCGCTCTCGGGCGCTCGCGATCCCGCACGCGCCCTGCGGCCTTGTCGCAACGTGAGGATCGCGCCTCGTCGGTCACCAGCCCACGCTGCCGTCCACCATCTCCCGGATCAGGTCGGCGTGGCCGTTGTGCCGGGCGTACTCCTCGATCATGTGCACGTAGATCCAGCGCAGCGACACCGGTTCGCCCCGGCGCACGCCGGTGTCGTCGAGCTCGTGACGGGCGGCGGCCTGGCGGCTGTGCTCGCACTCCGCCTGCCACACGGCCACGTCGGCCTCCCAGTCGGCGTCGTCGAGCGGGAACAGCTCGCGGTCCTCGCCGCGGGGCGTGGCCCAGATGGGCGGCACCTCGGAGTCGCGCAACAGCGTGCGACGGAACCAGTTGCGCTCCACCTCGGCCATGTGTCGCACCAGGCCGTGCAGTGACAGCTTCGAGGTCGGGACCGGCCGCCGCTTGCGACCGGCCTCGTCGATGCCCTCGCACTTCAGCAGCAGCGTGGTGCGGTGGAACTCCAGCCACGCCTCCAGCATGAGCCGCTCGGGCAGCACGTAGGACGGCTCGGTGCGACGGGGATCGGAGAGGTCCTCGACCATGCGCCCAGTCTTGTCGACTCGTGCGCCGCTGTCCCCGTGTCGTGGCGTGGCGTTCGAAGACGACGCAGGACGACGCCCGGGTCGAGCACCACCGCCCCACACGTAGTGTCGAGCGCTCGGGGGTAGAGCAGACGGCAGGTCCACCCGAGCAAGGAGGACGCCATGCCGCAGCGAGCGTGGAGCGCGAAGCGGGAGCGCCAGTACGAGCACATCAAGGAGGGGCTCCGGAAGCGCGGTGAGGACAGCGACACCGCCGAGGAGATCGCGGCACGGACCGTCAACAAGGAGCGGGCTCGAAGCGGCGAGTCGAAGACCAAGAGCCGCTCGTCGGTGAAGGACATCTCGTCTGGTCGGCGCGGCGGGCTCCGCTCGCATCGAGGGCCCGGAGGCCGCACCAAGGAGCAGCTCTACAACGAAGCCAGGAAGAAGGGGATCGAAGGCCGTTCGAAGATGAACAAGGCGCAGCTGGAGAAGGCCGTCGGCCGCTGAGCGCAGGAGGTCCGAGATGCCGAACGACAAGCGCCCGAGCGTGAAGAACGAGAAGCAGTACGAGGCGCTCAAGGACAAGGGCATGTCCAAGCAACGGGCGGCGCGCATCGCCAACTCGCCCGGCGCCTCCAGCCGGGGCGGGAAGAAGAGCGGCTCCGGCAGCTCCTCCAAGCAGGGCGGCACCACCGCCCAGAAGCGGGAGGCGGGCCGCAAGGGCGGAAAGGCCGCCGCCAAGCGCTGACAGGCTCCTGCGCGTGGACGTCGCCCCCGGCACCGTCGTCGTCTGGTCCGACCTCACATGCCCCTGGGCCACGTTGGCGGTGCACCGACTGCACGGGGCTCGCGCCCGCCTGGGGTCGGCCGAGCGCGTGCGCCTCGACCACCGGGCCTTTCCGCTCGAGCTCTTCAACGAGCAGCCCACGCCGCGCCGCGTGCTGGCCGCCGAGGTGCCCGTCGTCGGGGCCCGCGCCCCCGAGCTCGGGTGGCAGGTGTGGCGGGCGCCGGAGAGCGAGTGGCCCGTGACGGTGCTGCTCGCGATGGAAGGGGTGCAAGCGGCCAAGGAGCAGGGCCTCGAAGCGAGCGAGCAGCTCGACTACGCACTACGGCAGGCGTTCTTCGCCGAGAGTCGGTGCATCTCGATGCGCCACGTGGTGCTCGACGTGGCGGCCCGGTGCCCCGCCGTCGACGTCGAGATGCTGCGAAAGGCCCTCGACGACGGCCGGGCCCGGCGCACCGTGATCGAGCAGCGCGAGCAGGCCGAGCGCGAGGGCGTGAAGGGCAGCCCGCACGTCTTCCTTCACGACGGCGGCGACGTGCACAACCCGGGTGTCCGCATGCACTGGGAAGGCGACCACGGGAGGGGCTTCCCGGTGATCGACGACGACGACCCTTCGGTCTACGACGACCTCGTTCGGCGCGCCGCGGGCTGACCCGCCACCATGGTCGGGTGCTCCAGGCCCGGTCGCTCAGCGTCGAGGTGGGCGGGCGCCTCACGTTGGTGGAGGCGTCGTTCACCGTGCGCGCAGGCGACAAGGTGGGCTTGGTCGGCCGCAACGGGGCGGGCAAGACGAGCTTGCTGAAGGTGCTGGCGGGCGAGGCACCGGCCGCCGGTGGCGTGGTGCTCCGACGGGGGACGCTCGGCTATCTGCCGCAGGACCCGCGGCCGCAGGGGGCAGGGGTGGAGGCCACCGGGCTCTCGCACATCCTCTCGGGCCGCGCCCTCGACGAGGCCCAGCAGCGCATCGAGAAGCTGCGGCTCAAGGTGGAAGAGGACCCGTCGGAGCGCAACGTGAAGCGCTTCGCCCGGGCCGAGGACGCCTTCCGCGACGCAGGCGGCTACGCCGCCGAGTCGGGGGTGAAGCGCATCGTGGCGGGGCTGGGCCTCGCCGCCGACCGGGTCGACCTTCCCATCTCCGTGCTCAGCGGCGGCGAGCGGCGGCGGGTGGAGCTGGCCCGCATCCTCTTCGCGGGCAGCGACCTCCTGCTGCTCGACGAGCCGACGAACCACCTCGACACCGACGCCAAGTCGTGGTTGATGGGGTTCCTCCGCTCCTACCGAGGGGCGCTCCTCGTCGTGAGCCACGACCTCGATCTCCTCGACGAGGCGATCACCCGCGTGCTGCACCTCGACGAAGCGACGACGGTCGAGTACAAGGGCACGTACTCGCAGTACCGCGAGGCGCGGCGGCGCGACGAGGCTCGGCTGGCCAAGCTGGCCGAGCGACAGCGAGCCGAGATCGCCCGGCTGGCGACGCTGGCCGACAGCATGCGGGGCCAGACGGAGAAGCGGGCGCGAACGGCCAAGACTCTCGACCACCGCGTCGAGCGCCTGCGCCAGGAGGCGGTGCAGGGGCCGAAGCGGGAACGGCGGTACGCCGTGCGCCTCCCCGAGCCGCCCCACAGCGGCCGGGTCGTCCTCGACGTCGAAGGGCTGACGAAGGGCTACGGAGGCCCGCCCGTGTTCGAGGACCTGGGCTTCGACCTCGGGCGGGGTGAGCGCCTGCTCGTCATGGGCCTCAACGGGGCGGGTAAGACGAGCCTCCTGCGCATCCTCGCGGGGGTGACGCAGCCGGACGCAGGAGAGGTGCGGTTCGGCGCCGGCGTGTCGGTCGGCTACTACGCCCAGGAGCACGAGGGCATCCGCACCGGGCTCGACGTGCTGTCCCACATGCGGGAGCAGGTCGACGCCCCGGAGCAGCAGCTCCGGTCGATCCTCGGGATGCTCGGCCTCCCCGGGGAGATGGCCTTCCAGGACGCGGGCACGCTGTCGGGCGGCGAGAAGACGAAGCTGGCCCTCGCGCAGCTGGTGGCGGGCAGGCACAACCTGCTGCTGCTCGACGAGCCCACTAACAACCTCGACCCGCCCTCACGCGACGCAGTGGCGGCGGCGCTGTCGTCGTGGGGCGGGGCCATGGTGATCGTCAGCCACGACACCGGGTTCGTGGAAGGCCTCGCCCCCGACCGGGTGCTCCTCCTGCCCGACGGGGAGGTCGACCACTGGCGCGACGACCTCCTGGAGCTCGTCTCGCTCGCCTGATCCCGTTCTGGGCACCGATTCCCGCGCATACCGCGGGAAACGGTGCCCAGAACGAAGGGGACGTCAGTGGTCGGCGGGCTCGTGGTGCTCGCGGTGCGTGCGGCGGTCCGAACGGTCCATCGTCGTCGACTCACCGTCGTCGGTGACGACCGACGACCTCCCCGCCGTCGTGACGTGTGTGCCCGCTCCCACATCCGGGTCCATGGCCCGGGTCAACAGCTTGCCGTGCCACCGCTCGCCCGCCGTCCCGCCGGCCAGCGCCCCGAGCAGCATGCCGAGGAGCGAGCCGATGCCCGCCACCGTCCCGATGTCGCGCCACTCGTCCCACGTGGTCGGCACGCCGACGCCGCGCAGCTCTTGCAGGATGTCGTCGCCGTCGGTGAACAGGTTCACCAACCCGGCCACGCCCACGGCCAGCACGACGCCCAGCACGAACACGAGGAACCCGTTGGTCGTGCCCGCCCGTCGCGACATGCGACCGGCGACGTAGCCGCCGAACCAGTAGGCCAGGAACAGCACCACCGCCACGACAGCGCCGCCCGCGGCGCCCAGCCGGCGCCACTCGTTGTCGGAGAAGTCGGTCTCGACCCCGGCCGCCTTCGCCACCGCGGCGGCGATCGCCAGCAGGACGGCGAACGCCCCGTAGGCGACCAGCGTCCCCGCCAGCACGCTGACGAACGAGACCTTGCCGAGCCCCGCATCCTGCGCCAGGACAGCCCGGTCGTGCCGCGACTCCACCGTGTCCGTTCGCATCAGTCCACCTCCGTGCGTGTTGCCGCGGGTTGTCCCCGGCGGCCGGAGTCAGGAAACGCGCTGGGCGGCCCGGAGGTGATGGACGCCCGCATGGACGCCGGCGCGGGCAGTCGGCAGCGCCGACGACGTCGCCCATTCGTCGGACGGCGTTCGCTCGATGGCGTGCGCCAAGGCGAGCGCGGCCGCCTCGATGCGGGCCAGCACGGCGTCGAGCGCCGGCCCGCTCGGGCCAGGGGCGACGGGCCGACGGCCCAACGCCTCGGCAGCCTCGTGCAGCGCGTCGGCGGCGGCGGCGGCCTCGGCCACCGCTTCCGCGGGGACCTCCACGTCGTCGTCGTCGGGTCGGGCGAACACGGCCCGGAAGCGGCGGGGCAGCGACCGGGCGGCCACGGCGGCGTCGCCGGGGCTGACCGTGGCGGGATCGAACCCGCATGTCGGGCAGCGGTCGTGCGCAGAGGCCATGCCGCTACGGTACGGCCATGGCGACCCGCATCGGGCCCGGCGTCATCGAGATCGACACCCTGCTCGGCGGCTGGGACCGCGTCACCGCGGGCTACCTGATCGAAGGCCCCGAGCCGGCGCTGGTGGAGACGGGCAGCCAGAGCTCGGTGCCCACGCTGCTCGCCTCACTCGACGACCTGGGCCTCGGTCCCGCCGACCTCGCCACCGTCGTCGTCACCCACATCCACCTCGACCACGCGGGCGGCGTGGGCGACGTGGCCCGTGCGTTCCCCAACGCCACCGTGTACGTGCACGAGAAGGGCGCCCGCCACCTGGCCGACCCCACCCGGCTGGTCGACTCGGCCGCGCGCGTCTACGGCGACCTCCTCGACACGCTGTACGGCCGCCTCGCCCCCACGCCCTCCGAGCGCATCCGCGTGCCGGCGGACGGCGAGGAGATCGGCGTGGGGGGGAACCGCACGCTGACGGTGGTGGACTCCCCCGGCCACGCCAAGCACCACATCGGCCTGCACGACTCCGAGAGCGGGATTCTCTTCGTGGGCGACGCCGTCGGCGTGCGCCTCCCCGACGCCGGGGTCCTGCGCCCCTCGTCGCCCCCGCCCGACTTCGACCTCGACCAGGCGCTGCACTCGCTGCGCCGCTTCGCGGAGCGCAACCCGGCCGGCATCGCGCTGGCGCACTACGGGCTGGTGCCCGACCACGAGACGGTGCTCGACGAGGCCGCCGACACGCTCCAGCGGTGGGCGCACGTGGCCGAGCAGGCGTGGCGGGAGGGCCGGGACATCGCCGCCGCGCTCGAGGAGGCCTTCGCCACCGACATGAGCGGCGTCGACGACGCCGACCGCGAGAAGCTGGAGACCCTCAACGGCGTGCACTCCAACGCCGCCGGGTTGCAGCGCTGGTTGGAGACACGGGAGCACGGCCACGACCATGGCCGTTGAGGCCGTGGTGTTCGACTGGGGCGGCACGCTCTCCGTCTTCGCCGACGTCGAGATGGAGGACATGTGGCGGCTGGCGGCCGAGCACCTCGCCCCCCACCGAGCCGACGAGGTGTGCGCGCGGTTGGTCGCCGTGGAGGCGCGGTCGTGGGAGCGCATCGCCGTCGACCAGCGCAGCACCACGCTCTCGTGCCTGCTGGCCGAGGCGTCGGACGCGCTGGGCCTCGACGTGGCCGAGGCGGTGCTGGAGGAAGCGGCGCTCCACCACCTCGACTCGTGGACGCCCCACGTGCGCCACGAGCCCGACGCGGCGTCGACGCTCGCCGCCCTGCGAGCGCGAGGCCTGCGCATCGGCCTGCTGTCCAACACGCACTGGCCTCGCAGCTTCCACGAGCACTTCCTCGAACGCGACGGGCTGGACGGGCTGATCGACGTGCGCTGCTACACGAGCGAGCTCGCGCACACCAAGCCCCACCCCGACGCCTTCGCCGCCGTGCTCGACGCGCTGGGCGTGGAGCCCGGCGCCGCCGTGTTCGTGGGCGACCGCCCCTACGACGACGTCTCGGGGGCCAAGGCCGTGGGCATGCGGGCGGTGCTGCGGCGCAACCCGCTGGTGCCGCCGTACGACGTGGACCCCGACGCGGTGATCGAGCGGTTGTCGGAGCTCCCGCCGATCGTGGAGGCTTGGGCATGCTGAAAGCCACCCGGTTCGAGACAGGCGACGGCGTGGCGGTCGTGACGCTCTCGCGGCCCGATCGACTCAACGCCTGGACCGCTCGCATGGAGCAGGAGCTCCGGTGGGCGATGGCCACAGCCGACGACGACCCCGCCGTGCGCGTCATCGTCCTCACCGGCGACGGGCGCGGGTTCTGCGCCGGGGCGGACGCGCAGGCGCTCGACGGGCTGGCAGGCGGCGCCCGCTACGGCGAGGTGCTGGGCCGTCCGCCGAGCGAGGTGCCCGAGGTGTCGCCCGGCACCGGCGTGCGCCCCGACTTCGAGCACGGGTTCACGTGGCTGCTCGGCCTGCGCAAGCCGGTGATCGCCTCCGTGAACGGGGCGGCGGCAGGCGTGGGCTTCGTGCTGCTGTGCTTCTCCGACATCCGGTTCGCGGCGGCAGGCGCCAAGCTCACCACCTCGTTCGCCCGGCTGGGGCTGCCCGCCGAGCACGGCGTGTCGTGGCTGCTGCCCCGCTTGGTGGGGGCGGGCCGGGCGGCGGACCTCTTGTTCTCCTCCCGGGTCGTCCTCGCCGAGGAGGCCGAGCGCATGGGCCTCGTCAACGCCGTGCACCCGCCCGACCGGCTCCTGCCTGCGACGCTCGAGTACGCCCGGCGCATGGCGGCCGAGTGCTCACCCGCCTCGTTGCTCACACTGAAGCGACAGCTCTGGGGCGACCTGTTGGGCGACCTCGACACCGCGGCAGGCCGGGCGCGGGAGCGCATGCTCGAGATGTTCGACGAGCCCGACTTCAAGGAGGGCGTGGCCGCCCTGATCGAGAAGCGGGCACCGCAGTTCGGTCCTCCTCTGCCTCGTTGAGAGTAGGTGTTTCCAGTTCGAAAAAGTGCTGGTTGACGGATCGCATCACGTATGAATGACATTCATGTCACTCACTCGTGAGGCGCCAGTACGCTCGTGGGTCCTTCGGCGTCTTGCCTACCCACTCGATGAGACCGGCCTGTTCCAGTGCTCGTAGTCGCTTGATGGCAGCGGGGCGGGACAGCCCAAGTGCGTCGGCGAGGTCCCCAGTGCCAATGCCTCCCGCCTGCCGGATGACCTCCATCGCCTCTCGCGCCCGGCTCGGCAGGCGTGCGGCATCCTCCATCGTGACTGCGGTTGCAGCCAAGCTGAGCCGCACATGCCCGGGCGCCTGCTGATACAGAGGGTCAAGCAGGCCTGCAGCCCGCATCTCCTCGAACATGCGGCGAATTCCCTCGCCGAGCTCCTGTCCGAAGTCGAGATCGGCACATACCCGAGCGATGCGTGGATTCCGAGCGAAACGTGCCACGTGCAGTGGGTCAGCCAGACGCACCACGCCAGGGAAGCTGCCGGGACTGTGTACCTCGATGCGATCGTTGAAGACCTCGACGCGGATGTGATCGCCGCCAAGGCTGTACGAACGGTGCACGACTGCATTGACGATGCCCTCGAGCCATGCGTCCTCGGGAATGAGACCCTCGCGTACGAAGGAGCCCTTTCTCAGAACGCGGCGTGCGGGCTCCAGCTCGCGGACCACTTGGGCACTCTCCCGTAGGAGCCGAGGGATCGGCCCTTCACACCGAACGTCGGCAACGAGGTCCTGGCGCCTCCCGGTGCCTCGTTCCGTCCCGCGGTAGCGCAGCACTCGGACATACGCCTCCGGAAAGCGGTCCTGCGGGAAGCGTCCGAAGAGCAGATAGCCGGCAGCCGTCAGTTCGCCGGTCGGTGCCAGCAGGCCTCGAGCGCGAAAAAGCCTTTCGGCGGCGACACCACCCATTGCCGCGGCGTATTCCTCGGCGAGCTCTGCGTCGAGGTCATCCCAACCGGATCCTGTGATGACGCTGCCATCGAAGGACGCCTGCCCCTTGTCGAACAGCAATTCCTGCCGTTGCTGAAACGTCAGCTTCCGAGTTTCGTCCACGATCCGAAGAAAGGCTTCGTCTCGATTGTTGGCGTGGACGACTGTGCTGGGCTCTATCTCGAGGAGGAGGAGGCGGTCACGATGTCCATCGTCCCGTACGCATTCGACGAGGTGATGACGCACACGGGCAGGCGGGATGGTGAGATCTACGGCGGCTTGGGTCAGATCGTTGCGATGACGAGGGTCTGCGTCAGTGCCGGTAACAGCTCCATTCTCGAGCCCGACGACGAGCGTGCCTCCTTCGGCATTGGCGAAGCCGACGATGTGATTCGCCACGGCCTGCTTCGACACACGGGGTCCCTTCCGATCGAACCACTGGTCCTCGGGGAGCTTCAAGAGGCGCTGCCCCCGCTCCTCGATCGGGAGGGAGAGCAGTGCGTGCAGGTCGAAGTTGGGCACTAACCTACTCTAAAAAATTTAGAGTAGGTTAGTCAAGCGGTCCCCGAGGCGGGCAGGTACTGCGTCTCGTACAGCTCGGAGTAGAGGCCGCCTGCCTGCACCAGCTCGTCGTGCGTGCCTCGTTCCACGATGCGGCCGCCGTCGAGCACGAGGATCTGGTCGGCGGCGCGGATGGTGGAGAGGCGGTGGGCGATCACCAGCGACGTGCGCCCCTCCAACGCGGTCGCGAGCGCCTGCTGCACCAGCACCTCGGTCTCGGAGTCGAGGTGGGCGGTGGCCTCGTCGAGGATGACGACGGCCGGGTCCTTCAGCAGCACGCGGGCGATGGCCACCCGCTGCTTCTCCCCGCCCGACAGCCGGTAGCCCCGCTCGCCCACCACGGTGTCGTAGCCGTCGGGCAGCGAGGCGATGAGGTCGTGGATGCGCGCCGCCCGGCAGGCGGCGGCCACGTCCTCGTCGGTGGCGTCGGGCTTGGCGTAGCGCAGGTTGGCGCCGATCGAGTCGTGGAACAGGTGCGGGTCCTGCGTCACCATGCCGACGGCGTCGGCCACGCTCTGCAGGGTGAGCTCCCGCACGTCGTGCCCGTCGAGGAGCACCCGGCCCGACACCACGTCGTACATGCGGGGTACGAGCATCGACAGCGTGGTCTTGCCCGCGCCCGACGGGCCGACGAGGGCAGTGAGCGTGCCGGGCTCGGCCGTGAACGACACGCCCTTCAGCACCCAGGCCGAGGGGTCGTCACCCAGGGGAACCGTGCTGTCGGCCTCGAGCGAGGCGATCGACACCGTGGCCCCCGCCGGGTAGCGGAACCACACGTCGTCGAGCTCCACGGCCCCGCGCGGGCGAACGAGCGGCACCGCCCCGGGCGTCTCCGTGATGGCCTGCGGCGCGTCGAGGACCTCGAAGACCCGCTCGAACGACACCATGGCGGTGAGCACGTCGACCCGGGCGCCTGCGAGGTCGGTCAACGGTTGGTAGAGGCGTTGCACGTAGGCGGCCAGCGCCACCACCGTGCCCAGCTGGAGGCCCCCGTCGATGACGGACCGGGCGCCCAGCCAGTACACGCCCGCGGTGCCGACAGCCCCGATCAGGCCCAGGGCGGCGAACAGGATGCGACCGGTGAGCGCTTGCAGCACGCCGCTGTCGCGCACCTCGGCGGCCCGGGCGGAGAACTCCGCGCTCTCCTGCTCGGGTCGTCCGAAGAGCTTCACGAGCAGCGCGCCCGCCACGTTGAAGCGCTCGGTCATCATGGCGCTCATCCCCGCGTTCTCCTGCATGCGGCGGCGGGCGAGGTACTTGAGGCGCCGCCCCAGCCGCCGGTCGAGCAGGAGGAAGAACGGCAGGACCCCCAGCGCCAGCGCCGTCACCTGCCAGCTGAGCACGACCATGGCCACCAGCGTGGTCACGAGCTGCAGCGAGTCGGAGGTGACGGTGGCGACCGTCCCGACCGTGTTCTGCGCCCCGATGACGTCGGTGCTGAGCCTGCTCATGAGCGCCCCGGTCTGCGTGCGGGTGAAGAACGCCACTGGCATGCCCTGCACGTGCCGGTACAGCGCCACCCGCAGGTCGAAGATCAACCCCTCGCCGATGCGGGCGCCGAACCAGCGGTTGAGCAGGCTGATCCCGGTTGTGACCAGCGCCAGGCCGACGGCGCCTGCGGCCAACAGGTTGACCGCCCCGACGTCCCGGTTGGGGATGGCCTCGTCGATGAGCTGCTTGAAGATGAGGGGCGGCAGCACGCCCAGCACCGAGAGCAGCACGATGCAGGCCAGGTACAGCAGCAGCATGCGCCGGTAGGGACGGAGGAACTGCCACGCCCGCCGGGCCACGGCCGGGTCGATCCGGGCGTTCTCGGCGTCGACGCCGGCGGCGTGGAAGTAGCGCATCACGGCCCGCCCAACCTACGCCGCGGCCGGGGCATTCCGCGACGAACGCCCCGGCGAGGGCCGGGGCGTCCACGGCGGAGGAGGTGGGATTTGAACCCACGGTGAGGTTGCCCCCACAACGGTTTTCGAGACCGTCCGATTCGGCCGCTCTCGCACTCCTCCGAGCTCGGACCACGATAGCGGGCAACCTTCCGAATCCGTGCGGGCCATTGACTCGCCCCCCGAAGTTCCGTAGCGTCCTGGTGCACATGACCGTCGTCGAGCGCCCCCTCGGCCAGCAGGTCGAAACGTCCCGGTTCGAGCACCACAGCCCCCGGACCGACGACGCGCTCGGCGTCGTGCGTCGACGCTTCTTCGACTGGCTCCAGAGCCGTTCCTTCACCGGCAAGGAGCGCGAAGACCTGCTCGCCGTGCTCACCGTGGTGGCGGAGGAGCTGACGGCCAAGCGGTCGATCGCCTTCACCGTGACCGCCGAGGACGCCGGGGAGAACGTGCTGCTGCGCTTCGACACCACCGGGGTGCGCGGGCGCGACCCGGTCCGCCTGGGCCGTTGCCTGGCGGCGCTCGACCGCCTGGGCGCCCGGTCGTCGGTCGGGTTGGTGCCGATGGTCGGCGACGGCCACCTGCTCGTCGACGTCGTCCTCCCGATCTCCCTCTAGCGGCCGCGCCGCTCGGTGAAGAACGCGCTGAGCAACGCCGCGCAGCGGTCGGCCAGCACGCCCGGGCGCACGTCGACCTCGTGATTGAGGCGCGGGTCGACGCAGAGGTTGTACAGCGACCCGCAGGCGCCCGCCTTGGGGTCGGCGGCACCGAAGACCAACCGGGCCACCCGGCTCGCCACCAGCGCACCCGCACACAAGGGGCAGGGCTCCAGCGTCACCACCAGGGTGGCGTCGTGGAGACGCCAGTCGGGGCGGCTGCGGGCGGCGTCGGCCAAGGCGAGGAGCTCGGCGTGGGCCAGCGGATCGCCCCGCAGCTCCCGCTCGTTGTGGCGCCGGGCCACGAGGGCGCCCTCGACCACCACGACGGCGCCCACGGGCACGTCGCCGTGGGCGGCGGCGGCCTCGGCCTCGTCCAGGGCCACCGCCATGGCGTCCTCGTCGGTCACGGGCGGGACGCTAGCGACCGTCACCGACGGCGCGAAATCGCAGGTCGGCAGGAGGGATCGGGGGGCCGGCCGGAGAACCTGAACCCCATCGCACCGTTCGGGCGGCGCTGGGGCCGTCCGGGTGGTCGCGTCAGTCCACCGGCGGACCCATCTGGGGGGTCGAACTGATCAGGCGCGTCCGAGCCAGGTGGTTTGCGGCAGTCGGCGGGATGTCGCTGGTTGCTGCCTGCTCGGGCGTCGGCGCCAACCTGCCCACCACCGCACCGGCCCCCCCGCACGCGGCGGGCATCGCCATGCCCCTGCCGACCACGACGGCCGCCCCCCAGGCCCCGCCGGTCCCGCCCCCCGGTGACGCCCCGATCGCGCCTGCCCCCGAGCAGTTCGAGGGGGCGCCCCCCGCCCGCAAGCCTCCGCCCCGGCAGCTCACCGCCCGCACGGCCAAGGGGCCGGGCACGTGGGCCGTGATCGTGGGGATCAACGACTACCCGGGTGTCACCCACGACCTGCGGTCGGCGGTGGCGGACGCCGAGGACGTGGACGCCGCGCTCGCCGGGATGGGCGTGCCCGCCGACCACCGCCTGGTGCTCAAGGACGGCCAGGTCACCCGCAAGGTGCTGCGCTCGGCCGCCGAGTGGCTGGCGGAGCGGGCCGGCCCCGACGCCGTGGCCGTGTTCTTCTTCGCGGGCCACGTGCGCAAGGCCGGGGCCACGACAGAGGCCATGGTGGCGGCCGACGGCGGCACCGTCACCGACGCCGAGCTGGCCGGGCTGCTGCGGGGCGTGCAGGCCCGGCGGTCGTGGGTGGCGATCGCCGCCTGCTACGGCGGGGGCTTCACCGAGGTGCTGCGGCCGGGGGTGGTGCTCACCGGGGCGGCGCCCGCCGACAAGGAGGCCTACGAGAACCTTGGCTTCGGACGCTCCTACCTCGTGCAGTACATGGTGCGCGAGGCGATGATCCAGGGCCGGGCACCCGGCACCGTGCAGGAAGCCTTCGACTACGCCCGGCGCGCCATCGAGCACGCGTACCCGCACCGGGAGCCCGTGCAGTTCGACCACGCCGGGGGGCCCCTCGACCTGCGCCCGCCGGGCACGGCCCGGCCCGCCCCTGCCCCGCAGTCGTCCCAGGAACCGCCACCCGGCACCACGACCACCACGGCGACCACGCCGCCGCGGAAGGGCGAACCGCCCTCCAGCACCGGGGGCGGCGGCCCGACGACGACCACCACGGCGCCCGCCCAGGGCGCGTGCGAGGCGCTGACCCGCGTGGTGAGGTGCACCTCGGGCTGAGTCCGCTAGGGTGCAGGCCGTCCGCGTGAGCGAGCCGCGGGCTCCACGAACAAGGAGGTCTCTCTCCCCATGTCGTTCGACGCCCGTTCCCCCGTCCGCCGCCTGGTCGCCGTCCTCGCCGTACTCGGCGTGGCGCTGCTCGGCCTCATCGTGGGCTCGCCCGCCTCGCCGGGCTCGGCAAGCACCGCCGACGAGTCGACGTTGGCATCGCTCGTCAACGGCGCCCGCAACGCCGCGGGCCTGCCGCCGCTGGCCGTGAGCGCGGAGCTCTCGAGCACGGCCCGCAGCCACTCGGCCGCCATGGCCGCCGCCGGGTCCCTCTCCCACAGCGGCAGCCTGTCGTCGGTCGTCGGCGGCGCGGTGTCGGGGTGGACGAGCGTCGCCGAGAACGTGGCCGTGGCCGGGTCGGTGACCGAGGCGCACCGGATGCTCATGGCCTCCGGCGAGCATCGAGGCAACATCCTGGGCGACTTCACGCTGCTCGGCGTGGGCGTCGTCACCGGCGACGACGGCCGCGTGTGGGTGACGGAGCACTTCGCCAAGACGGCGTTCTCGGTGGAGGTGGCGGTGGAGCCGGTGGCCGAGCCCGTGGTGGAGGCCGCGGCGGCGATTGCCCCTGCCCCCGCCCCGGAACCGGTCGAGACCGTCAGCGCCGCCGCCGTGGAGCCCGCTCCGGCACCGGTTCCCAGGCCTCGTCCGCAACCGCGGGCCCGGCCGACGGGCGCGGCCGCGACCGCGCAGTCGTCGGCGGTCGGCCACGTGGTGTCGTGCCTGCCGCCGCAGGCGGAGGGCCGCGGCGTGGGCCACGCCCACGGCCGCTGCGAGGAGGGCCCGGCGTCAGACGGGCAGCGGGGCCCGGGGCGCTGAGCGGCGGTCCACCAGCTCCTCGCCGTCCTCGAACACCAGCGCGGTGTGGTTGTCGGGGTGCGGGAACACGTGGATCAGCAGGAACTGCTCCAGCGAGTCGAACACGCTGATCGAGCCCCGGGGCGGCGGGGTGAGCCAGTGGATCACGACGACGCCCGTCGAGAACTGCACGCCTTCCAGCACCACCCCGGTGCCGGACACGCCCGACGCATCGTGCTCGCGGCGCATCGTGAACCGCCGCATGCCTTCCGGTGCCCGTTCGACCATGTCGACAGCCCCTTTCCGCCCTCTCCTGCCCTTTTCATCGGCGGACGGGCGGCGGGGCTGAGCGGCCGCAGCGGAGGGAGTGGGATTTGAACCCACGGTGGCTTGCGCCACACACGCTCTCCAGGCGTGCCGATTCGGCCGCTCTCGCATCCCTCCGAGACCGGGCACACCGAGGCGTCCCGGCCGAGATCGCGAGGGTATCCGCTATCGTGCCTGCAGTGGCCCGTCGTTCCGTGCGGCGGTCGGGTCCTGCGCAACGGTGTCCCGTGAACCGAGTCAGGGCCGGAAGGCAGCAGCTCTCAGCGGACGACGCCGTGTGCCGCAGGCAAGCCTGACCGCCGCACCGAGCGCCGGGCCGTCGGTGCCCTCCCGGTAGGCTCCCCGGACGATGGCCGAGCCCACGTTCCAGTCCCTCTACCGGCGCTACCGGCCGCAGCGGTTCGAGGAGGTGCGGGGGCAGGAGCACGTCACGCGGGCGCTGCGCAACGCCGTCCGCGACGCCAAGGTGGCCCACGCCTACCTGTTCAGCGGCCCTCGGGGCACGGGCAAGACCTCGACGGCCCGCATCCTGGCCAAGGCGCTGAACTGCACCGACCTGCAGGACGGCGAGCCGTGCGGCGCGTGCGAGTCGTGCCGGGCCGTGCAAGAGGGCCGGTCGCTCGACGTGCACGAGCTCGACGCCGCCTCCAACAACGGCGTCGACGCCATGAAGGACCTCGTCTCCCGGGCCGCGCTGGGCACGCCCGGGCGGTGGAAGGTGTACATCGTCGACGAGGTCCACATGCTCACCAACGCGGCGTCCAACGCGCTGCTGAAGACGCTGGAGGAGCCGCCCGGGCACGTGGTGTTCGTGCTGGCCACCACCGACCCCCAGAAGGTGCTGCCCACCATCCGCAGCCGCACCCAGCACTACGAGTTCCGGCTGCTGTCGGGCGAGGTGCTGGGGGCCCTGCTGGAGGACGTCAACCGCCTTGCGGGCCTCAACGTCCCCACGGGTGCCATCCACCTCGTGGTGCGCCGGGGCAAGGGATCGGCCCGCGACGCGCTGTCCGTGCTCGACCAGGTGGCGGCGGCGGGCGACATCGAGCCGGAGGCGCCTGCGTCCGAGGAGCTGGCCGAGGCGCTGGCCGACCGCGACGCGGGCCGGGCGCTCACCGCGCTGGCCGAGGCGTGCGCCGCCGGTCGCGACCCGCGCCGGGTGGCCGAGGAGCTGATCGAGCACCTCCGCAACGCCTTCCTCGTCACGATGTCGCCGTCGCTCGTCGACCTGCCCGACGACGCCCGCTCCCGGGTGGAGGACCAGGCCCGCCGCCTGGGCGCGGCCGGGCTCGTGCGCGCCATGGAGGCGGTCGGGCAGGCGATCGCCGAGATGAAGGAGGCGCTCGACGCCCGCATCTCGCTCGAGGTGGCACTGGTGCGGGTCGCCCGCCCCGACGCCGACGTCACGCCCGCCGCCCTCCTGGAGCGCATCGAGCGCGTGGAGCGCGCACTGGCCGAGCGGGCGGACATGCCGGCCCGGGCGGCCGCCCACGAGGCCCTGCCCCCGCCCCCCGCCACGGCCGGGCCCAAGGCCTCGCTGGGGGCGCTGCGACAGCCACGGTCGGCGCCGGCACCGCCCGCGCCCCCCGCCCCTGCCCCGCCACCCACGCCCGCCGCGACCCCAGCGGCACCCCGCCCCGACCCGGCGGCGGGCCCGGGCGGCATGCCCAGCCGCGACGAGCTCACCAAGGCGTGGGGCGACACCGTGCTCAAGCAGCTGCCGCAGAAGGCCAAGGCGCGCTTCTCCGGCGGGCGCTTCGTGTCCGTCGACGGCGAGGTGGCCCACTTCGCCCTGCCCAATGCCATCCACCGCGATCGCTGCGAGGAAGTGCGCGGCGACGTCGAGGCCGCGCTCACGGCGCACTTCGGCACGCCGGTGCGGTTGGAGCTCGTGGTCGACGACGGACGGAGTGCCGCTCCCGCCCCCGAGGCGCCTGCTGCCGACGCCTTCGAGGACGAGCCCGACGAGCCCGACGAGCCGGGCGAGGCGGCCGAAGGGCCGGCGGTAACCTCCGTCGAGGACCGGCTGAAGCAGGCGTTCCCCGGCGCCGAGGAGGTCGAGTCGACGTGAGCGAGCCGCAGGCAAGCGAACCATCGGCACAGCAGCCCTTGCTCACGGGGTCGCCATCGAAGAGGGTGGCCCCATGAGCGACCAGTTCGACATGAGCAACCTGCTCCAGCAGGCGCAGGCCATGCAGCAGCAGCTGCTCGACGCGCAGGCTCGGGCCGCCGGGCTGGTGGTCGAAGGGCAGTCGGGCGGCGGCAAGGTGTCGGTGCGCATGACCGGCGCCATGGAGGTGCAGGCGGTCTCGATCGCGCCGGACGTCGTCGACCCCGGGGAGGTCGACATGCTCGAGGACCTCGTGCGGGCCGCCGTCCACGACGCCATCGCCAAGGTGCACGAGGCGACCCAGGCGGCCACCCGCGAGGCGCTCGGGGGGCTCGACCTGGGCGACCTCGGGTTGCCGTCCTGAGCCGCGGCTCGTGTACGCCCAGCCGGTCCAGGAGCTGATCGACGAGCTGGGGCGGCTGCCCGGTGTCGGGCCGAAGTCGGCCCAGCGCATCGCCTTCCACCTGCTCAAGCTGCCCAAGGAGGACGCGCTCCGGCTGGCCCGCGCCATCAGCGAGGTGAAGGACCGCATCTCGTTCTGCCGACGGTGCTGGAACGTGGCCGAGGGCGAGCTGTGCGGCATCTGCGCCGACGAGCGTCGCGAGGCAGGCGTCGTGTGCGTGGTGGAGGAGCCGCGCGATGTCGTCGCCATCGAGAAGACGCAGGAGTTCCGCGGCCGCTACCACGTCCTCCAAGGGGCCATCAGCCCCATCGAGGGCATCGGGCCCGACCAGCTGCGCGTGAAGGAGCTGCTGGCCCGGCTGGAGCCGGAGGGGATCGCCGAAGTGATCCTCTGCACCAACCCGAACATCGAGGGCGAGGCCACGGCCATGTACCTGGCGCGGCTGCTGGCGCCGCTCGGGGTGAAGACCACGCGCATCGCCAGCGGCCTGCCGGTGGGCGGCGACCTCGAATACGCAGACGAGCTGACGCTGGGACGTGCGCTCCAGGGGCGCCGCGAGGTGGAAGCCTGAGGTCCCACGCTCGGGGGGACCGCGCGCCAGGTGACGGAAGTGCTGGAAGACAGCGCGAACCGGGCATAACGTCGGCGTTCTGCCCCCGAGGAGGTCGCATGCGAAAAGCGGCAATCGCAACTGCCCTGGCCCTGCTCCTGGCGCTCCCCGCCTGCGGGGGCAGGACCGACGAGAAGGCACGGGCCGCGGGCATCACCCCCGCCAACGCCCTCGGGTTCCTCAGCGTCTCGCTCGATCCCTCCATCGAGCAGAAGCGCAACCTGCTGAGCATCGCCCGCCGCTTCCCCGACGCACAGGTCCGCGACGACTTCGAGGAGAACCGCGACGAGCTGCTCTCCACGATCCTGCGCGAGGCGGGTCTCGACTACGAGCGCGACGTGAAGCCGTGGTTGGGCAGCGAGCTGGCGGTGGCCGTGCTGCCCGGCACCTCGGGCCCGCAGCCGCTCGTCGCCGTGCTCATCGAGCAGGACGACGAGGACGCGGCCAAGGCCGCCATCGACAAGGCCAACGCCCAGGCCCAGGCCGACGGCGGTACGCCCATCGCCTACCGCGTGCTCGACGACTTCGTGGTCGCCACCGACGGCGCCGACCAGGCGCTGGCCCAGCAGACGCTGGACGCGTTCACGGCGCAGGCCGAGCGCGACGAAGGCGACCTCTCGCGCTCCAAGGAGTTCGCCGACGTGGTCGACCAGCTCCACGGCGACCGCCTGCTCCTGGGCTGGGTCGACGGCAAGGAGGCCATGCGGGTGATCGGCCAGTTCCTCGACGCAGGCGACTTCCCCGTGGAGGGCCTCGTGCAGCAGGCGACCACCGCCGCCTTCGACGTGCACGCGGCCCGCTCCGCCGTCGTGCTCGAAGCGGTCGGCCGCTCCACTGCGGAAGGTCGCACCGGCAAGCCCGCGCTCACCGAGGGCCTCCCCCAGGGCAGCTACGGCGCCTTCACCATCTTCGACATCGGCCAAACGCTGCGCGAAGGGCTCCGGGCTGTGTTCGGCACCGGCGGCGACCCGCTGGCCGAGCTGCGGCGGCAGACCGGCATCGACGTCGAGCGCGACCTCCTGTCGTGGATGGGCGGCGAGAGCGTGCTGGTGGCGGCGCCCGGGCCGACGGGCCAGGCGTTCCCCCAGGTCGGCCTCGTCGTGGAACCCACCGACCGCGCCGCGGCCGAGGCGGCCGTGCCCCGGCTGCGCCAGGCGCTCCAAGGCCTCGGCTCGGCCATCGGGGGCGGCGTGCAGCCCGCCATCGGCTTGTTCGACGACCGGGTGGTGATCGCCTCCAGCCCCGCGTACATGGAGCAGCTCTCCCGCGACGCCACGCCGTCGTTCGGCGAGAGCGACGTCTATCGCTCGGTGCTGGGCGAGCAGTCCTCCGACGCCACGCGCATGCAGTTCGTGCTCGACATCGACGCCATCCGCGCCACGTTCGAGGCCTTCATGCCCGCCTCCGATCGCACGGAGTACGAGCAGGAGACAAAGCGCAACGTGGAGCCGTTTGACGCCGTGGGCCTCGTCTTCCACCGCGACGGCGACTTCGACCGCGTGGAGCTGACGGTCACCTTCGACTGACGGGCCGCTGGGCGGCGGCTGCTAGAGCGAGCGCACCACCACGGCGTCGCCCTGGCCGCCGCCGCCGCACAGGGCGGCCGCGCCCACGCCCCCACCACGGCGCTTCAGCTCGTGGAGGAGGGTGAGGGCCAAGCGGGTGCCCGACATGCCGATCGGGTGGCCGAGGGAGATGGCGCCGCCGTTGACGTTGCAGATCTCGTCGGTGATCCCGAGGTCGGCCATCGACGCCAGCCCCACGGCGGCGAACGCCTCGTTGAACTCGAACAGGTCGACGTCGCTCACCGACAGGCCCGCCTTGTCGAGGGCCTGCTTGGTGGAGCGCGACGGCTGGGTGAGCAGCGACGCGTCGGGCCCCGCCACCTGCCCGTAGCTCACGATCTCGCCCAGCGGCCGGGCGCCGAGGCGCTCGGCGGCTGCCTTCGACATCACGACGACGGCGGCGCCGCCGTCGCTGATCTGCGAGGCGTTGCCCGCGGTGATGGTGCCGTCGGGGGCGAAGGCGGGCTTCAGGGCCGACAGGGAATCGGTGGTGGTGCCGGGGCGCACGCCCTCGTCGGTCTCCACGACGACGGGGTCGCCCTTCCGCTGAGGCACCTCGACCGGCACGATCTCGTCGGCGAAGCGGCCTTCCTTGATGGCGGCCGAAGCCCGCTCGTGGGAGGTGGCGGCGAACGCGTCCTGGGCGTCACGGGAGATGGTGGCGGCCGCCTTCGTGTACTTCTCGGTGCCTGCGCCCATGGCGCACACGTCGAAGGCGCAAAACAGGCCGTCGTGCATCATGGCGTCGACGAGCTTGCCGTCGCCCAGGCGGTAGCCGGCCCGGGCCTGCGGGAGCAGGTAGGGCGCGTTGGTCATCGACTCCATGCCGCCTGCCACCACGATCTCGGCCTCGCCCGCCTGGATCACCAGGTCGGCCAGGTGGATGGCGTTGAGGCCCGAGAGGCACACCTTGTTGACCGTGGTGGCGGGCACCGTCATGGGGATGCCTGCCTTCACCGCCGCCTGGCGAGCCGTGATCTGCCCTTGGCCCGCCTGGAGCACTTGGCCCATGAACACGTAGTCGACCTGGTCGGGCTGCACGCCGGCGCGCTCGAGCGCGGCCTTGATGGCGAACCCTCCCAGGTCCATTGCCGTGAAGCTCGCCAGGGCACCGCTCATCTTCCCGATGGGGGTACGAGCACCTGCGACGATCACGGATCCCGGCATGTCGACCTCCGAACGAATGGCTGGTGCGGCCAGTCTACGGAGATGCCGGCGTCGTCGGCCATGCGGCGTGCCCCTTCGGGCAGCCGGCGCTGCCCCGACGGACACCCGTTCACCCTTGCGGCCGCGGGCGAGGGCGGCGAGCGTCGCGGCATGGCCGTGTCGAAGGCGGGCCGCAAGGGCCGTGAGCCGCGCAAGGGCTCCGGCGGTCGTCGGTCGGACAACGGGTCGTCGAAGGACGGGCTCGGCAACAAGGCGACCGTGCAGCTGCTCCAGGACGGGGAGGGGCCGGGCGGCCTGGCCGTCGAGCACGCGGCCCGGGTGGGGAACCAGGCGGCGGGCGCCGTCGTGGCCCAGCGCAAGTCCGACGCGATGGTGGCCGAGCACCCGGTGCTGCGCCTGGGGTCGAAGGGCGTGGCGGTGGCGCAGCTCCAGGAGGCGCTCAACGCGGCGGGCGCCCAGCCGAAGGTGGACGCCGACGGCGACTTCGGCCCTCGCACGGCAAGTGCCGTGCGCAACTTCCAGAAGGCGCACGGCCTGGACGCCGACGGGATCGTCGGGCCGAAGACGTGGGACACCCTCTCGTTTGCACCCTTACAGCTGACCGAGGAACCGCCTGCGGGCAAGGACGACGGGTTCCGCACCATCAAGGTCATGGGCAAGGAGACGCCCACAGAGGAGGCGAAGGCCGCCTTCGAGCTGGCGGGCATCGCCTTCGACAAGGGCGACCACGCCACCGCCGTCCAGTACTACC
>DATAAM010000171.1:0-1890 GCA_036260075.1 Acidimicrobiales bacterium
GTCGGAGGTGCTGCCGAGAGCGTCGAGCACTGCCGCCGCCCGGCGCTCGAGGAGCATCTCGACGTCCTCATCCTGGTCCCGCGGGGGCTGCTGGGCAGTTGCGCCATGGGCCGCCGTTGCCGTTGCGGCCACCTGCACGGCGAGCAGGTCCACGAGGCGCAACTCCGGAGCCTCGTGGCCGGGCGAAGCCCACTCGTCGTGCCAGCGCGCGTACCCGGCCCAGCCCGGAAGCCGGCCGAGGTGCTCGCGAAGGGCTTCGACGCGATCGTCCTCGACACGCAGCGAGTCGAGGGAAGCAGCGAGTGCCTCGACCGGATCATCAGGTAGTTGCGCCAGCCACCGCATGCCGGTCGGGCCGGCGAGGCGCCGGAGCCGCCGGTCGTGTTGCGCGAGCTCTCGCCACGCACGGAAGAACCCGTGCTCGCGGCGGGGCATGGGCCAGGGAACGCCGGCCTCGTCGACGAAGACTGCACACCACGCGGCCACGAGCTGGCTGACCGTCCGGACGGTCCCGACATCCGTACGGCCCACCCGATCGCCGGCGGTCTCCCGGGGCTTGTCGTCCGGTCCCACGAGGAGGTCCAATAGGACGATCTCCACCGCATCGACCGTTCGCTCGCCGACCTCGAAGCTGGGCTGCGACGCGAGCTTCTCGTCGACTTCGACGATGGCGCGCCGGAGATCCGCATCGGTGATGGCCCCGCGCCCGTGGGCCTCGCGGAACGCGGCGAGCGTCAGGTGCGTGCGTGCCCGCAACCACCGTCGGGCGACGGCGGTGGCGTCGTCGAAGGACAGGTGCTGCAGGCCGAGGAGGGGATTGACCGCCACGAAGCTGGTCAGCGGCCAGAGCGGGGCGATGATCTCCGCCGCTTGGGAGACATCGGCGAGGAGTTCGGTCTGACGGGCAGATCGTCCCCGGTGGTCGTCGTTTCCGTTGCTCATCTCGATCGTGTGGCCAGCTCCACGTCCGGCCGAAGGCGGCGGGATTCGGGCACGGGCGCTACCCCTGTCGAGCTGCCTCGGGTCGTCAACCGGGAGGCGACGGGCGCCGAGGTGAGCACGACGGCGTACACCCGGCTGCGCAACCTGCGCATACCCTCCCCTGGAGTGAGACAGACGACGGCGACCACGATCGCGATCACCGTGAGCGTGGCAACGAGGAGAGCGGGGCTGACCTGCTCGGCGACCTTCTCGGCGGGAAGCGCGTGCTTGACGAAGGTCTCCACAACGGTGAGCCCACCGACGTAGGCGAACACTCCGGCGGCGGCGCCGAATGCCGCGGTTGCGACCGCCGGGACGGGCGGGAACGGCGCCGAGCGCAGCCACCCTTCGACGGCCCGGGCTGCCGTTGCCCACGCGAACACCGTCACCAGCACCCGCGCCGCCGTCGACAGGTGCGGGTGGATGACCAGGTACGCGGCCGAAAGTGCCGCGGCCGGCACGAGCAGCGCGACGCCCAGCCGAACGCTCCGGGCGACGACGTGGGGGGCAGGGCGTTGCTCGTGGCGGTGATGGGCCGTTACCGCGCTGCCGGCCCCGAGGAACAGCGCGGCCTTGTACATCCCGTGCCCGAGGATGTGGAGAACCGCCGCGGCGAACGCTCCTATGGCCACCTGCACCGTCATGAACCCCATCTGCCCTGCCGTGGACCACGCCAGGTTCCCCTTCACGTCGCTGCGCACCAGCATCACGGTCGTCGCGTACAGGGCAGTGAGGACACCCGCGGCGAAGGCCAGGTGCGTCGCCGCGGCCGACGACCCGAACACCGGAGCGAGTCGCACCAACAGCATGCCGGCGCCGTTGACCACGCCTGCGTGGAGCAGCGCCGACACCGGCGTGGGGGCTGCGATCGTGGACGGCAGCCACTGGTGCACGGGTACGAGCGCGGAC
>DATAAM010000172.1:0-3532 GCA_036260075.1 Acidimicrobiales bacterium
GGCCGGTTGCAGGGCTCGCGCGCCGCGCTCGAAGTGAGGGCGCACGACGTGCCGTTCATGATCGAGCACGGCCAGCGGGTCTGCAAGCTCACGTTCGAGCGCATGGTGTGCGAGCCGACCAAGCTCTACGGCGACGACATCGGGTCGAACTACCAGGGCCAGGTCGAGACGCTGAGCAAGCACTTCGCCCGCTGAGCGCGGACGGTCACAGCCGAGGGTTCGGCCCCGTGCGCGGCCGGGCGAAGCGGCCGATGCCCCGCACCGCGTCCGCCTGCTCGTCGGCCCGCCTCCCCGCGAAGGCAAGGGTCAGGCCGCCGGGCGAGCGCAACAGGAGCAGGTAGAAGGCCACCAACAGGGCGAGGATGCCGCCCGCCATGGCCTTCTGCCACGTCGTCAGCTCCGGCACGCTCTCGGAGATCAGCCGCCCGTCGCGCCCACCGAGCACCTGCCGCGAGCGCCCCGGGGCGGGCGCCCGCACCTCGTAGGCAGGCGCGTCGTTGAACACCACCGACGGGTCGAACGTGCCCGTCGAGGCCAGCACCGGCACCTCGCCCAGCGGGCAGTCGCAGGCGGGCCCGGGGATGAACGGGAACGCCTCGAACGGCTCGCCGCCACCGTCGGAGGTCGGGTACCGGATCACCTCGATCGAGGCCGACCCCGGCTTCTTGAACACGGCGTGGAACGCCGATCCCGGTTGCGGCATGAGGACGACGTCGAGCCACCCGTTGCGCACGAGCCCACCCACCGGGATCTGCACCGTCGGGCCGGTGTCCTCGCCGTAGGCCAAGCCCTGGGAACAGTCGGGCTTCGGGGCCGACTCGATGGGCCCGCCCTCGTCGGGCGTCCAGAAGTACTCGGGCGGGCACGCCTGGACGGCCACGGTGCCGAGCTTGTTCTCGGCGCGGCCCTGCACGCGGTCGAACTCGAGCGTGAGGTTGCCCACGCCCGCGTCGTCGCCCACGAACAGGCGCAGGGCCGAGATGCCCACGATCGTCGGCGTTGTCTCGGCGTCGGGTGCCTCCTGGGGCACTGTCGGCGGCGTCCGCTGCGGCGGGACGGGGATGCGCCGATCGGGCGGAAGCTCGTCGGGGACGGCCTCGAGCGGTACCTGCGAGCCGTCCGCCCGCACGTGCACGCCCGCCACGTACAGCCCGCCCTCCGGCACCGGCGACGGCGTCTGCACCGCGGGCGTCGTGCTCGGCAGCTGCTGCACCGTCGGGGGCTGCGGGATCGCTGTGCCGCCGGAGTTGCCGCTGCGCGGGATCGTGTCGGGGACCACGTCGGCGGGCTGGGGGACCGACTGCGAGATCGGCGTGACGCGAGTGGCGGCCCACCACCCCGTCGCCTCCGGTTCCTCGGCACCGGCCCCCGGCACCAGCCATACGGCGAACCAGGCGGCGACCAGCACGGTGGTGGCGGCGATCAAGCGTCTCATGCGCGCACCCGCTTTCGTCCCGAGCGGTTGATGGCGGCCACGGCGCCGCCGAGATAGGACTCGATCACGTGGGGGTCGGACACCACCTGGCGCGGCGTGCCCTCGGCGATCACGGTGCCGAGCTCGAGCGCCAGCATCCGGTCGGAGATCGACGTGATGAGCGGCATGTCGTGCTCGATCACCAACATGGCGCAGCCCGTCTCCGTGCGGATGCGCTGGAGCAGCGGCCCCAGGGCCTCCGTCTCCCGCTGGGCGATGCCCGACGACGGCTCGTCGAGGATCAGCACCG
The DNA here is from genome assembly GCA_036260075.1 of Acidimicrobiales bacterium. Classification (GTDB taxonomy): domain Bacteria; phylum Actinomycetota; class Acidimicrobiia; order Acidimicrobiales; family JAHWLA01; genus DATAAM01. The sequence goes on from DATAAM010000172.1 coordinate 1,725, forward strand.
CCGGGTCGTGGGCGATGGCCATGGCCAGGTCGACGATGCGGCGGCTGCCGGTCGACAGCTCGGAGACGAACTTGTCGCGGAAGGCGCCCAGGTTCATCAGCTCGATGAGGTCCTCGACGGTCCAGGCGATGTCGATCTCCTGTTCCTTGGCGTCGGGCAGGCCCATGGCCGCGGCCAGGTGGTCGTGCACCTCCAGGTGGCGCTCCAAGCCCATGGCCAGGTTCTCCGCCACCGTGAGGCTGGGGAAGATGCGGGCGTCCTGGAAGCTGCGGCCGAGGCCCGCCCGCGCCCGCCGGTCGGCGGGCCAGTCGGTCACGTCGACGCCCTCGAAGCGGATGCTGCCGCGGTCGGGCGGGAGGAAGCCCGACAACAGGTCGAACACCGTCGTCTTGCCCGCTCCGTTGGGGCCGATGAGGCCGAGGATCTCGCCCCGCCACAGGTCGAACGACACGTCGTCGACGGCGCGGATGCCACCGAAGCTCCTCGACAACGACCGCACGGAGAGGATCGGCTCGCTCTCCCGCGAAAACCGACGCTGGGGTGTGGGATCACGCCGCAACGTGCCCGCGGCGGTGCCCTCCAGGAACACGGACCGCAGGAGGTCGCCCCGCTCGAGCAGCTCGGCGGTGGGGCCGGAGAACCGCACCTCGCCCTTCTCCATGAAGTACGCCCGCTGGGCCAGCGTGAGGGCCACGTTCACCGACTGCTCGACCACGATGACCGTCGTCCCGCGCCGGTTGATGTGACGCACCATGTCGAGCAGCTGCTCCACGATCGTGGGCGCCAGGCCCAGCGAGAGCTCGTCGATCATGAGCAGCCGCGGGTTGGCCAGGAAGGCCATGCCCAACCCCAGCATCTGCTGCTCGCCGCCCGACAGGTTGCCCGCCAGCTGGTCCCACCGGTCCCGCAGCCGGGGGAAGCGCTCCAGCACCTCCTCGGTGGCCTGGCGCACCCGTTCCTCCTCGTGGGCGAAGAGCCAGGCCGCCACCGTGAAGTGCTCGGCCACCGTCAGGGTGGGGAACACGCTGCGGCCGCCCGGCATCTGGGTGATGCCGAGCTGGGCCGACTGCACGGCGTCGGCGTGGGTGATGTCGCGCCCGGCGAAGAAGATGGCGCCGCCGATGGGGTCGACCACGCCGGTGATCGCCTTCAGGAGCGTCGACTTGCCCGCGCCGTTGGTGCCGAGCAGGGCCACGATCTCGCTCTCGCGCACCTCGATGTCGACGCCGAACAGCACCTGCACCGAGTCGTAGGCCACGTCGACGCCCCGGCAGGTGAGCAGCGCCTGTTCGCCGCTCTCCGCCAGCTCTCGGCGGAGTCGGACGGCCGTCTCCAGCGTGGCTGTGGCCTGGGCCACGTCGCGGGCGACGAAGCGGAACGACGAGAAGGCGATGGCGCCGCCCGCGATCAACAGCGAGGAGAGCACCGACACCGCGAGCCGGTAGCCCGCGTCCTCGCCGATGCCCGCGATGACCGGGGAGACGAGGCCGCCGAGGCCGAGGTAGAGGATCGCCCAGGCGAACCCCTGGGCCCGCAGCCGCGGCGGGCACACCAGGCCGACCAGTGGGAAGTAGTTGGGCTGGTAGCCGCCGATCCCCACGCCCGCCACCAGCAGGAAGGCCAGCGACAGGAGCGCCCAGGGAGCGAGTGCCATGGCCAGCAGCCCGCCGCCGATCAGGGCGACCGCCGACCCGTGGAACTGCGCCAGCCGCTCGGCGGCTCCCGCCGCCAGCGCCGCGCCCGCCAGGCGCTGGCCGACGAAGAGCCCGATCACGGTGCCCGCGCCCGCCAGGAAGGCGACGAAGCCG
>DATAAM010000173.1:0-5975 GCA_036260075.1 Acidimicrobiales bacterium
GAGCTGCTGACGATGTTCCACCCGATGGTGGCGGGCGTCACCATCCCCGGCGTCGGCCTCGTCGTGATGGGCGCCGCGGGCTACATCGACAAGAACCCGAGCAACAAGCCCGAGGACCGCAAGTTCGCCATCGCCCTCATGACGATGTTCCTCATGTTCTGGGCCGTCCTCGTCATCATCGGCTCGTTCTTCCGAGGCGAGGGCTTCAACTTCATCATGCCGTGGCGCCAAGGCGTCCACGAGATCTTCGACCTGTAGGAGCGAAAGCCGATGAACGCCGTCGTCGTCGCTGTCGTGGTGGTGCTCGTGCTGGCGATCGTCTTCGTCGCCACCACGGCCACCCGGCGCGACCGGGTGGCGGCCATGCGCGGCGTCCGGGAGGCCCGCCGCCGCGACCGCGGCAACCCACTCGAAGCCGACGGCACGGCCACCGGCCGTGAGGTCGAACGGGCCGCCGTGCTCGAACGCCGGGCCGGCACCGCCGTCGCCGTGCCCGCCGCCGCCCCGCCGCCCGCGCCGCGGGCTCCGCTCGACGACGAAGCGCTGGGCGTGACCCGGCGCCAGTTCTTCAACCGCAGCATCGTGGCCATGTTCGGCCTCGGCCTCGGCGGCTTCGGCGCCGCCACACTCGGCTTCCTGTGGCCCTCGCTGTCGGGCGGGTTCGGCTCGAAGATCCGCGTCGGCAAGCTCGACGACATCCTCGGACAGATCGCCGCCACCCGCGAGCCCGTCTACGTGGCCGAGGCCCGCTCGTGGATCGCGCCGTATCCGCAGGAAGCGCTCGACAAGGCCCGCGACATCTACACCGGCGGCGTGCTCGACGGCATGGAGCAGGGCGTCGTGGCGCTCTACCAGAAGTGCGTGCACCTGGGCTGCCGGGTGCCGTGGTGCACGAGCTCGCAGTGGTTCGAGTGCCCGTGCCACGGGTCGCAGTACAACCGGGTCGGCGAGCGCAAGGCCGGGCCCGCCCCCCGCGGCCTCGACCGCTTCGGCGTGAGCGTCGACGGCGGGGTCGTCGTGGTCGACACCGCCCAGGTCATCCAAGGCCCGCCCATCGGCACCAACACCACCGGTCAGGAGCAGGAAGGCCCGCATTGCGCGTAGACCTCGTCGTCGCCGCCACCTCCACCCCGCAGAAGGTCGGCATCGCCGTCGCCGTCCTCGTCGTCGTCGGCTGGGCGGCCTACCTCGTCATGCACCTGCGGCGCCCCGAGAGCCCGCCGCCCGGCAGCGAGATCGAGCTCGCCCCCAACCGCAAGCCCTACCTCGACGACGGCGAGCTCGAGGGCCCGAAGCTCGACAAGTCGCTGAAGTGGGCGCTGGTGACCCTGGTGGTCAGCGCCGTGGGGCTGCCCGCCTACTGGCTCAACGAGCCCAGCCGCCAGGCCGGCGCCGAGCGGGGCTTCGACGAGCGCTCTGCCCGCCGCGGCTACATCATGTTCCAGCCCGCCAGCTCCGACGTGCCCGCCGGCAACGTGGGCCACTTCGGCTGCGGCGAGTGCCACGGCAACGAGGGCCAAGGCGGCTCGGTGCGATACGCGCTGGGCGACCCGCTCGACCCCTCCAAGCCGCCCCGCCAGGTGGTCTGGGAGGCGCCGGCGCTCAACACCGCGGCCCTGCGCTACACCGACGACCAGCTTCGCTCCGTCCTCGTGTACGGCCGGCCGAACACCCCCATGCCCGCGTGGGGCGTGCTCGGCGGCGGCCCCATGAACGACCAGCAGATCGACGACCTCATCGCCTACATGAAGCAGTTGGCCGACGAGGTCGACACGGAGAAGCTGAAGGCCGATGCCATGGCGAAGTACGGGCTCGACGGCAAGTCGCTGTTCGAGGCGTACTGCGCCCGCTGCCACACGAAGGGGTGGAGCTACGGCGAGCCCGAGGAGCCCGGCGGAGGGGCGTTCGGGCCCAGCCTCCTCGATGGGGCCACCTTGCGGCAGTTCCCGAACATCGAGGACCACATCGAGTTCGTCGCCAACAGCGCCCAGTACGGCAAGGCCTACGGCACACGGGGCGTGGCGGGCAACGAAGCCGGCGGCATGCCCCGCTTCGGGGAGATGCTGACCGAGGAGCAGATCCGAGCCGTCGTCGAGTACGAGCGGAGCCTGTGATGGAGCAAGCCCTTGTCGCCGCCCTCCAGTGGGACCCCCACATCCGGGGCGCGCTGATCGTCCTGACCGCAGTGCTCATCCTGCCGGGGAGCGTCTACCTGCTCCTGGCCACCAACATGGGCGCCCGGGTCGGCCTGCTGCTGGCCGTCACCGGGCTCACCGGCTGGCTGTTCCTCATGGGGGTCATCTGGACGGTCTACGGCATCGGCCTCAAGGGCCGCAGCCCCGAGTGGGTCACCAAGGAGATCGTCACCGGCGACGTGTCGCAGTCGACGCTCGAGGTGATGCGCGAGTTCCCCACCAAGTGGAAGCGCATCACGGCGGGCAACAAGGTGTACGCCGACGCCGTGGCCGCCGCCGACCAGGTGCTCGCTCCCAGCGAGGCACCGCCGAGCGCCCACGGCGCGCCCGCGGAGCCGGAGGAGCCGGAGTTCGAATCGCCCTTCGACGCCCCGACCGACTACGTGGCCAAGGGTGAGGGCTTCGAGATCGGCGGCGACAACGAGCTGTTCACCATCGGCAGGCACAAGTTCTACTTCCGGCACTCGCCCCACTGGGCGGTGATCCAGGTGCAGCCGTCGCTCCCGCAGGAGGGCGAGGTGATCCGGCCCGAGCCCGACCCGTCGAAGCCCACAACGACGGTGATCATGGTGCGCGACCTGGGCAGCGTGCGCCTGCCGCCGTTCATCCTGGCCGTGTCGACGGGCCTCATGTTCGGCATCTGCTGCTACGTGCTGCACCAGCGTGACAAAGAGATCATGCGGGCGCGCACGGCGGCGGCCGGCGCCCAGTGATGGCTCGGGCGACCTCCTCCGTCGTCGGACCTCGCCACCGACGCCCACCGGCTCACCGTGTCGAGGCCGACTGCCGGCCGAGGCACCACTAGTGTCCACGCCGGAAGGAGGCTTGCGGCGATGAGCGACTACCTCCCCATCCTCGTGATGCTCGTGCTGGCCACCGCGTTCGCGGCGCTGTCGTTCGTGGCGTCGGGCCTCCTGGCGCCGCGCAAGCCGACGGCGGCGAAGGTGGCGCCCTACGAGTGCGGCATCGTGCCCACCCGCGAGCCCGCCGAGCGCTTCCCGGTGCGCTTCTACCTCGTGGCGATGATCTTCATCATCTTCGACATCGAGATCATCTTCCTCTACCCGTGGGCGGTGATCTCCGACCGGCTGCAGCTGTTCGGCTTGATCGAGATGATCGTCTTCGCCGTCGCCGTGTTCGTCTCGTTCGTCTACCTCATCAGCAACGGCGCCCTCGACTGGGGACCGGCCAAGCGCCTGCGCCCGGTGGGCGACGTCCCCACCGGCCGCACCAGCGAGTCCACCGTCCGTCGCATCAGCCGGCCGGGCGCGGCGGCCTAGGAGCACGGTGCGCCCCGTCCGAGGTCTCGACCACAGCTTGACGGCCGCCGGCGCCGTCGGCCGCGTCCTCCTGGTCGAACGGAGGCTGCCTTCCTTCGTCTTCGATCTCTGCCGAGGACCGGTGGCCCGCCGATCCGCCCACGCCACCTCGAAGGGGGCTGACTGATGGGCCTGGAGGACCTCAACCACAACTTCCTCACCGGGCGCTTGGAAGACCTCGTCAAGTGGGCGAGGCGCAACAGCGTGTGGCCCGCCACCTTCGGCCTCGCCTGCTGTGCCATCGAGATGATGGCCACGGGGGCGTCGAAGTTCGACCTCAGCCGCTTCGGCATGGAGGTGTTCCGCGCCTCGCCGCGGCAAGCCGACCTGATGATCGTGGCGGGCCGGGTGTCGCAGAAGATGGCACCGGTGCTCCGCCAGGTCTACGACCAGATGATGGAGCCCAAGTGGGTGATCTCGATGGGCGTGTGCGCGTCGAGCGGCGGGATGTTCAACAACTACGCCATCGTGCAGGGCGTCGACCAGGTCGTGCCCGTCGACGTGTACGCCCCCGGCTGTCCGCCGGGACCGGAGACGCTGCTGCACTCGATCATCACGTTGCACGACCACATCCGCAGCGGCGAGCTCACCCGGCGCACGCCGATCGTGTTGGGGACGCCATGATCGAAGAGTGGTCCCACGGGGTGCAGGTGCTGTTCCCGACGCGCGACACATACGTCGAGACGGTGCAAGGCCTGAAGGACGACGGCTTCGAGCTGTGCGCCGACGTCACCGCCGTCGACTACCTCGTGCACCCGAGGCGGTCGTTGCCCGAGGGCGTCACGCCCGAGCGCTTCGAGGTCGTGGTGAACCTGGTGTCGATGTCGCAGCGCCGCCGGGTGCGGCTGCGCGTGCAGGTGCCCGAAGGTGATCCGTGCGTGGGCTCGCTCTTCTCCTTGTATCCCGGCACGGAGGCCATGGAGCGCGAGGCGTTCGACCTCATGGGCGTCCTGTTCGAGGGCCACCCCGACCTCACCCGCATCCTCATGCCGGAAGACTGGGAGGGCCACCCGCTCCGCAAGGACTACGCCATGGGGCGCGTGCCCGTGCAGTTCAAGGCCGTGCCGGGGACCCGCTGATGAGCGACTGGCTGGTGGAGACGTCCGAAGGCGCCCAGGAGATGCGGGCGCGCGAGGCCACCGACCCGATGGAGCTGCTGCGCGAGCAGGGCGCCGTCCTGCGACTGCCCGAGGGCGTGGCCGTCGATCCCGGCGACTTCAACATGGAGATCGCCGAGGACGAGACCATGATCATCAACATGGGGCCGCAGCATCCCTCCACCCACGGGGTGCTCCGCCTCATGCTCGAGCTCGACGGCGAGACCGTCCTGCGCACCAAGCCGGTGATCGGCTACCTGCACACCGGCATGGAGAAGACGCAGGAAGACCTCATGTACGTCCAGGGCAGCACCAACGTCACCCGGATGGACTACCTGGCGCCGCTGTTCAACGAGTGCGTCTTCTCGATGGCGGTCGAAGAGCTCCTCGGCGTCGAGGTGCCGCCCCGGGCCACGTGGATCCGCATGCTGATGTGCGAGCTCACGCGCATCTCCTCGCACCTGCTGTTCATGGCCACCAACGGCATGGACATCGGCGCCACATCGATGATGCTCTACGGCTGGCGCGAGCGTGAGCTCGTGCTGGCGTTCTTCGAGAAGGCCACCGGGCTGCGGATGAACCACAACTACATCCGCCCCGGCGGCGTGGCTGCCGACCTGCCCGACGGATGGCAGCGCGACGTGCTCGACGTGTGCGACCGCATCCTGCCGCGGCTCGAGGAGTACGACACACTGCTCACGGGCCAGCCGATCTTCCGCGACCGGACCGAGGGCGTGGGCGTGCTGACCCCGGAGCAGGCGATCGCCCTGTCGGCCACCGGCCCGGTGCTGCGCTCGACCGGCGTGCCGTGGGACCTGCGCCGCGACATGCCGTACCAGTTCTACGACCAGGTCGAGTTCGACGTGGTGGTGGGCACGTACGGTGATGCCTTCGACCGCTACGCCGTGCGCCTCAACGAGATGCGCGAGTCGATCCGCATCGTGCGCCAGGTCGTCGACCTGATGCCGAAGGGCGACTACCGAGTGCAGGACAAGAAGGTCACGCCGCCGCCGCGCGCCCGCATCGACGAGTCGATGGAGGCGCTCATCCACCACTTCAAGCTGTTCACCGAGGGCTTCAAGGTGCCCGAAGGCGAGACGTACGTTGCGGTCGAGTCGCCCCGAGGCGAGCTGGGTTGCTACCTGGTGTCCGACGGCGGGGCCAAGCCGTACCGCATGCACATGCGCGACCCCTCCTTCTCCAACCTGCAGACGCTGCCGGTCATGCTGCGCGGCGGCCTGGTGGCCGACGCCGTGGCCGTGATCTCCTCCGTCGACCCGGTCATGGGAGGCGTCGACCGATGACCGACGTGCTCCTACGCCTCGTTCTGGTGGGGGATCTGCGCGCCCTGGCGCGCAGATCCC
>DATAAM010000174.1:0-8123 GCA_036260075.1 Acidimicrobiales bacterium
CCTGGGCGGTGTCGTTCGTGTGCAGGGTGGCGAACACCAGGTGCCCGGTCTCGGCGATCGTGAGCGCGATCTGGATGGACTCGAGGTCGCGCATCTCGCCCACGAGGAGGACGTCGGGGTCTTCGCGCAGGGCCGAGCGCAGCGCCCGCTCGAAGGAGTCGGTGTCGTCGCCGACCTCCCGCTGGTTCACGGCCGACTGCTTGTGGTGGTGCACGTACTCGATGGGGTCCTCGATCGTGAGGATGTGGCACTGCCGCTCCTCGTTGATGCGATCGAGCATGGATGCCAGGGTCGTCGACTTGCCTGCGCCGGTGGGACCGGTGACGAGGACGAGGCCTTGTTGCAACGCGACGAGCCTGTCGGCGATCGGCGGCAGGCCGAGATCCTCGAAGGTGGGGATGTCGAACGGGATCATCCGCACGGCCAGCGCCACGCTGCGCCGCTGGTGGAACGCGTTGGCGCGGAAGCGGGCCTTTCCCGCCCAGCCGAAGGAGAAGTCGATCTCCTTGCCCTCCTCGAAGCGGGCGTGGGCCTCCTTCGGGAGCACGGCCAGCGTGAGCTTCTCGACGTCGGCGTCGCTGAGGGGCGCGGCGCCCTCGATGCGGCGGAGGCGGCCGTCGACGCGGGCGAGCGGTGGGGCGCCCGCGGTGAGGAGCAGGTCGGAGCCGTTGCGCTCCCAGAGGTACGTCATGTAGTCGTCGAGGGCACCCGCCTGGCTCTTCGTCATGGGTCAACTGTCCCGGCCCGCCACGTCGCCCGGTACGTCAAATTTGATGAATGGCGCGACGAAGGGCCCGGCCGAGGCCGAGCCCTTCGTACCTGTCCCGCCCGAGATCCGCTACAGGCCTGCGCAGTTGGCCGGGTTGGCCGAAACGGCCCCGTTCGCCCCCAGGTTGATGACGTAGCCGTTGTCCGCCAACGTGGCCGTGGGAGCCGACTTCAGGAGCTTGGCGTCCGTGAGTGTCTTGTATCGCTCGGCCTCGGTGGGGGGATCGCTGGGACCACCGGCCGGGTACTTGCTGTTCTGCGCGTAGTACGCCTCGACTGCCGTCTCCACCGTCTTCAGGTCGGACTGGCAGGCGGCCTTCTTGCCTCGATCGCTGATGCCACCGACGGCGAACACCACCACCGCGGCGAGGATCCCGAGGATCACGATCACGATCAGGAGCTCGATGAGGGTGAAGCCCTCCTCCTGCCGCTTCCTGCTCAGGCGCTCGAACATTCGACTGCTTCCTCCTGGGGGATCGGCGCTTTCCGTTGAGGGGCGATCCCCTCGCTGCTCCCACTGTGGCGGTCGAGCAACCCCGCCTCATCCTCAGAATTGATGAATCGACGGGCTACTGGAGGCTTCGGGAGACGACGGTGACGCTGCGATCGGCGTCGTTCTCGATCTTCACCACTGCGCGCGCCTCCACCGCGCGGCCGCCATCCGGGCTGACGGCCTTCGCCACGATCGTCACCGTGCGCCTCCCCGGGCCCCGAGTGGTCGACACCTTCAGGCCGGTGCCGCTGTTCGAGGTGGCCAACCCGATGCGGAGCACCTTGGCCCCGCCTTGCAGCTGGGCGTCCACTGTCCCGCCGGTGACGAAGAGGTTCACGACGTTGTTCGGCGTGTACACGAGCCCGTGGACCGCCATGTCGCGCGTGTTGCCGCCCGCCACGTCGAGGATCGCGGAGCCTGCCGTGCTCACCTTCCACGGGTTCGTGGCGGCGTCCTCCGCCAGCACGGACCTGATGGATGTGCCGGGGTCTCCCGGGTCGACGGCCGCCGCGTTGGGGGTGAACAGCTCGATGCGGGCACCGTTGCCCACGATGATCCTCGACGTCCCTCCGAGGACGAACATCACGCCGCGGGCCGCTGTCGTGGCCGCTTCCGACGCGCACGGCGTCTCCACCAGCAACTTGGCCTCGTCGTCCTGCGGGGTGCCACCGAAGAGGACCTGGGTGATCGTCCAGTCGCCGATGTCCTCGAAGTAGTAGAAGCCGCTCTTGAAGAAGTTGCTCGCCTTCAGCTCGGGCGCGGTCGTGTAGCGGCCCGGGGAGAACGTGCGACAGCTCGCCCCACCGTCGCCGGTGGAGGGCTGCGGCGAACCGCTGGGATGCCCCGGGAGCTCGTGGTCCTCGTCGGGCGTGGCCGCCGTGGTGCACCGCACGGTGAACGGCGGGCTCGGCGTCACCGTCAGCTTGTCGATCGGCGTGCTCTGGCACGGCGACCTCTGGAACAGGTGCGCCCCTTGGACCGTGACGGGCTTGGCCAGGTCGATGTCGCCGTCCACCCAGACGGGCCCCTCGATCGTGCGGGCGATGGACCCGTTGCTCGTGTCCAGGCTGCCCGGACCGCCCTTGGCCTCGGTCGTCACCACTGCGTAGCCGCGCACGCCCAGCACGTTGCCCTCGGTCGTCTCACAGGCGACCTCGATGTCGAGGTCGACGTCGCCTTCGAGCGGTGGGGCGGGAAGCTCCTGCCGGCCGGAGTCCTCGTCGGGGCACACGGTGTCGTCCGCCTGGAGGGCCTGGATGGCGTAGTCGACCGCGGCGTCGGCGCCGTAGACCTTGGCCTCGTGCGTGCGGACGACCAGCGTGGTGCGCACGTGGGCGTCCACCTGCCCGAGGATCGCCGCCATCAGCAACCCGAACAACGACAGGAAGGCAAGGGCGAGGATCAGGGCGCTGCCCTCCTCCGTGCGTCGACCGACACCCATCAGAACCGCTCCTTGGTCGCCGAGGCGACGGCGCCGGCGGGGAGAGAGTTGCCGGCCAGGTCGACCAGACCCGAAGCGGGCGTGTACGTCGCGGTCGCCTCGGACACGCCGGTGCGCACCGTCCCCGACTGCTTCTCGCCCAGCTCGACGGTCAGCTTGGCGGTGGCCGGGTCCCAGGCGATCGTCGACGCCTTGTTGCCCTTGCCGTTGAAGGTGGTGGTGGCCGAGACCCAGTCGCCTCCGAGCGCCAGCGAGCCGAACCCGAAGGCGTTGTCGCACGGGCCCGCGAGCGAGAGCGTGAGGACGTCGTTGGCGCCGCTCTCGGTGATGGTGACGGTGACCTGGTTGTCGCCGGAGATCGACTGCGTCGTGGTCGGGTTGGCATCCCACGTCGAGCAGAGCGAGGAGCCGCGCAGCTTCTCGGAGAACCCGACCGTCACCTTGTCGTCCTGTTCGGCCGTCCCCTCCTTGTTCCCGCCGGCCCCGTTCACGAGCTCGACGGCGGCGGCACTGACGGCGGGCGCGGTGTTGTCCACTGTGACCGTCTGCACGGCGGAGTCGAGCGAGTTGCCCGCGAGGTCGCGGGCGCGCACGAGCATGCGATAGGCGCCGTCGGCCGGCTGCCCCGTCCACGCCACGGCGGCAGGGCTGGCCGACGCCGACCCCGCCGCGATGCTCGGCGTGCATCCCGTCCCCGAGCAGTAGAGGAGCTCCAGGCTGCCGATGCCCGACAGGGCGTCGGCAGCCGTGGCCGACAGCACGGCGCCGTTCTTGACGAAGCCGCCGTCGGGCAATGTCAACGTGGCCGAGGTCGGTGCCGTCTTGTCGATGCGGACGGCGGTCGCGGCGGTCTTCACCGCTTCCCGGTTGCCGGCACCGTCGACCGAGAAGTACTTCACGGTGAAGCTGCCCTCCGCCGACAGCGCGATCGACGTCCCCTTCGTGGACGCCGTCGTCGGCGACGAGCCGTCGCTGGTGGAGTAGGTGGCGTCGACGCCCGAACCACCGGCGTCGGTGGGCGACAAGGTCACCGTCTGGTCGGTGTTCTTCCACGACGAGCCGATGGACGCGGTGTCGTCGGTGGTCACCGGGACGCTGCGGTCGACCACGAACGTGTTCGTGGACGAGACCTGCGTGCCGATGGCGTTGGTGGCCCGAACGAGCACGGCGTACGAACCTTCCGCCGGGAAGCCGGCGGCGGCGAACGCACGGCTCCAGGACGTGGTGCCCGTGGCGGCGCCGTACACGGGCGCGGCAGACGCGAACGCGGTGCCGTCCCAGTAGAGGTTGACGGCGACCCGCAGCAGCGCAACCTCCACCGACTGGATGCCCGCGCTGTCGCTCGCCGTGCCGCACAGGCCGCTCGGCGAGCAGCCCGCGTCCCAGCCTGCATCGTTGTACTCGCCGCCGTTCACCGGGAACGTCACGTCGAGCTCGGGCGGCACCGCCCCCGGCGTGCGGCGCGTGGCCGTGACGCGGGTCGTCAGGCCCGACGCCAGCGTCAGCTCCATGGTGATCGACCGCCCGCTCTGGGTGATCGCCGGAGGAGAGGTGCCGAGGCCGTGGACCACGACGACGTCGCGCGCGGTCCCGCCGTCGACGCAGGAGTATCGACTGAGCACGTGGCGGTCGCCGTCCTCCTCGTACCGGTAGTTCGCGGTGAACGCCTGCGTGCCCCCGGGCTCGTCCCAGGTGAACCGCACGACGTTCCTGCTCTGGGTGCTCTCGCTCGGCCCCCCGGTGCACCCCGCACCGACCGGGCCCGTCTCGATGCGACCTTCCACGGCGCTCTGCACGTCCGCAGGCCAGTAGACGGAGAGCAGCTGGAGGTCGTGCGAATCGGACAGCCGCTCGGTCGTCTCGTCGGTTGTGCGCAGCCCGACCACGATGGCGGAGGACAACGCACCCATGACGATGCTCACCACGACGGTGACGATCAGCAGCTCGACGAGCGTGAACCCGTCCTCGGCGCCACGGCGAGGCGGGCTCACTCCGGCCTCTTCACGAATGTCAGCTTCTCGGTGGCACGGCCGTCCGTCGGGCTCGTGGCCGTGAGCGTGACCTGCTGGAGGTCGTACTTGCTGTCCGCCGCGATGCAGTCGGTCACGTCGGGGCTGAAGTGCTCGGTGCCGCCGGCGACGTCGACGGTGAAGTACTCGACCGACACCGTCATCGCCGCCTTCCAGGCGGCAGGCACGGAGGTGTCGGCCAGGCCCGACAGCGAGTAGCTGCCGCACGTCGCGTACGGGGTCGTGGCCTCCGCCTTGAGGTGTTCGGCTGCGTTGACGAGGTATGTCGTCCCCAGCGCCTGCTTGCGGTGGGTGTCGGAGGTCACAATCGCCGTCCACATCCCGCCGAGCACGGCCACGAAGACGATGCCCATGATCGCCACGGTGACGATGACCTCGACGAGGGAGAGCCCCTCCTCGCCGTACGACGGCCGACGGGGCGCGATCACTTGACGGTGTTGGCGTCCTGGAAGATGCCGTACATGGCCGACACCAGCGCGATCGCCACGAAGCCGACGACGACGCCCATGACGACGATGACGGCGGGCTCGAACAGCGTCGTCAGCTTCTTGATCTTGTAGTCGAGCTCCTGCTCGAAGAACTCTGCCGCCGTCTCCAGCTGCTGGTCGAGAGAGCCGGTGTCCTCGCCGACGCGGAACATCTGCACGGCCGCCACGGGGAACAGCTCGGTGGCAGCGATGGGCCGGGCGATGCCCTCGCCTCGGATCATGCGCTCCCGCGCCCCCGCCAGCGCGCGGCGGTAGACCGCATTGTTGGCGGTGTCGCCTGCCACCGTCATGGCCTCCGGAAGCGGGACGCCTGCCTGGGCCATCGACGCCAGCACCCGGCAGAAGCGCTCGATGACCGCGTAGCGCACCGTCTCGCCGACGGCCGGCAACCTCAGCACCATGGCGTCCAGCCGGGCCCGGCCGCGTGGGCTCCGACGCACGAGCACACCGGCCACGAGCAGCACGAGCGCGAGCCCCGCGAACGCGTACCACCAATCGGCCAGGAAGTCGGTCGCCGCCAGGAGCATCCGGGTGGGAAGGGGCAGCTCGGTGTTCAACGAGTCGAAGAACGTGCGAAAGCGCGGCAGCACGAAGATCGTGAGCACGCACACGGTCACGATCGACATGCCGAGGACGACGAGCGGGTAGGCGAGCGCCGAGCGGATCTTCCGCTTGGCCTCGAGGTCCCGCTCGAGGTAGTGGGCGAGACGGTCGAGCACGGAGTCGAGTTGGCCGGTCAGCTCGGCCGCCCCGATCATCCCCCGGTAGAACTCCGGGAAGACCCGCGGGTGGGCAGTGATGGCGCCGAGGAACGTCTCACCCGCCCGCAGCGACTCCCCGACCTCGGCCAGCACCCGGCGCAGCGTCTTGTTGGCGGCGCCCTCGCGCAGCACCTCGATGCCCTCGAGGATCGGGATGCCCGAGCGCAGGAAGGCGGCCAGCTGCCGGGAGAAGTGCATCAGCTCGGTACGGCCGACCCGGGCCTTGGTGATCTCGAGCTGGAGGAGGCTCTTCTTCTCTTCCAGCTCCGGCGCTTCGATGCCCCGGCTCAACAGGGTCATCCGGGCGCCGCCGATGGTGTCGGACCTCACGACTCCGGTGATCGCGGACCCGTCGTCGGCGAGCGCCTCGTACTTGAACTTCGTCATGGGCACGCCAGGCCTCCGGTGCAGGGCTCCCGGTGACGGTAAGCCCGGAGGACCCGATTTGCCCTCGTCAAAATTGATGAATCAGAGGGTGTAGATCGTGCGGACGACCTCGCCGATCGTCGTCATGTCCTCCTCGACGAGGCGGATCGCCTCCTGGCGCAGCGTGCGCATGCCCTCCGCGACCGCCAACGACCGGATCTCGTCGTGGCTGGCGCGGCGCAGGATGAGCTCCTTCATCCCTTCGGTCACGCGCAGCAGCTCGTACACGCCGACGCGGTCGAGGTAGCCCGTCTTGGCGCAGAAGTTGCACCCCTCGCCCTGCCAGAACGCCTTCTTCGGCGGGCCGCCGGACTCCTTGTAGAACGCCAGCTCGTCGGCCGAGGGCTTGACCGGCGCCGCGCACGAGACGCAGATGCGGCGCAACAGCCGCTGGCCCACCACGGCCCGCAGCGACGACGCGATCAGGAACGGCTCGATGTCCATGTCGATGAACCGGTGCAGGGCCGAGGCGGCGTCGGTGGCGTGGAGCGACGACAGGACGAAGTGCCCGGTGAGGGCCGACTGGATGGCGATGCGAGCGGTCTCGGCGTCGCGGACCTCGCCCACCAGGATGATGTCGGGGTCCTGGCGCAGGATCGACTTCAACCCGCCTGCGAACGTCACGCCCGCGTGGTCGTTGATCTGGATCTGGTTGATCGAAGGGAACACGTACTCGACGGGGTCCTCGATCGTCACGATGTTCTTCTCGGGATCGTTGATCTCGGCCAGCGTGGCGTAGAGGGTCGTCGTCTTGCCGCTGCCCGTGGGACCGCTGCACACGACCATGCCGAAGGGCGAGCGCACGAGCTTGCCGTACACCGCGACGGTCTCGTCGGGCATGCCGAGGTCCTGCATGCGGTAGAGGGTGCGCGACTTGTCGAGGAGCCGCAGCACCGCCTTCTCGCCCCAGATGGTGGCGGTGGTCGACACCCGGATGTCGAGGTCGCGACCGTCCACGTCCATGGCGATCTGGCCGTCCTGGGCCTTGCGCTTCTCGACGATGTTCATGCCCGCCAGGATCTTGATGCGGCTGACCAGCGCCGGGCCGATGTTGGCGGGGAGGGCCAGGACGTCGTGCAGGGCGCCATCGATCCGGAAGCGGATGCGCACCCGGTGGTCCTGCGGCTCGATGTGGATGTCGGAGGCGCGGTCGCGCAGCGCCTGGGTGATCGTCATGTTGACCACCCTGACCACGGGGGCGTCGTCGCCCGCGAACGACTCCTGCAGTTGCAGCGGCGCGGCCGCCCGGCGCAGGGAGTCGGACGCCTCGAACGCCTCCACCTGGGCCTCCACGCCGGCGAGCGCCCGGTACGTGTTGTCGATGGCCCAGCGGATGTCCGTGGCCGGCGCGATGGCCAGCTCCACCGGCATCCTCGCCGCCTCGCTCAGCAACTGCGCGAAGTGGTCGGACGGCTCGGCCACCGCGACGTGGAGCACGTCGCCGTCGACCCGCAGCGGCACGGCGTTCACGTTGCGGGCCACCGTCTCGGGCAGGAGCTTCACGGCGGCCTGGTCGGGGATGTCGACGCGGAGGTCGACCAACGGCACGCTCAGCTGCTCGGAGAGGAGTCGGGCCAGGTCCCGCTCGTCGAGCGCGCCCAGCTCCACGAGCAGGGCGCCGATCCGCTTGCCGGAGGCCGACTGCTGCAGGAGCGCCTCGACCAGCTGCGTCTTGGTGACGTAGTTGCGCGCCACCAGCAGCTCGCCGAGGCGCTT
>DATAAM010000175.1:0-13354 GCA_036260075.1 Acidimicrobiales bacterium
GGAGATGCGCTCGCGCTCTTCCACCAGCGCCCGCACCCGCGCCTCCATCTCGCTGCGGTAGCGGAGCGCGAGGCGGCCCGCCGCCTGCTTCACGGCGTCGAGGTGGTACGGCAGGCTCACGTGCTCCAGGCCGGTGACGACCGACGCGGGCCCGACCATGTAGCCCAGGCGGGCGGCCGCCATCGACCACGTCTTGGAGTACGTGCGCACGACGACGAGCGGCACGTCGTCGGCCACCATCGACAGCGCCGACCACGACGAGAACTGCCCGTAGGCCTCGTCGACGACCACGAGGCCGGGCGCGGCGTCGAGCACGGCCTCGACCACCTCGCGCGGCTCGGCCCGGGCGGTGGGGTTGTTGGGCGAGCACAGGAACGTGATGGCGGGTTGGGCGTCGGCCAGCAGGGCGCGGGCGGCCTCGACGTCGAGGGTGAAGTCGGGGAGGCGCTCGCCTTCCACGACCTCCGTACCCGTGACCTTGGCGATGTGGCTGTGCAGCGCGTACGTGGGCTCGAAGGTCACGACTCGCCGGCCCGCGCCGCCGTAGGCCAGGCACAGCCCTTGCAGCACCTCGTTGGACCCGTTGGCGGCGAAGACCTGGTCGGGGCGCACGCCGTGGAGGTCGGCCAAGGCGGCGCGCAGGGCGGACGCCGACCGGTCGGGATAGCGGTTGAACGGCAGCGCGGCGACCAGGTCGCGCAGGTCGTCACGCCAGGCCTGCGGCGGCGGGTAGGGCGACTCGTTGGTGTTGAGGCGCACCTCGACGTCGACCTGCGGCGAGTGGTAGCCCTCCACCAAGCCGAGGTCGTCGCGCAGCGGGATCAGGGTGCCCATCGCAGACGCACCGACTCGGCGTGGGCCGCCAACCCCTCGGCCTCGGCGATGGCGGCGACGTGGGGGGCGACGCGGGCGAGCGTCTGCTCGTCGAGCGAGACCACGTGCACGTACTTGCAGAAGTCGTCGACGCGAAGGGCGCCCGCGAAGCGCGCCGAGCCGTAGGTGGGCAGCACGTGGCTGGGGCCGGCCAGGTAGTCGCCCACGCTGGCGGGTGCGTACATGCCGGTGAACACGGCGCCCGCGTGGCGCACAAGCGGGAGCAACGCCTCGGGGTCGGCCACCATGAGCTCGAGGTGCTCGGGGGCGATGGCGTTGGCGACGTCCATGGCCTGCTCGGGGCCGTCGACCACCACGACGTAGCCGCCGTCGGACAGCGTGGCCTCGATCTCCTTGCGGCGGGGCGACGCCTCCACGATGCGCTCGACGGCGGCGGCGACCGCATCAGCCACCGCGTCGGACCAGGTGACCAGCCACGCCAGCCCGTCGGGCCCGTGCTCGGCCTGCACCACCACGTCGACGGCGGCGAACGCCACCGGCGCGGTGTCGTCGGCCACCACCACCACCTCGGACGGCCCCGCGAAGGCCGAGGGCACACCGACCACGCCCTCGTTGGCGACCTCGCGCTTGGCCACCGACACATAGACGTTGCCGGGCCCGACGATCACGTCGACAGGCCGGACCGACTCGGTGCCGTAGGCCATCGCCGCGATCGCCTGGGCGCCCCCGATGCGGTACACCTCGTCGACGCCGGCCAAGGCGGCGGCCGCCAGGGTGGGCGCGGCCACCGTGCCGTCGGGTCCGGGCGGCACGCACAACACGACTTCGGGCACGCCCGCCACCCGGGCCGGGATGGCGGTCATGAGGACGGTGGAGGGGTAGAGCGCCCGCCCGCCCGGCACGTAGAGGCCGGCCCGGTCGACCGGCACCCGCCGCTCGCGCACCTGCACGCCCTCGCGCTCGTAGGCGACCGGCTCGTGGAGCTGCTCCCGGTGGTAGGCGAGGATCGAGGCGCGGGCCGCTTCGAGCGCCTCGCGGAGCAACGGCGGGACGGCGGCCAGCGCGTCGTCGAGCTCGGCCTGCGGCACTCGGAAGTCGTCGAGCGCCACCCCGTCGAACCGCTCCGTGCACTCGCGCACGGCGGCGTCACCCCGGGAGCGCACGTCGGCCAGGATGGCCTGCACGGCGGCGACCGGCGGCTCCTTGGCCGCCTCCGGGCGCGGCAGCGACGCACGGAGGTCGCCGACGACGACGCCACGGAGGTCGAGACGCTTGAGCATGGAAGTCCGATCGTAGGGCAGGATCGCCCCCATGGACCCGGCCGCCGAGCTCTCCTCCGTCTGCACCGCCCTCGACGAGCTGACCCGGCGCGTCACCGCCATCGCCGAGGGCTACCAGCACGACAAGCGCGACGACGTGGCCGCCGACCTGTTCGCCGTCGAGAGCCTGCTCGAAACCGCCCGCCGCCGGCTGGAGAAGGCCGTACCGGCCACCTGACGGCCACCTGACGGACGTTTTCTTCGCAGATCCGGGCCGCCGCAGGCACGACTTTGCGGAGAAAACGCGACGGCGGCCTCCCGAGGGAGGCCGCCGGAGCGAGTGGGGGGCGGGTCCGCACTCGCTCTTCGGAGCCGGTCGGCGGGTCACCGGTTCCTACGCCTGTTGAACGTCGCCCGGCGATCGCGTGTTCCCGGCCACGGGGCCGTGGACCGCCTGGCCCGGACGGACCAGGCGCGAATGGTCCTTCGTCGCCCGGCGAAGTGTGCCGAAGTAGTCCTCATGTCCCATGTCGTGGGTGCCATCCGGGGGGTCGTGAAACTGCTTCCCGAGGGCCGAACCCTGGCTCGGGACACCTGGGAGACGCGCCATCGCGCCATCCTCGCCTTGCTGTGGGCCCACGTGCCCGCCGTGCTGCTCTTCGGGCTCTATCGAGGCGAGGGCATCGGCCACAGCGTGGTGGAGACGGCTCCCGTCCTCGTCTTCGCCCTGCTGGCGTCGCAGCGCCGCGCGTCGCCTCGCCTGCGGTCGATCGTGGCGGCGCTCGGCCTCATGCTCACGTCGGCCGTGCTCGTGCACCTGGCGGGCGGCGTGATCGAGATGCACTTCCACTTCTTCGTCATGCTGAGCGTCATCAGCCTCTACCAGGACTGGCGGCCGTTCCTGCTGGCCATCGGCTTCGTGGCGCTCCACCACGGCCTGGTCGGCATCATCACGCCGCAAGACGTGTACGACCACGGCGCGGCCTGGCGGGCACCGCTGAAGTGGGCACTCGTGCATGCCGGGTTCGTGCTGGCCGCCTCGGTGGTTTCGGTGGCCTCGTGGCGCCTCGTGGAGGACGGCCACCGCAAGTCGCGAGCGGCTCTGGAGGCGAGCGAGCGGCGCTTCCGGGCGCTCATCGAGCAGTCGACCGACGTGGTCACCGTGGTCGAAGCCGACGGCACCATCGTCTACGACAGCCCGTCCAGCGCTCGGGTGCTGGGCCACGGCCCCGACGAGCGGCTCGGCTCGAACGGGTTCGAGTACGTCCACCCCGACGACGTGCCCATGGCGCTGCGGACGTTCGACCGGCTGCTGCAGACGGCGGGGTCGGTCGCCAAGATGGAGCTGCGGGCGCCCCACTGCGACGGCTCCTGGCGCTGGCTCGAGGTGAGCGTCACCAACCTGCTCCACGAGCCCGCCGTGGAGGGCATCGTGGTGAACTTCCGCGACATCACCGAGCGCAAGGCCTTGGCCGAGCAGCTCGTGCACCAGGCGTTCCACGACCCGCTCACCGGCCTGGCCAACCGCGCCCTGCTGCTCGACCGCATCGAGCACGCGCTGTCGGGCACGCGTCGCAAGGAGGGCGCCCGCCTTGCCGTCCTCTACCTCGACCTCGACGACTTCAAGACCGTCAACGACGGCTTGGGCCACGAGGCGGGAGACACCATCCTGCGCATGACGGGCGAGCGCATCGCCGCCGCCCTGCGGCCGGGCGACACCGCCTGCCGCCTCGGCGGAGACGAGTTCGCCGTGCTGCTGGAGGACCTGCCCAACCCAGCCATGGCCTACGAGATCGGCGGGCGACTGCTGGAGGAGCTGCGCAACCCCTTCGAGCTCGAGACCGGCCTGGTGTCGCTGAACGCCAGCCTCGGCATCGTGCTGGGCCGGGGTGGCGACGAGGACGCCGCCGAGCTGCTGCGCAACGCCGACCTCGCCATGTACCGCGCCAAGGGCCAGGGCAAGGGACGGTTCGAGATCTACGAGGCCGGGATGCACGCCGCCGTGGTCGAGCGGCTGGCGCTGAAGGCCGACCTGCGACGGGCGGTCGACGCGGGCGAGTTCGAGCCGCACTACCAGCCGATCGTCGACCTGCGCACGGGTGCCACCGTGGGCGTGGAGGCGCTCGTGCGGTGGAACCACCCCGAGCGCGGCATCCTCCCGCCCGCCGCGTTCATCGATCTGGCCGAGGAGACGGCGCTCATCGTGCCCATCGGCATCCAGGTCCTCCGGCAGGCGTGCGCCGACGCAGCCGGCTGGCGCAGGCGGCTGGGCGAGCACGCGCCCCGGAGCGTGTCGGTGAACCTCTCGGTGCGCCAGTTGCAGCACCCCCGCGTCGTCGACGACGTGGCGGCTGCCCTGCGGGACAGCGGCCTGCCGAGCGAGGCGCTCGTGCTGGAGCTCACCGAGAGCACCCTGCTCGACGACGCCGACGCCGCCGCCGCCCGGCTCGAAGAGCTGAAGGCCCTGGGCGTGCGCATGGCGCTCGACGACTTCGGCACCGGGTACTCGTCGCTGAGCTACCTCGGGCGCTTCCCCGTCGACGTGCTGAAGATCGACAAGTCGTTCGTGGACAGCCTCGGCGACACGCCCGGGGAGCGCTCGGCGCTCGTCGGGGCCATCGTGGGCCTGGGCACCACACTCGGCGTGCAGGTCACGGCCGAGGGCATCGAGGGGGCCGAACAGCTCTCGCACCTCCTGCAGCTGGGATGCCAGCTCGGCCAGGGCTTCTACTTCGCCCGTCCGCTGGCGGCCGCCGGGCTCGAGGAGCACCTGCTGCGCGAGCAGCTCCTGCCCACCGGCTGAGGCCGCGGGGCGCTCGCCCGTCGAGAAGCGCCGCAGACCATCCCCCGCCGGCCGGGCCGGCCGATGCGGCGTGCGTCGGGCTCGGCACCCCCCCAATGCCTCGCCTCGAACGCGTGCTGCACCCTGGTCCGCGACGCTCCTCGTCCGGTCCCCCTTGCCCATCTATCTCGCGCCTTGTGCAGACGAGGTTCCGCGCGCACACAATGAGAGGCACCGGAGCCGGGGGGCTTCGGGAGAAGGGGGGTCGAATCATGCGACGCACACTGCTGGGACGCGCGCTCGGGGCCGGTCTGTTGGCCTGGGCGGGCTGGGGCGCAGTGGCCGCGCCGGCCGCGCACGCCGACTGCGTGCAGCTCGACGTGGAGGTCCGGTACTACGGCGGGACGAGCTGGTATCCGCTCGGCGGGCCCGACCACTGCGTGGTGCCCACCGACTGGGAGCACATGGTGGGGACCTCGGCGGAGAACAACCCCGACGATCCTGGCTCGCCTGCGCCCGGCTTCTGGCTGGAGGTCTGGGTCCCGGTGCCCTGATCACTCGGGGGCGGGGAGCGCCCTGCCCACCGCGCAGGCGGCGCCCGCCAGCGCGCCCGAGGTGCAACGGACTGTGGCGCCGACGCTGACGCCGTCGCCCGCCACCGGGTTGTGCACGTGGACGTCGAGCACCGTCCACGTGCCCTCGGGCGAACGCCGCACGTCGGCGTTCGTGCCGACGACGGCCGCCGCCACCGCCGTGCCGGTGCGGGCGGGGCTCGCACCGGGCGGCGCGGACGCGGAGGCGCTGGGCCGCTGCGAGCCACGACCCGCTGCGGGCGCGGGCACGGGCGCGCCCGGCCCGTGGCCCGACGCGCCCGCCACCGCAGGCCGGTCGACGGCACCGGCGGCGTCGGGGCCGTCGGCGGGGCGGTCCCGGCCCTCGGCCCGCATGGCGACCGGTGCCACCGACAGCGTGGCGACCACGCCGAGCGTGACGACCGCGCCCACCCACGGTCCGACCCCCTCGGCCACCGGCGCCACGCGCTGGTGCCGCGCGCACCACCGCCGGCAGGCGACGGCCGCCGCGGGCAGCCCCTCCATGTGCCGACGGAAGTGCGTGCGGGCGCGGCCCAGCGCCGACTTCACCGCCTTGGCGCTGCTCCCCTCGGCCCGAGCCAAGCGCTCGCACGACAGCTCGTCCGCGGCGTGGCTCACCAGCAGGAACCGGTGCCGCGGGCTGAGCCGGGCCAGGGCGGTCGAGACGCGCTCGCCCTCCAGGATGGCGGCCACGTGCTCGTCGGAGCCCGGCACGACCTCCGAGCCGCCTCGCACGTCGACAGCTCCGATCGCGCCGTCGGGTCGCCGACGCCGCCACCAGGCGATGGACACCCGGTGGGCGATCGTGGCCAGCCACGGCCACGCGGGCTCGGACAGGTCGACGCGGTGGCGGCTCCGGTACGCCTGGTAGAAGACCTCCTGGAGCAGGTCGTCGACGGGCGCGTCGAGCGGCACGCGCCGGGCGATCAGGCGGCGCAGGTCGGGGGCGTGGCGGCGGTACAGCTCGTCCCACTCGGGCTCGGCCGCCGACGAGTTGGACCGCAGGAGATCGAAGGCCACGCACGCCCCCAGGTGCTCGATGCGCCGGGGGACACCGTAGGGCGCCGTCGTTCCGGCTTCAAGGGGCTGTGCGCGCGCACAATGGGTGACGGTGCCCAGGGGAGGCGCCGGGAGGGGAGGGACCGATGACCACCAGGCTTGCGCGGCTCGCCGCCGTGCTGCTGCCCGTCGCCGCCGCCGTCGTGGTGGGCGACGCCCGGGCGGCCCACGCCGAGTGCGTGGAGGTCAACGCCTACGTGACCCGTGAAGACGAGCCGTGGTGGTACCCGCTGGGCGGGCCGCGCGAGTGCGTGCTGCCGACGCCGTGGGACCACCGGGCCAACCCGCACCTCGGCCACGACCAGGACTACCCGCCGGGCGTGCCCGGCTGCCTGCCCGACGGCTTCTTCGTCCGCGTGTGGGTGCCGATGCCCTGAGGCACCCGCGACGAGGGGCAGAAGTCGTTCAGCACGCACGCCTCGCAGCGCGGCGTGCGGGCCGCGCACACCCGCCTGCCGTGCAGGATCAGGCGCAGGCTGAACGCGCCCCGTTCGGCAGGCGGCACCAGCGCGTCAAGGTCGTGCTCCGCTTTCACCGGGTCGTCTTCGAGGGTGAGCCCGAGGCGACGTGAAAGTCGCCCGACGTGGGTGTCGACCGGCAACCCCGGCTCGCCGAAGCCCACGCTGCGCACCACGTTGGCCGTCTTGCGGCCGACGCCGGGCAGCGTGACGAGGTCCTCCATCCGGTGGGGCACTTCGCCGCCGAAGCGGTCCTCCAACGCGGCGGCCATCCCGATGATGCTCTTGGCCTTCGCCCGGAAGAAGCCGGTCGGGAAGATCAGCTTCTCCACCTCCTCCGGGGCGGCGGCGGCCAGGTCGGCGGGCGCCGGGAAGCGGGCGAACAGCGCGGGCGTCACCGAGTTGACCCGTTCGTCGGTGGTCTGGGCCGACAGGATCGTGGCCACGAGCAGTTGGTAGGGCGAGTCGTGACGGAGCGCGCAGAGCTCGCGAGCGGTCCCCGGGTACTCCGCGGCCAACCGCGTCACGGTCTCGCGCGCCCGTCCTTTCGGGGACCGGGGGCGGGCCATGTCGACCACTACCCTGCCACTCGTGCGCAACCTGTACCGGATGCGTCGGCCCCTGCCCGTCGACGAGCCGTACGAGCTCGACGTGCGGCCGTTCGTGGTGGGCCAGGACGAGGAAGCGTGGCTCGACGTCAACAACCGGGCCTTCCACTGGCACCCCGAGCAGGGCGGCTGGGGCGTCGAAGAGCTGCGGGCCCGCACGGAGGAGCCGTGGTTCGACGCCGCCGGCTTCCTCTTGCACGAGGTGGACGGGCGCCTCGCGGGCTTCTGCTGGACCAAGGTGCACGACGACGAGGACCCACCGGTCGGCGAGATCTTCGTGATCGCGGTCGACCCCGACTTCGAGGGGCGCGGCCTGGGTCGCAGCTTGGTGCTGGCGGGCCTCGACCACCTTGCCGCGAAGGGCCTGACGGTCGGGATGCTCTACGTCGACGAGAGCAACGCGCGGGCGGTGGAGCTGTACCGCTCGATGGGCTTCACCGTGGAGCGCGTCGTCACACGTTGACGCCGACGACGGTGCCGACGACGTAGGTGACGGTGGCAGGGGCGGCGGCGAAGGCCAGCTGCCGGAGGGCCGAGCGCGCCACCGATCGTCCGGTGAACCCGGCCAGGGCCACGCCCACGAGGACGGCCGCCACGGCGGCGAGCACGACCGAGGCCAGGACGGCCCCTGTGCCCGAGGCCACGAACCACGGCAGCAGCGGCAGCACGGCACCGCCCGCGAACGCGGCGAAGGAGGAGAGGGCGGCGCCGCGGGGCGAGCCCAGCTCGTGGGGATCGATGCCGAGCTCCTCGCGGGCATGGGTCTCGAGGGCCAGCTGGGGGTTGCGGTGCATCTCGGTGGCGAGGTGCTCGGCCAGCTCGCGGTCGAGCCCGCGGCTGCGGTAGAGCTGCACCAGCTCGCGCCGCTCGTTCTCGGGCCGGCGGGCGATCTCGGTGCGCTCCAGCTCCAGCTCCCGCTCGAGGAGCTCGGTCTGCGCCCGCATCGACACGTACTCCCCCGCCGCCATCGAGAAGGCTCCGCCCAGCAGGCCCGCCAACCCGGCCAGCCGCACCAGGCTCGACGACGGGTGGGCGCCCGCCACGCCGAGGATCAGCGAGACGTTGGACACGAGCCCGTCGCTGATGCCGAACACGGCGGCCCGGGCGGTGCCGCCTCGGACGTCGCGGTGGTGGTGCTCGGGCGCAGGCGGCGCGTCGCCCGTCGGACGGGCCGTGGGATGGGCCGTCGATGTCCGTCGCGCCATGTCGACGACGTTACCTACCCTGGACCGGTGGCCTGCCGCTACGACCTCACGCCCGACGAGCTGGCCGCCCTGCTCGGCGACGAGCCCGCCTTCCGCGTGCGCCAGGTGTGGGACGGCCTGTACCGCAGGGCCGTCGAGCCCGACGAGCTCACCGACCTGCCCACCGGGCTGCGGCGACGGCTGGCGGCGGAGCCCGCCTTCGCGCCTGCGCTCCGGGAGGTGGCCTGCTCGGTGTCCGAGGGCGGCGACACGGTGAAGTGGCTGTGGTCGCTGCACGACGGCACCCGGGTGGAGACGGTGCTGATGCACTACCGGGGCCGCTCGACGGCGTGCGTGTCCACCCAGGCCGGCTGCGCCATGGCATGCGGGTTCTGCGCCACCGGCCAGGCCGGGTTCGAGCGCAACCTGTCGACGGGCGAGATCGTGGAGCAGGTGGTCCGGGCGATGCGGGCGGCCCGACCCCGGCGGGTGGGCAACGTGGTGTTCATGGGCATGGGCGAGCCGCTGGCCAACTACGACCGGGTGTGGGCGGCCGTGGAGCGCCTGCACGACGACGTCGGCATCTCGGCCCGCCACCTCACGCTGTCGACGGTCGGCATCGTCCCGGGCATCCGGCGGCTGGCGGGCGAACGCCTCCCCGTCAACCTGGCCGTGTCCCTGCACGCGGCCGACGACGAGCTGCGCGACGAGCTGGTGCCGATCAACCGGCGCTACCCGCTGGGAGAGCTGACGGAGGCGTGCCGCGAGTACCTGGCGGCCAAGGGCCGGCGGCTGTCGTTCGAGTGGGCGCTGATCGACGGGGTGAACGACCGGCCCGTCGACGCCGCCCGGCTGGCGGCGCTGGCCC
The DNA here is from genome assembly GCA_036260075.1 of Acidimicrobiales bacterium. Classification (GTDB taxonomy): domain Bacteria; phylum Actinomycetota; class Acidimicrobiia; order Acidimicrobiales; family JAHWLA01; genus DATAAM01. The sequence goes on from DATAAM010000175.1 coordinate 9,646, forward strand.
GGCCCCTGGGTGCCCACGTCAACCTCATCCCGCTCAACCCCACGCCCGGCTACCCGACCCGGGGGACGCCGCCTGCGGGGGTGCGGGCGTTTCGCGACCGGCTGCGGTCGGCGGGGGTCAACGCCACCGTGCGGCGCAACCGCGGCACCGACATCGACGCCGCCTGCGGCCAGCTGCGTGCCACCGCGGGAAGCGGCGCGCTGCCAGACTGAGCGCCATGGAACAGCGCCGCTGGATGAACCAGTCGCAGCCGCAGACCTTGCAGATCGCCGTGTTCCTCCTCTACATCAACGCGTTCTTCACGGCGTTCTACGGCGGCTTGGGGAGCCTGATCGGCCTGTTGCTGATCGTCGCCAACGTGGGCGCCGGGTACGGCGTGGCCAACGAGAAGAGGTGGGCGTACGGGCTGGCGCTGGCGGTGGCGTTCCTCCCGTTCGTGCTGCGCCTGCTCCTCAACGGCCTCGACGACGTGCTCGGCACCAACCTCATCAACCTCATGTTCGAGATCGCGCTCGTGGCCCTGCTGCTGCACCCGCAGAGCCGCGAGTACCAGCGCATCTGGTTCAAGTAGCGACGCCGCCGCTACGGTCGTCGCCCGTGACGACGATTCTGAAGGGCATCGAGGGAGTCAAGGAGAAGGTCGGCGAGCACTTGGGCTACAGCGACTGGCTCGACGTGACCCAGGACCAGGTCAACCGCTTCGCCGACGCCACCGGCGACCACCAGTGGATCCACGTCGACCCCGAGCGGGCCACCAAGGAGAGCCCCTTCGGCGGGCCCATCGCCCACGGGTACCTCACGATCTCGCTGGCCCCCGTGCTGCTGGGCAGCATCATGCTGGTCGACGGGATCGCCATGGGGGTGAACTACGGCATCAACAAGCTGCGGTTCCCCGCGCCGGTGCCGGTGGGCAAGCGCCTGCGGGCAGGCGCCACGGTGGCCCAGGTGGAGGACATCCCCGGCGGTGCTCAGGTCACGCTCGACGTGACGTTCGAGGTGGAGGGCCAGGAGAAGCCCGCCTGCGTGGCCCAGGTGGTGTACCGCTACTACACCTAGGCGCGGGGCTCAGACGCGGCTGACCGGGAAGATCCGGTCGAGGCCGGAGATGTCGAGCAGCTTGCGGGTGGCGGGCGACGGCGCGCTCAGCGTGAGGTCGCCGCCCCGCTCGCGCATGCGCTTGAGGGCGTGGACGAGCACGCCCAGGCCGGTGCTGTCCATGAACGTGAGCTCCTGCAAGTCGACGACGAGCGACAGCGGCGACTCGTCGTCGATCACGTCGTCGAGCCGCGTGCGCAGGCTCTCGGAGCCGGCAGCGTCGACCTCGCCGGACACCGCCACGACCACGGTTCCCAGCGTGCGGGTGAGGACCAGCGAGAACTGGTCGCCCTCCACGATGGCCATCGTCCCCAGGCCCCCTTCCTCACGACCCGTGCCCGCCGGGGGGTACGGGGCACGGCCGCACGGCACAACGTACACCCCGGATGCGACCGTGACGAGGGCCTCCTCCTACGATCCGAGTCCGCCGTGACCACGTTCAACCTGGCCGACCTCTTCGAGGCCGTCGCCGACGCCGTGCCCGACCGCGAGGCGATCGTGTGCGACGGCCGTCGGCTGACGTTCGCCGAGCTCGACGACCGGGCCACCCGCCTGGCCCACGTGCTGCCCACGCTCGGCGTGGGGCCGGGCGACCACGTGGGGCTGCACCTCTTCAACGGCAACGAGTACCTCGAGGCCATGCTGGCCTGCTTCAAGCTGCGGGCCGTCCCCGTCAACATGAACTACCGCTACGTGGCCGACGAGCTGCGCTACCTGTTCGCCGACGCCGACCTGGTGGCCGTGCTGAGCGAGCCCGCCCTGCGAGCCGTGCTCGACGGGGCGGACACCACCGTCCCCCGCCTCGAGCGGGGCGTCCCCTACGAGGAGGCGGTGGCCGCTGCCTCCTCCGAGCGCGACTTCGAGGACCGCTCCGGCGACGACCTCTACATCCTCTACACGGGCGGGACCACCGGCGTGCCGAAGGGCGTGATGTGGCGCCAGGAGGACCTGTTCTTCGCCGCCTTGGGCGGCGGCAACCCCGGCGGGCCGCCGGTCGGCTCCCCGTTCGAGGTGGCGGAGCGGGCGCAGTCGGGGTTCCACCGATGCCTCACCGCCCCGCCGTTCATGCACGGCGCCGCCCACTGGATGGCGTTGCAGGTGCTGTTGGCGGGCGGCTGCGTGGTGATCGACCGCGACCCCGGCCTCGTGCCCGAGCGCGTGTGGCAGCTGGCCGACGCCGAGCGGGTGGCGTTCCTGGTGGTGGTGGGCGACGCCTTCGCCCGGCCGCTGGCCGACGCGCTGGAGGCGGCCGGGCCCGACCGCTGGCCGCTCGACGCGCTCACCGCCGTGCTGTCGGGCGGCGCCATCCTCTCGCCCACGGTGAAGGACGACCTGCTGCGCCTCCTCCCCCACGTGCTCGTCGTCGACGGCTTCGGCGCCTCGGAGACGGGCGGGCAGGGCCAGGTGGTGTCGGCCGCGGGCATCCGGTCTCCGGCGAGGACAGCCGGGCCGGTGCGCTTCACGCCCAACGACGACAGCACCGCCGTGCTGGGTGACGGGCTGCGCCCGGTGGAGCCCGGCAGCGGCGAGCTGGGCTGGGTGGCCCGCCGAGGCCACATCCCCCTCGGCTACTACAAGGACCCGGAGAAGACGGCCGCCGTCTTCCCGGTGGTCGACGGCGTGCGGTGGGCGGTGCCGGGCGACCGGGCCTGCGTGGAGGCGGACGGCTCGGTGACGGTCCTGGGGCGGGGGTCGACGTCGATCAACACCGGGGGCGAGAAGGTCTACCCCGAGGAGGTGGAGGCGGCGCTCAAGGCCCACCCCGCCGTGTTCGACGCGCTGGTGGTGGGCGTGCCCGACCGGCGGTGGGGCGAGCGGGTCGTCGCCGTGGTGGCGCCCCGTCCGGGCGCCGCGCCTCCGGACGTGGACGAGCTGGCCGCGCTGTGCCGGGAGTCGTTGGCCGCCTACAAGGCACCGCGGCAGGTGGTGCCGGTGGAGTCGATCGTGCGCTCGCCCTCGGGCAAGCCCGACTACCGCTGGGCCCGCGAGGTGGCCGGAAATTCGCCGGCATCGGGCGGAGGCGACGAGTAGAACGGTCGCCATGGCCGACCGCATGAAGCCCGCACTCGTGGCGCTGCGGTCGGCCGCGGGCCATCTCGTACGCGGCTAGCCCGGCCCGCCCCGCGCCGCGTTCCCCGCCCCCCTCTCTCGCGTCCTTCTCGCGAAAGGAGACTCGTGTTGCAGAGCACTGTCCACCACATCGCCATCGCCGAACGCATGGACCACCTCCGGCGCCAGGCCGCCGAGCAGCGGCTGCGCCGCCAAGTGCGCCAAGCCCGCCGCACCGCCCGCCGCCAGGCGGTCCTGTGGCGCCCGCCCGAGGAGGTGCATCCTTCGGCGCGGCTCGACAACACTGCCAAACGGAAGGCCGAACTGCTGGTTACCGGCAGGATGCGGAGCAAGCCGGCCGAGCAGCACTTCTGCACCACCTACCGTGGCCTGGAGAGCGGCTGCGGCGAGACGGGCCGGTACTGGGAGCCGCGCCGGTGAGCGGGCAGCAGCCGAGCCAAGTCATCACCGAGCTACGAGCGGTGCGCCCGCGCGGATCCATGCCGCGGGCGACCGGGCCAGCATCCGCTTCCTCGAGTTCTTCGCGGCCGGCATCCGCAACCCG
>DATAAM010000176.1:0-2066 GCA_036260075.1 Acidimicrobiales bacterium
CGACCCGAACACCGGAGCGAGTCGCACCAACAGCATGCCGGCGCCGTTGACCACGCCTGCGTGGAGCAGCGCCGACACCGGCGTGGGGGCTGCGATCGTGGACGGCAGCCACTGGTGCACGGGTACGAGCGCGGACCGGGATATGCCGGCAACGGTCAGCAGCACGGCGACCACCCACAGCACGTTCCCACCGAGCACCGGGATCGACGCGTCGGCGAGCTCCTTGGCGGCCTCGGCGGGCGAGCGGAGGTCGATCTCGCCCACGGAGACGACGGTGAGGAGTGTGGCCACCAGGAGCGCGCCGTCTCCCACCCAGAGGCTGCGTAGGGTCCGCCGGGCCGCGCGCCGCGCCGGTCCCCAGGTGGCCCGGTGGGTCACCAGCCCAGCCAACGCGAGGCCGGCCAGGATCCAGGAGGCGCACAGCAGGCCGAGGGTGGCGGCCAAGGCCACCGACGTCGTCGCCGCCGTCAGCAGCGAGGCCAGTACGAAGAAGCGGCGCTCCCGAAGATCCCGCTGCAGGTTGCGGTCGGCGAAGGACTGCACGACCAAGCCGACGCCGGTCGTGAGCAAGCCCAACACAGCGGTGACGCGACTCGCATGCAGGCCGACGAGCGCATCGCCATCGCCCGTCTCGATCACGAATGCGACCGGGTCGTCCACAGCCACGACGAGCGTCACGACGATCGCCGCGGCGAACGCGCCAGAGGCCGCTCGGACCGCCCATCGGGCGGACCGCTCTCCTTCGGGGCGGGCGACGGCGATCGCCACGGCGGCGATGCCGGGCAGCGCGGGGACAACGATCAACAACATCTCGGACGCCGTCATCTCGACCGAGGCACCCTACGCAGCAAAACGCGGGACTGCCATTCGATCGTCAGGTGCTACGTGCCCGACCGGGCCAGCCGGCTTGTCGACGATGTCGACGACCTCGGCCCCGCCGCGCACCACTGCGATGGCATCCGACGGCGACGGCTCGTCACGGAGGAGGGGCCGTGGGTCCGGCCCGCTGGGCAGTCGGTCGATGGCGCCGAGCTGGCGCCGCCGGCATCCCAGTGACAGATCAGCCCCTTCGACGTCGATTCCCCGCCTCACCCGGGCCGCCGTGTCGAGCGCGTCGAGCACGAGGCTGGTGGTCATCGTCCGTGACGCCTTCCATCCCACGATCCGCCGGGAGAAGGCGTCGACGACGAAGCCACGTACACGGTGCCCGACCACGTCGGGCAGTAGGCGAAGTCGGCCACCCACTTCTCAGTGGGACCGCTGGCGCTCAAGTCGCGCCCTCAGCTCGGAGGATCCGCCTTCCCTCGGCCGTCGCCTTCAGGTTGCCGCCGGGCCGGACCATCGATCTCACCAGTGCGAGGGCAGTCGGGCCCAGCGGTTCACCTGAGTAGCAGACCAGGTGCCAAGGCCGGTCCATGGGGGTGCCCGGGCACGCCCACACGGTGACGGACCCCCGGGAGATGCATTCGGCGGCGGCGTCGAGGGAGATCAACGCCACCCCCAGCCCCAGCTCCACGCCTCGCTCGATGGCGGCGTTGGACCCGAGGATCATCGTGGGCGGGTCGATGCCCAGCTCGGCGAGCAGGGCATCGGCTGCGGCGCGCGTCCCGGATCCCGGTTCGCGCAACAGCCAGGTCTCCCGGGCCGGGTCGTGCACCGCATCGGCACCGTCCGTCCGTGGCGTCGCCGACGTGGGGCCGATGACGACGAGCCGGTTCTCGCCCAGGGCCAGCGTGTCCGCCGGTACGGCGACCGGCGGCCGCCCGGCTAAGACGAGATCGGCCTTGTGGTGGCGCAAGGTCTCCCACACCGTCATCCGGTTCCCGACCTGGATGGTGACACCGGCTTCGGGGTGCTGCTCACGGAAGCGGGCGACGACGGGCAGGAGCAACCGCTCGGCGGCCGTGGCCACCGCGACGAGCCGGACCGTGCCCCGTGCCGGGTCTTCGATGCTGCGGGCGCGGCGGGAGCCCTGGTCGAGGAGGCCGAGGCTGGTGCGCACGTCATCGGCGAACGCCGTTCCGGCCACGGTGAGGCGGAGGCCGCGGCCGTGGCGCGCGACGAGC
>DATAAM010000177.1:0-5336 GCA_036260075.1 Acidimicrobiales bacterium
CATGGGCACGGGCGAGCGGCTCAACGAGCACGTGACGGGCGAGAAGTGGCCCACGATCGGCGAGCGCCAGTCGATGCTGGAGGAGTACGTCGACGTGATCCGCCGCCTGTGGACCGGCGAGGAGGTCACGTTCCGAGGCACGTACTACGAGGTCGAGCAGGCGGTCCTGTTCACCCGGCCCGACGAGCCGCCGCCCATCCTCGTCGCCGCCAAGGGCGAGCAGGCCGCCGAGCTGGCCGGCCGCATCGGCGACGGCCTCGTCGCCACCTCGCCGGAGGCCGAGGCGGTGAAGACATTCGAGGAGAAGGGCGGGCGGGGCAAGCCCAAGCACGCCCAGGTCACGCTCTGCTGGGCGGAGGACGAGCCCACCGCCCGGCGGGTCGCCCAGGAGTGGTTCCCCAACACGGCGCTGAAGGGGCCGCTCAGCACCGAGCTGTCGCGCCCTGACGACTTCGACCAGGCCACAGCCATGGTGACCGAGGACGACATCGCCGAGGCCATGCCGTGCGGCCCCGACCCCGACAAGCACGTGGAGGCCGTCCGCGAGTACGTCGACGCGGGCTTCGACCACGTCTACCTGCACCAGGTCGGCCCCGACCAGGAGGGCTTCTTCCGCTTCTGGGAGGAGGAGCTGCGGCCGCGCCTCAGTCGGGCGCTCGACCGAGCCGACGTCGCATGACGAGGTCGATCGCCGCCCACAACGTGCGGGAGAACGGATAGAAGGCGATCGGCGCCAGCACCATCAGCGGGACGGCGATGCCGATGAGCAGGCCGATGGGCGGGTCGGGCAGCGTGAGCGCGAACGACACCGCGATCAGCACGGCGAGGAACCCCTCGGTCAACCCGATGTTGAGCGCCATGGCGCCGAGGAAGAAGGCGTCCTGGGCGCCGCCCTGCTCGAAGCGGTAGTCGCAGGTCGGGCAGCGCTCCTTCATCGTGAGCCACCGCTCGAACAGCCGGCCGCCCCCGCAGCGGGGGCATCGCTTGCGCAGCCCGCGTGTGAGCTCGCGGACCACCTACACAGCAAGCGTCACGTCGACGCGCAGCTCGTCGCCCGACTCCACCACGAGGTTGGCGATGGTGCCTGCGTCGCGCAGGTCGCCCTCCGCCAGCGGCCCGGCGCCGGCGACGACCACCCGCTCCACCGGCGCCCGCATCGACACCTTGGCCTCGCTCTTGGCCTTGCGCACCCGGGCGAGCACCTCGGCGGTGGCCGCCAGCACGGAGCCGTCGGCCTCGCCGTCGACCTCGGGCGGCGACGGCCACGGCGCCCGGTGGACCGAGCCCTCCTGCCACCACGACCACACCTCCTCGGCGACGAAGGGCAGGAAGGGAGCGAACAGCCGCAGCAGCGCGGACAGCGCGGTCGACAGCGCGGCGCCCGCCGACGCCCCGCCGTCGCCACCCGCGTAGGCCCGGTTCTTCACCAGCTCCACGTAGTCGTCGCAGAACGACCAGAAGAACGCCTCGGTGCGCTCCAGCGCCCGGGCGTAGTCGTAGCCCTCGAAGGCGGTGGTGGCCTCCTCCACCAGCCGGGCCAGACCCGCGAGCAGGTCGCGGTCGATGCGCTCGGTGACCTCGCCCGGCGTCGACGGCAGCGACAGCACGAACTTCGACGCGTTGAGGATCTTGATGGCCAGCCGGCGGCCGACCTTCATCTGCCCCTCGTCGAAGGCGGTGTCCGTGCCCGGCCGCCCGTTGGCGGCCCAGTAGCGCACGGCGTCGGAGCCGTATTGCTGCAACAGGTGCATGGGCGTGACGACGTTGCCCTTCGACTTCGACATCTTCTTGCGGTCGGGGTCGAGGATCCACCCCGAGATGGCAGCGTTGGTCCACGGCAGCGAGCCGTGCTCGAAGTGCGAACGCACCACGGTGGAGAACAGCCACGTGCGGATGATGTCGTGGCCCTGCGGCCGCAGGTCGTAGGGGAACACGCGCGACCAGAGATCGGAGTCGTCCTCCCACTGCCCGCCGATGTGCGGGGTGAGCGACGACGTGGCCCACGTATCCATCACGTCGGGGTCGCCGGTGAAGCCGCCGGGCTTGTCGCGCTGGTCCTCGGTGAAGCCCTCGGGCACGTCGCTCGACGGGTCGATCGGCAGCCGGTCCTCGCTCGGCACCAGCGGCGAGTCGTAGCGCACGTCGCCGTCGTCGGAGATCGGGTACCAGACGGGGAAGGGCACGCCGAACCAGCGCTGCCGGCTGATGAGCCAGTCGCCGGTGAGTCCGCCCACCCAGTTCTCGTAGCGGCTCTCCATGTAGGGCGGGTGCCAGCGCAGCTCCTTGCCCCGCTGCACGAGCGCCTCTCGAAGGTCGCCGTCGCGGCCGCCGTTGCGGATGTACCACTGGCGGCTCGTCACGATCTCCAGCGGCCGGTCGCCCTTCTCGTAGAACTTCACGGGATGGGTGATCGGGCGGGGCTCGCCCACCAGGTCGCCCGCGTCGCGCAGCAGCTCGACGATGCGCTTCTGCGCCTGCTTGACCGTCTTCCCGGCCAGCTCGGCCCACGCCTCGTCGTCGGGGACGGGCGGGGGCGGCGTGGCCACGATGCGGCCGTCGCGGCCCACGATCGAGCGCACGGGCAGTTGCAGCTCGCGCCACCACGTGACGTCGGTGACGTCGCCGAACGTGCAGATCATCGCGATGCCCGAGCCCTTCTCGGGGTCGGCCAGCTCGTGGGCCACCACCGGGACCTCCACGCCGAACAGCGGCGTGCGCACGGTGGAGCCGAAGCGGGGCTTGTAGCGGGCGTCGTCGGGGTGGGCCACCAGCGCCACGCAGGCCGGGATCAGCTCGGGGCGCGTGGTCTCGATCTCGATGTCGTCGAAGCGGATGCGGTGATAGGCGCCGGGCAGCTCGCGGTCCTCCAGCTCGGCTTGTGCCACCGCGGTGCGGAAGTCGACGTCCCACAGGGTGGGCGCTTCCGCCTGATAGGCCTCGCCCCGGGCCAGGTTGCGGAGGAAGGCCCGCTGCGAGGCCCGCCGCGAGCGGTCGTCGATGGTGGCGTAGGTGTGCGACCAGTCGACGGAGAGGCCCAGCGTGCGGAACAGCTCCTCGAAGGCCCGCTCGTCCTCGGCGGTCAGCCGGTGGCACAGCTCGATGAAGTTGTTGCGGGAGATCGCCTGCTGGTCCTTCTCGGGCTTGGCGGGCGGCTCGAAGGAGCGGTCGTAGGGGACGGTCGGGTCGCATCGCACGCCGTAGTAGTTCTGCACGCGGCGCTCGGTGGGCAGCCCGTTGTCGTCCCAGCCGATGGGGTAGAAGACGGCCTTGCCCCGCATGCGCTGGTAGCGGGCGATCAGGTCGGTGTGCGTGTAGGAGAACACGTGGCCCACGTGCAGCGACCCGCTCACCGTGGGCGGCGGCGTGTCGATCGCGTAGACGTCGGCCCGCGCCCGGCTGCGGTCGAAGCGGTAGGTCCCCCCCTCCTCCCAGGCGGCCACCCACTTCGCCTCGAGGCCGTCGAGCGACGGCTTTTCCGGGACGTGCGGGCTCATGGGAGCGTTACGGTACCTGCGTGATCCGCCTGCACGACACCGCGACCGGCGAGGTGCGCGAGCTGACGCTGCGCGAGCCGGGGCGCGTGTCGATGTACGTCTGCGGGCCCACCGTCTACGACGTGCCGCACATCGGCCACGGCCGGTCCGCGCTCACCTACGACATCCTGCGCCGGTACCTGGAGTGGCGCGGCCTCGAGGTGCGGCACGTCTCCAACGTCACCGACATCGACGACAACATCATCAACCGGGCGGCCGAGGAGGGGCGCACGCCGGAGGAGGTGGCCGTCGAGTTCGAGCGGGCGTGGTACGACGCCGTCGACGCGCTCGGCGTGCTGCGGCCCACCGACGACCCGCACGCCACCGCCTTCGTCGATCGCATGCTCGACCTGGTGGGCGAGCTGCTGGCCGCCGACCTCGCCTACGAGACGAGCGACGGCGTGTACCTCGACGTCGAGCAGGTGCCCGGGTACGGCCTGCTGGCCCAGCAGCCGTTGGAGGACCTGCGGTCGGGAGCCCGGGTGGAGGCCAACGAGGAGAAGCGATCGCCGCTCGACTTCGTGCTCTGGAAGAAGGCCAAGCCGGGCGAGCCCTCGTGGCCTTCGCCGTGGGGCCCGGGACGGCCGGGCTGGCACACCAAGTGCGTGGTGATGTCGCTCGACCTGTTGGGCGACGGCTTCGACCTCCACTCGGGCGGGCTCGACCTCAAGTTCCCCCACCACGAGAACGAGCGGGCCCAGGCGGTCGCCCTGGGCCACACGTTCGCCCGCCACTGGATGCACCACGCCTTCGTCGAGGTGGGCGGCGTCAAGATGTCGAAGTCGCTGAAGAACTTCACGTCGCTGGTCGACCTCCTGTCGAAGCACGACGCCCGGGCCTACCGGCTGCTCGTGCTGCGGTCGCACTACCGGTCGCCCATGGAGGTGACGGTCGACACCATCGAAGACGCCGAAGCCGCGCTGGAACGGCTCGACTCCTTCGCTCGCCGCGTCCCGTCCGTCGACGCCGAGGCCGACCCCGCAGCGCTCGACCGCTTCCGCGAGCTGATGGACGACGACCTGCGCACGCCCCAGGCCACCGCTCTGCTGTTCGAGCTGGTGGGTCGGGCCAACGCGGGCGACGTGGCCGCGGCCGCCGCCGCCCACGAGATCGCCGGGGCGTTCGGCCTCCCGCTGCGGGGCGAGGCGAGCGAGGTCGACGCCGCGACGGCGGCGCTGGTGGCCGAGCGCGACCAGGCCCGGGCTGCCCGCGACTTCGCCCGGGCCGATGCGCTCCGTGACCGGCTCCAAGCCGAGGGCTGGGTGGTGGAGGACACCCCGGAGGGGACCAAGATCCATCGGTGACGCGGGCGACGTTTGCTGTTACCGTGCGTCGCGGGGATTTGTGCAGTTCGACAGGTCCCCGTGTTTTATCCGTATTGCAGAAGGGGGATCGCCGCCGTGGCGACCGGTACCGTCAAGTGGTTCAACGCCGAGAAGGGCTACGGGTTCATCTCGCAGTCCGACGGCGCTGACGTGTTTGTTCACTTCTCCGCCATCCAATCGAGCGGCTACCGCTCGTTGGAGGAGGGGCAGCAAGTCGAGTTCGAAGTGCAGGAAGGCCCGAAGGGTCTCCAGGCTGCGCAGGTCCGCCCTCTGTAGCTAACGGTTTCGGATCAAGAGCGTTCGGTGCCCGGCCTCGGCCGGGCACCGTCGCGTTGCACCGAGGGGCGCCGGCTCAGATGGCCAGGTGGTGGCCGTCGTTGCCGAAGGCGGGATCGAGCTGGGTGCCGCCCACGTCGACGGTGACGGTCTTGTGGTCGGCGGGCGCCTTCGGCGCCGTGCCCACCAACGGGGTGCTGCC
>DATAAM010000178.1:0-15819 GCA_036260075.1 Acidimicrobiales bacterium
ATCAACCGCACCGGCACCACCGTCGTCATGGCCACCCACGACCAGGGCATCGTCGACTCGATGCGTCGACGGGTGATCGAGCTCGACCGCGGCACGGTGGTGCGCGACCAGGCCCGCGGCGTGTACGGCTACGCCACGTGATGACCCCCGTTGCCGACCAGGTGCGGGCCGACGAGTTCCTGCACCGGCACCTCCAGCTCACGTGCATCAGCGCGCTCGTCACGGCCGTGACAGTGGCCGTCGTGCTGGTCGTGCTGTCGCTCGCCCCCGCCGGCCTGTGGGCAGTCGCCTCGGCTGCCGTCGGTGCGGGCGTGCTGGCCGTGGTGGTGGCCGCACTCGTCCGCCACACGGTTCGCCTCACCCTGTTCGCACTCCGACGAGAGGTGTCGTAGATGGCGCTGTCCGTGAACTACACAGTGCGTGAAGCGTTCACGAACCTGCGACGCAACGTGGCCATGACCGTGGCCACGATCATCACCGTCGCCGTGTCGCTGGCGCTGGTGGGCGGCGCGTTCCTCCTGAAGCAGGGCGTCGACAACGCCACAGGCCGGTGGCGGGGCGGCGTCGAGATGTCGATCTTCATGAAGGCGGACGCCTCGCCGTCGCAGAGCAAGGCCATCGAGCTCGAGCTGTCGCAGATGCCCGAGGTCAAGCGCTTCACATTCGTCGACCACGACGCGGCGTACAAGGAGTTCTCGGAGATGTTCGCCGACTCCCCCGAGATGGTGGAGAGCGTGAAGCCCGCGGACCTGCCCACCTCGTACCGCGTCGTCCCCGTCAAGCCGGAGTTCGTCGAGATCGTCGCCGACCGCTTCGAAGCCCGGGAGGGCGTGCACGACGTCGTGTACCCCGCCAAGCACGTCAAGCGACTGCTCGACGCCAGCCGGCTGCTGCAGATCGTGGTGCTCGTGGCGGCCGCCTTCCTGCTCGTGTCGGCCGCGCTCCTCATCTTCAACACCATCCGCATGGCGATCTTCGCCCGTCGGCGCGAGGTCGCGGTGATGAAGCTCGTGGGCGCCACCAACTGGTTCATCCGCCTGCCGTTCATGATGGAAGGGCTGTTCGCGGGCCTGGTGGGCTCGGCCATCGCCTTCGGCCTCATGTTCGTGGTCCGGGTGCTCATCCGCCACTTCGTCGAGCACTACGACATCGGCGTGTTCAACCAGGTGATCGTCACGGTCAACGAGGTCGTCAGCACCGGGATCGTCTTGGTGGCGGTGGGCGCCGTCGTCGGCACGCTGGGCTCTCTGCTCGCCGTGCACCGCTTCCTCGACGTCTGATCCGCTCCGAACGACCGAATCGCGGCAGTTCGCTCAAGGTCGTTGACAGCAGGCCGATCCTTTCTGTGTGCATCGGCGCGCCCTGACGCTCGTGTGGCTGGCCACGGCCGTCCTGGCCACGGCTGTCGCGCCCGCGGGCGCAGCCGGCACGGCCAAGGAGGAGCGCCAAGCCGAGATCAAGCAGGAGATCCAGTCGCTGCGTGAGCAGGTGGCGGAGGCGTCGGCGCAGGAGACCGAGGTCCTCGGCCGCCTCGACGCCGTGCAGGACCGCCGCCGGGAGCTCGACGGCAAGGTCGCCGCCATCGACGGCCAGATCCGCGCCGCCGAAGCCCACGTGGCCGCCGCCGAGGCAGAGCTCGAGCGCATCCAGTCGGAGTTCGTGCGCACGCAGCTCAAGCTCCAGGTGGCCGAGGAGGAGGTCTCGGCGGCCAAGCACGAGCTGCGCGAGAAGGCGGTGGCGGCCTACGTGGGCCAGCCCAGCGCCCGTGCCATCGACGTCGTGTTCAAGGCCGAGAGCATGCGCGAGCTGGCGGCCACCATGGGCTACCTGGAGGCCGTCGTGGCCGCCCAGAAGCAAGCGCTCGACCGGTTCGTCGCCCTGCGCGACGACACCGTGGCCCTCCGGGAGTCGGTCGCTGCCACCAAGGACCAGGCCCTCGCCCAGCGCAACGTCGTGCTCGGGCGCAAGGCCGCGCTCGAGACGGCCCGCCGGGAGCAGGACGTCGTCCGCCAGGCCGTGCTGGCCCAAGAGGGCGAGCAGGCGTCGATCCTCGAGGAGGTCCGCTCCCGCAAGGCCGAGTTCCAGGCCGAGATCGCCGCCTTGCGAGCGGAGTCCAACTCGATCAGCGGGCTGCTGAAGGGGATCCAGAGCGGGCAGACGCCGCAGCCGAGCGGCCGGGGCGTGCTCGCCCTGCCTGTCCCGGGCGCCCGGGTGACGTCGACCTTCGGCCCCCGCGTCCATCCGATCTTCCACGACGTCCGCTACCACGACGGCGTCGACTTCGGCGCGGGCCACGGCACGCCCATCCGGGCCGGCGCCGACGGCGTGGTCGTCCACGCAGGCCCGCGAGGGGGCTACGGCACGACCGTGATCATCGACCACGGCAACGCACTGGCCACCCTCTACGCCCACCAGAGCTCGCTCAACGTCTCACTCGGCTCGCGCGTGTCGCGCAACCAGGTGGTCGGCTACGTCGGCTCCACCGGCTTCTCGACCGGCCCCCACCTCCACTTCGAGGTCCGCGTCTCGGGCACGCCGGTCGATCCGCTGCGGTACCTCTAGGCGGCACCGGGTAGGACGACGCCGTGGCCACCGCGGCGGAGTTCCTGCCCTCCGGTCCGTTCGACCTCGAGGCCCTGCGGGCTGCGGCGGCGGGCTGCCGGGGCTGCGACCTCTACCGGGACGCCACCCAGACGGTGTTCGGGGAGGGGGGCGAGCAGGCCGACGTGGTGCTGGTGGGAGAGCAGCCGGGCGACCGTGAGGACCGCGAGGGAGAGCCGTTCGTGGGGCCTGCGGGCCGCCTCCTCGACAAGGGCCTCGAACAGGCGGGCATCGACCGCGACCGGGCGTACGTCACCAACGTCGTGAAGCACTTCAAGTGGAAGCCCGCGGGCAAGCGCCGCATCCACCAGAAGCCCAATGCCGAGCAGATCGGGGCCTGCCGGCCCTGGCTCGACGCCGAGCTGTCCCTCCTCCGCCCGAAGGTCGTGGTGTGCCTGGGCGCCACGGCGGCGCAGGCGCTGCTGGGCCGGGGCTTCAAGGTGACGGAGCAGCGCGGCCGCCTCGTGGAGTGGGACCGTGAGCCGCTCGTCTTGGCCACCGTGCATCCCTCCTCGATCCTGCGCGCTCCCGACGACGCGAGCCGGGCCCGCGAGTTCGATGCCTTCGTGGCCGACCTCCGCGTGGCGGCGGACGTGCTGGTTTGCCACTGAGCGTCGCCGGCTACAACGCCACCAGCCGTCCGGAGGAGGTGAAACACATGGGTATCGGCGTGAGCGTTTTCCTGATTGCCGTCGGCGCCATCCTGGCCTTCGCCGTCGACGTGTCCACCGAAGGTTTCGACCTCGACACGATCGGAGTCATCCTCATGATCGTCGGCGCCATCGGGCTGTTGGCTTCGCTGCTGTTCTGGAGCAGCTTCAGCCCCTACGGCCGCCGTGAGGAGGTCGTGTACCGCGACCGCGAGGTCCTGTAGCCCTCGTCGCACCCAGCACGCCGAAGAAGCCGCCCTGCGGGGCGGCTTCTTCGCGTTTGACCACGCGGAGTCACGGGAACGCGAGAACGGGTGAAGGTCCGCAAGGTGATACGGCGGCGCCTCGGCGAGGCCGGAGCGGTCAATGCGGTGGTCGCTGCCAACGTCAACGAGCCCGGTCCCTCCACAGTCCGGGTGTCCAGCAAGCAGCGGATCGTCTCGACAAGCGAACGGAGGAACCGCGATGACCGACCACGATCGGAAGCCGGCGACACCGCAGATGACGGATGAGGAGCTGCAGGCCGAGACCGGCGAAGAGCTCCCCGACCGTGAGGCGATGTCGCTGATCAACGCGAACCTGGCCGCGCCGGTCAACGCCGCGGTCGCCCTCAACGTGCTGAGCGACGACTCCGTCGCCATCGCCAACGCCGAGCAGACCGGCACCATCGACCAGTCGACATAGCCGGATCGACGTCACGAGATCGACCAGCCAACAGGGAGGCAGCAGTGGCAGACGACCGCAACGACCAGGAGCTGACCGACGAAGAGCTCGACGCCGAGACCGGTGAGGAGCTTCCCGACCGCGAGGCGATGTCGTTGGTGAACGCCAACCTCGCACTTCCCATCAACGCCGCCGTCGCCGCCAACGTGCTGTCCGACGGCGCCATCGCCTACGCCGACGCCACCCAGGCGCCGGAGATCGACCAATCGACATAGGAGGACGAGCCGTGGCAGACCTCGAGAAGCGACCCACCGACGAGCTGACCGAAGAGGAGCTGCAGGCCGAGACCGGCGAGGAGCTTCCCGACCGGGAGGCCATGTCGCTGATCAACGCCAACGTGGCCGCCCCCATCAACGCCGCAGTGGCGGCCAACGTCCTCTCGGACAACTCGATCGCGTATGCGAACGCCGAGCAGGACCTCGACATCGACCAGAGCAACTAGCGAAGCGACGCCCATGACGGCGATCGAGGAACGAGGCGGCCCCTCCGGGGGCCGCCTCGTCGAATCCGGCGACGGCTCGCGCCCGGCCTTGGCCGAGGGGGTGGAGCTGATCGGCGAGTACGAGGACTCCGGCTACAAGGAGCCGCCGTCGATCGCCCGTCGCAGCGACGGGCAGGTGGTGCAGCTCACGCCGCTGCTCTACTCGGTGGCCCGCCGGGTCGACGGTCGCAGCGACTACGACGCGATCGCCGTCGACGTGTCGCAAGAGCTGGGACGGTCGGTCAGCGCCGACAACGTGCGCTTCCTCGTCGAGGAGAAGCTCCACCCCCTCGGCATCGTCACCGGCCCCCGCGGCGAGAAGCCCAAGGTCCGCAAGGCCGACCCCTTGCTGGCGCTTCGGTTCCGCACTGCGGTGATCCCCGAGTGGCTCTCGAACGCGCTGGCCACGCTGTTCAAGCCTCTCTTCTTCGGTCCGTTGGTCGTCCTCGTGCTGGCGGCGTTCGCCGCCTTCGACGCGTGGCTGTTCCTGCACCACGGCATTGCGCAGGGGATGCGGGAGACGCTGTACGAGCCGCAGTACGTGCTCGCCCTGCTCGGGCTCGTCGTCGCCTCGGCCGCCTTCCACGAGATCGGCCACGCCGCCGGGTGCGCCTACGGCGGGGGCCGTCCCGGCCGCATGGGTTGCGGGCTCTACCTCGCCTGGCCCGCCTTCTACACCGACGTGACGGACGCCTACCGGCTGAGCCGCCGCGCCCGCCTCCGCACCGACCTCGGCGGCGTGTACTTCAACGTCGTCTTCATCCTCGGGCTGGGCGCCGCCTTCGCCGCCACGGGCGCCGAGTGGCTCCTGCTGGTCGTGGTCGTCCAGCACATCGAGATCGCCCACCAACTGCTGCCCGTGGTGCGGCTGGACGGGTACTACATCGTGGCCGACCTCACCGGCGTGCCCGACCTCTTCGCTCGCATCGGGCCGATCCTGCGCAGCATGCTGCCGTGGCGCCGCCGCGACGACCGGGTGCACGAGCTCAAGCGATGGGTGCGGGTGGCGGTCACGGCGTGGGTGCTCGTGGTGGTGCCGCTGCTGTTCTTCCAACTGATCGTGATCCTCGTCCACCTGCCCCGCATGCTGGGGACGGCGTGGGACTCGATGGGCGAGCAGGCCGGACGCATCGGCGACGCCTTCGACAAGGGCGACACGCTCGGCGGCGTCACCGGCATCCTCCAGGCGCTGGTGCTGGCGCTCCCGGTCACCGCCATCGTCCTCATGCTCGTGCGCCTCGGCATGCGCACGGTCAAGGGCGTGTGGCGTCGCACCGAGGGGCGGCCGTTCGCCCGGACGGGCGCGCTGGCGGTCGCCGCCGTCGTGGTCGCGGCCCTGGCGTTCGCGTGGGTGCCGAGGGAGAACTACGAGCCGATTCGAGAAGGCGAGCGGGGCACGCTGTTCGAGGGCGCGTCGGCGGTGCGTCGCCTGCCCAGCGGCGACGGTCCGTTGGAGTCGCACCGGCGGGCCGTGGGGACGCAGCCCGTCGCCGAGCAACCGCCCTCGAGCACGGACGCGGAGGAGCCCGCGACCAGCACCACGTCCACGACGGCGACCGACGACGAGGACGACGACGGAGGCGGCGTCGTGCGCCAGACCTCTACGTCCACGTCGACGTCGAGCACGAGCACCACCGTCGAGCAGTCGTCGACCACCTCGACCACGGAGGCCGCGCCGTGAGGCGCGTGGTCGCCGTCGTCGTTGCCGCCCTCGTGGCGCTCGTGCCCGCCGCCCACGGGCAGGGCGACACCACCGCGGTGGCGGTGAACACCCGCGACGGCGCCGACGTCTTCCGCCTGGCGTTCGCCATCCGCCGGGTGATATCGGAGACAGCCGACACAGACAACGCGGCCGTCGCCGCCGCGAGCTGCACCGACTGCCAGACCATCGCACTCGCCTTCCAGGTCGTGCTCCTCTTCGAGAACCCCGACGAGCTCACGACCGACAACCTCGCCATTGCGATCAACACCGAGTGCTCGCTCTGCGAGACGCTTGCCTCGGCGTACCAGCTCGTCCTCACGACGGGCGGCCCCGTGCACTTCACCGCCGAGGCCAACCGGCGGATCCAGGAGATCCGCCGGGAGCTGCTGGCCCTGCGCCAGTCGGACCTCGACGTCTTCGAGGTCCAGCAGCGGGTGGACGCGCTCTACGAGGAGCTCAAGCAGGTCGTGACAACGGAGCTGGTGCCCGCAGGCCCGCCTGCCACGAGCACCACGACCACCACCGCCGAGGACGACGACGACGGCACGACCTCCACGACGGAGGCCCCGACGACCACGTCGACGACCGGGTCGAGCACGACGAGCACCACGGAGGCCACGCCGTGAGGCGGGCGGTGGCGCTGATCGTCGCGTTGCTGCTGGCGGCGTGCGGGGAGGAGTCGTCGCCAGGGGAGCGCGCTCTGTCCGACGCCGCCGACGCCTTGGAGAACGTGCGCAGCGGCTCGCTGCGGTTCCGGGTGGCGGCCGCCACCACCGAGCAGCCCGACCGGGAGGTGGGCTTCGAGCTGGAGGGGTCGTTCCGGCTGGCCGAGGAGGAGGGTGCCTTGCCGCAGGTCGAGCTCGCCCTCACCGACCTGCTCGGGGGACGCACCCGCTCCGCCCGCTTCGAGTCGGACGGCCGACGAGCGACGCTGACACAGGAGGGTCGCACGGCCGAGGTCCCCGACGACGCCGTGGAGCACCTCCGCGGCAGGGCCGACCCTGCCGACGGCCTGTTGCGGCTGCACGTCGACCGGTGGGCCCGGGCGCCTCGGCTGAAGGGCGACCGGGTCGTGGCCGACGTCGACGTGGTGAACGCGCTGAACGACGTGCTCGGCGTCGCCGCCGACGTGGGTGCCGAGCCGCGCCCGGTCGACCGCATCGAGGGCGAGGACGCCGAGCGCCTGCGCCGGGCCGTCCGTTCGAGCCGGCTGGAGGTCGACGTCGACGACGAGACCGACGTACCTCGGCGCGTGCGCATGGAGATCACCTTCGGCGTGCGGGCCGAGCACGACCTGGCCCGGTTGCTCGGCCGGTTGGCGGGCGTGCGCCTCACCGTCGACATCGAGCTCGACGAGGTGGGTTTGCGCCGCGACCGATAGCGTGCGGCCATGCGACAACGGCTTGTGCGCGCCGGCCTGGCGTACCTCGCCCTCGGGGCCGCTTCGGTCGGGGTGTGGGCCACGCCTGCGCCACGTTCCTGGTTCGACGACTTCCCGGGCGGCCCGGCAGGGGAGTGGGCGGCGGCGCTGCCGCCCTACAACGAACACTTGGTACGCGATGTCGGCGCCCTGTACCTCGGCTTCACCGTGCTGTTCGCATGGGCGCTGTGGCGCCCGGCCCGTTCCCTCGTCGTGCCGCTCGCCGTGGCGTGGATCGTCGCGCAGGTGCCCCACCTCGTGTTCCACGTCCTGACCGACGACCGGCTGTCGAGCGGAGACCGCCTGTTGCAGAACGGGGCGCTGATCGCGTTCGTCGTCGTGGCCGCCGCCGTGGCCTCTCTCAGCGCACGAGCAGGTTCACCAGCAGCGTGAGCACGAGCGACCCCACCACCGACACCAGGATCATCGCCAGGCAGCCGGGACCGCCACCGAGCGGGCGGATCTCCACGTCCCCGATTCGCACCGTGCAGGGTTACCCCGGGCCCGTCGGTACCAACCTGTGACGGCGGTCATCGAGGTCGAGGGCCTCCGAAAGTCGTACCGACGGCTGCGGGGCGGCCAGACCGTGGCCGTCGACGGGCTCGACCTCTCGGTCCCCGAAGGCGGCGTGTACGGCTTCCTCGGGCCCAACGGGTCGGGGAAGACCACGACGATCCGCTGCCTGCTCGGGCTCGTCCGTCCCACCGCCGGGCAGGCCCGGATGCTGGGCGCCGAGGTGCCTGCCGGGCTGCCGGAGGTCATCGCACGGGTCGGCTCGATCGTGGAGGCGCCCGCCCTGTTCCCCTCCATGTCGGGGCGGCGCAACCTGCAACTGCTCGGCCGCCTGTACGGCATCGGGTCGCGAGCGGTGGACGACGTGCTCGAACGTGTGGGGCTGGCCGAGCGCAGCCGCGACCTGGTGAAGACGTACTCGCTCGGCATGCGCCAGCGCCTGGGCCTGGCTGCTGCGCTGTTGAAGGACCCGGCGCTGCTGGTGCTCGACGAGCCCGCCAACGGGCTCGACCCCGCAGGCATCAAGGAGATTCGCGAGCTGCTCCGTCGGCTGGGCGCGGAGGGCCGCACCGTCTTCGTGTCGAGCCACATCCTCTCGGAGGTCCAGCAGACCTGCGACCGCGTCGCCATCCTGAGCCGCGGCCGGTGTGTGCGGTCCGGGGCGGTGAAGGAGGTGCTGTCGAGCGGCCGGGCTGCCGGCATGCTCGTGCGGGTCGACGATCTCGACGCGGCGCTGGCTGCGCTGGCGGCCGCCGACCTCACGGCCCGGCGCGACGACGGTGCGATCCTCGTCGACGTGGCACCCACCGAGGCCGCCCGGGTGACCGAGGCACTGGCGAAGGAGCAGCTCTGGTTGACCGAGCTGCGGCCGGTCGAGGCCAGCCTGGAAGACGTGTTCCTCGAACTGACCGAGGAGGACGCCTCGTGATCGGCCTCTTCCTCACCGAGGTGCGCCGCGACCTGTCGCGGCGGCTGGTGTGGGTGCTCGTCGGCTTGGCCCTGCTGGGCGCCGTGGTCGCGGGCGGCATCGCGTTCGCCAACGCCGAGGGATCGCCGGGTCGGCGGGCGTTCGTGCAGTGCACCGCCACGCCCTCGGGAGAGACCGTGTGCAGCGAGTCGTTCGGCGAACCGCTGCCGCCGCAGCAGTTCGAGCTGACAGAGCTGTGGCCGGAGGACACCGACGAGGGGCCACTGCTGGCCGTGCCGATCGTCTTCCTGGCCATCGGCGGGCTCTTGGCAGGCGCCTCCACGGTGGGGGCCGAGTGGCGGGCGGGCACGATCGCCACCCTGCTCACGTGGGAGCCTCGCCGGACGCGAGTGGCGGCGGCCAAGCTGCTGGCGGCGGGCCTCCTGGCCTTCCTGATCGCCTTCGTGCTCCTGGCGCTGTTCTGCCTCGCCCTGCTTCCGGCCGGGCTGCGCGGCAGCACGGCGGGCACCGACGCCTCGTGGTTGAGCGGGTTGGTGGTCGGCATGTTGCGGGGAAGCGCGTTGACCGCGCTCACTGCGGTGTTCGGCGCGGGCGTGGCCATGGTGGGCCGCAACACGGCCGCCGCCTTCGGCGTGGCCTTCGCCTACCTCGTCATCGGCGAGAACGTGGTGCGGGCGTGGAAGCCGCGGCTGACGCGGTGGCTGATCGGCGAGAACGCAGCGACGTTCCTGTTGGGCGGTGCGCCCGACGACGCGCCGTTCCGGCGGGGCGCCGGGCCGGCGTTCCTCACGATCGCCGTGTACGTGGGCGTGGTGGCGGTGGCGGCGATCGCGACGTTCCGGGCCCGCGACGTGGCCTCGACGGGCTAGCGCTACCCGCAGCAGGCGCCACCCGACGGCGTGGCCACGGGCGAATCCGCCTTCACCGTGTAGACCTCCCACTTGGCGCCGTCGGGGTCGGTGACCCACACCTTGTCCTGCACCGCGTAGCAGCAGGTGACGTCCTGCTCGGTGTCGGTGGGGAGGCCCTCGTCGGCCAGCCGGGCGGTGGCGGCGGCCACCTCGTCGGTCGTCTCGACTTCGACGCCGAGGTGGTTGATGCTGCCCCCGGGGGCGTCGGGGTTCTCGAACAGCACGAGCTTGAGCGGCGGCTCGGCGATGGCCCAGTTGGCGTAGCCGGGGCGGAGCTTGGCCGGCTCGGTGGCGAACAGGCGGCTGTAGAACTCGACGGCGGCGTCGAGGTCGGTGACGTTCAGAGCGAGCTGCACCCGGGACACGGCGGGCCTCCTTCGTATCGACGAACATCGATATGTTGGCGAACGCATCGATGTCTGTCAATATGTTTGCCGTGGACGTCTGCTGCGAGCCGGTGCTGGCCTCGGTCCTCGACGAAGACGACGCCGAGGAGCTGGCGGCCGCCTTCAAGGTGCTGGCCGACCCGGTGCGCCTGCGCCTGCTGTCCCTCGTCGCAGCGCAGCCGGGGGGCGAGGTGTGCGTGTGCGAGCTGGTGGAGCCGCTGGCTCGGTCGCAGCCGACGGTGAGCCACCACCTCAAGGTGCTCCACGAGGCGGGCTTGGTCGAGCGGGAGAAGCGGGGCACGTGGGTGTGGTACCGCGTCGTCCCCGATCGCCTGGCCGTGCTGCGCGACGCGCTGGCCGGTTGAGGCCCGCGGCGCCGGACGAGGTCGTCCTGGGGGGTGTCGAAGGCCGCGAATCGGTCACTTGCCCCCATTGTCGGCGAGCGCGATCGACAGCTGACCGGCGGTCGGTACCGTGACAGGCATGGCTCGTCGGGGGATCGTCTCGATGCTGCTCGTGCTCGGGGCGTGCACCGGCGCGGCGTCCGACGTGGCGGTGGGGCCGACCGCCACTTCGACCACCTCGACCACCGTCCCCACCACGACCACGACCGCGCCGCCGCCGGTCCGCACCGTGGCCGACAGCGGGTGGACGCCGTTCGCCGTCGCAGGCGGCCTCACGCTCGTGCACCCGGCGGCCCGGGTGGAGCGGATCGGGCTCCACGAGTCGAACCACGACGGCGCCCGTGTGCTCGAACCGGCGCCCACGGCGGTGCAGGCCGTCACCATGGAGGCCCGCGACCGCGGCAACGGGGCGCGCACGGCGGCCGACGTCGTGGTCGACCCCACGGCGGAGATCCGTGCCCCGGTGTCCGGTCGGGTGAAGCGGGCCGGCACATACGTCCTCTACTGCGAGCACTCCGACGACTACGTGGTGATCGCTCCGGACGCCAACCCCGCGTGGGAGGTGAAGGTCCTCCACATCGACGGCGTGCAGGTGCGCCCGGGCGCCAGGGTGGTGGCAGGCCAGTCGGTGCTGGCACCGCGGGCCACCCAGCTGCCCTTCGAGTCGCAGGTCGACGAGCTGCGCACCGTCGACCCGGCCTGGCCGCACGTGCACATCGAAGTCGTCGACCCCTCGATCAAGGACCGCCCCAACCCCAACAGCGGCTGCTAGGGGGCGAACGAGCCGCCTCTGGCCGCCTCTGAGGAAGATCGCGTCATCCTTTTCGGGCCCCCGGACGATAGATGGGCAGTGCTCGGCACCGACTTCGACTCCGCATTCCGCGAGCTGTACCTCCCGGCGTACGCCGTCGCCCTCCGCATCCTGGGCGACCGCCAGGATGCCGAGGACGCCGCCTCGGAGGCGCTGGCCCGCACGCTGGCCTCGTGGCGGCGGGTCCGGGACCTCCACTACCGACGGGCGTGGGTGCTCCGGGTGACGGCCAACGTGGCCGTCGACATGGCCCGCCGACGCCGCCGACCGACGTTGACCGACGCCGCCGACCGCCCGGCGGTGGGCGGCTTCGCCGACGAGCGCTTGGTGTTGGCCCACGCCTTGCGCAGGCTGCCCCGTCGTCAGCGGGAGGTCCTCGTCCTGCGCTTCCTGGCCGACCTCACCGAGGCGCAGGTGGCCGAGCAGCTCCGCATCACCCCCGGTGCCGTCAAGCAGCACACCCGGCGCGGCCTCGCCGCGCTGCGGAAGGTGCTCGGCGCCGTCGACCTGGAGGTGTCCCTTGCGTTCTGACCTGCATGCCGAGTGGTGGGGCCTCGACGGATGGCCCTCGCCTTCGCCGGAGGACGTGGTGCGCGAGCGGGTGCTGCGGCGAGCGCGCTCCATCGGGCGACGCCGGGCGTTCCCGGCCTTGCTTGCCCTCGTGCTGACGGGGGCGCTCGTGGTGCAGAACCTGTCCGGCGTCCCGTCCCCTTCGTCTGTGCGGGTGACGGGCGAGGGCGAACACGACGACGGCATGGCGGAGACGGCGCCGCCCGAGGGCGGACAGGAGCCCGAGGGCTCCGACGAGCCGGAGAGCACCACGACCACGTCGAGCACCACGAGCTCCAGCACGACCACCACGACGACGCGGCGCTCGCCTCGCACAGGCATCGACGAGCCGATCGGCGTCGGGATCTACGGACCGGGCCCTTTGGAGACGGTGAAGCGCAATGGCGACGACCCGCTGTTCGTGGACGAGAGCGGCGACGCTCGGTACCACAGCGGCTGCGCCGACGAGCGCTGCCCCGACGGGGCGGATCTGGACGAGAAGTCGCGTTCGCAGCCCGCGCTCGACTTCGTGGCCGCGGACATCCGCTGCACCGACAAGGCCATGCGGCTGTCGTTCGCGTTGCTCGATCCCGACGCGCCGCTCGACCCCAACTCCTTCGGGCATCGAGTGGAGTGGATCCTGTTCGACACCACCATGTGGTTCGACGACGGCACGGAACGGGGCGGGCACATCACGCTCGAGATCGCCAGGACGGTCTCGACCGGTCGGCTGTCCGTGCGACAAGCCCACCTGAGCACGAGCAACGACCTCGGGACAGGCATCGGCGCCAACATCCCTGCCGAGCACATCCACCTCCGATTCGTGGGGCGCTCCCTCGTGGTGGACGTCGCCTGGGACGCCATGGCCGAAGCCACCCGGGCGTCGGGAGCGGACCGCAGGCCGCCCGGACCGGGAACCGCCGTGGTCATGTCGACCTGGAGCTCGGCGTACTTCTCCTCTGCGGCCGGTTCCTCCTACGGAGGAGGCGGCGACCACGTCGGCTACGAAGGTTGGGGCAAGCAGAACGTCCTCTGCAGCTGAGCGGCCGGCGATCAGGCCGACGCGTTGACCCAGAGCTCGAGCTGGATGCCGTCGGGGTCCTCGAACGAGACCAGCTTGCCCAGGCCGATGTCGCGAACAGGGGAGTGGGCGATCCCGTTGTCGTCGAGGTGGGCGAGCCAGCGGTCGAGCTCGGCCTCGTCGGCCACGCCGAAGGCGAGGTGGTCGAGGCCGGTCCGCCGGTGGTCGAAGCCCTCGTCCTGCCCGTCCTCCGGCCGGCACACGGTCAGCGCGAAGCCGCTGGACGGGTCG
This sequence comes from Acidimicrobiales bacterium, assembly GCA_036260075.1. GTDB lineage: Bacteria > Actinomycetota > Acidimicrobiia > Acidimicrobiales > JAHWLA01 > DATAAM01. The sequence continues at coordinate 13,392 of DATAAM010000178.1, forward strand.
AACAGCACGATGCGGGGCGTGCCCGCCTCGTGGGCTGCCAACCGCTGAAGCTCGATCCAGCCGAAGACCCGCTGGTACCACGCTGCGCTCGCCTCCATGTCGCGGACCGTCAGCGCGACGTGCGAGGCTCCCCGTGTCGACGGCATGTTCGGATCATCGCGCAAACAGGGCGGCGGCGATCGGCTCTGTGATCGGGACGGCCCCCGCCGGCGCGCCGCCCGATGTCACACTCCTGATCCCGGCGGTGCTGTAGAGGGCATGGAGCCGATTCGGCACGGAGGGGCGGACCGAGAGAGAGGAGCGCGTGACGGTGTCGGATGCGGGCCGGGGTGCCGTGCGCGCCGACCTGGAGGAGGTCTTCCGTCGCGAGTACCGGCTGGTCGTCGGCGTGGCCGCTCGGGTGCTGGGCTCGCGGGACGAGGCCGATGACGTCGCCCAAGAGGTGTTCCTGTCGTTCGGTCGCTCGTCGGTGCCGGCCGGCGAGGCCCGCGGCTGGCTGTCCGTGGCCGCGGCCCACACCGCCCTCAACCTCCTCCGTTCGGGGCGCCGACGCGCCTCCCGGGAGGAGACGACCGCGACGGCGGTCACTGCCGTCGCATCCGACGTGGCCGAGACCGTGATGACGCTCGAGGAGCGCAGCCGCGTGCGCACCGCCCTCGCCGGGCTGCCCCGAAAGCACGCCGTGGCCCTCGTGCTGCGGCACAGTGGCCTGAGCTACGCCGAGGTCGCCGCCGCGCTTGGCCTGTCACCCGGCAGCGTCGGCACCACGGTGCGGCGCGCCGAGGCCGCGTTGCGCAAGGAGCTGAACAGCCATGCGTCATCCGACTGAGGGGGTGCTGCGCCGGCTGCTCGACGAGCCGGCCGGGGTGGCCGACGTCGACCGCGAGCACGTCGCGAGCTGCGAGGAGTGCCTTCGGGGGCTGGCCGCCGTCCGCGAGGACGCCGACATCGTGCATGCCGCCCTGGCAACCGACGCAGGGCCGGACGACGATGCGGCCGTCGCCTGGCAGCGCCTGTCGGCCGTTGCGGCCGTCGCCGGCCGGGTGCCGGTGGGGGCGACGCCCCGCGCCGGTCGAGGCCGAGGCCTGCTGCGGCGTCCCGTGGTCGCCGGGGTCGCCGCCGCCGTCGTGCTGGCCGTCGGAGGCACGGCCGCCGCCAACGACTGGGTGCAGATCTTCCGCACCGAGAAGATCGCTCCGGTGAGGGTCGGCACCGCCGACCTCAACGCCCTGCCCGACCTGCGCGCGTACGGCGAAGTCGTCGTGACCGGGGATCCGGACGTGTACCGGGCGCCCGACGCGGCCGCGGCGGCGGCGGAGACCGGCCTCGACGTACCGGAGGTGACGACCGTTCCTCGCGGCGTCGGCGGGGAGCCGACCTACCACGTGGGCGGCGAGGCGAGCATCACCTTCACCTTCTCCGCGCGTCGCGCTGCCCGTGCCGCCGCCGAGGCCCGCAAGCCGTTGCCGCCTCCGCCGCCGGGCCTGGACGGGAGCCGCGTGCGCCTGGTGGCGGGCCCCGGCGTCGCCTTGATCTGGTCGAAGTCGTCGGGCACGCCCGATCTCGTGGTGGGACGCGCCATTGCACCGAGGGCCCTCTCCTCGTCCGGCGTCCCGTTCGAGACGTTGCGCGATTACCTGCTCTCGCTCCCCGGCCTGCCCGAGGACGTGGCGGCGCCGTTGCGCCGGTTCGGCGCAGACGGTTCGACGCTGCCGCTGCCCGTGCCCGCGGACCGGGTCACTGCGAGGGCGACGCGGGTCGACGGCGAGCCCGCCACGCTGCTCGTCAGCCGAGACCGGTCGATGGCGGCGGTGACGTGGGCCAAAGACGGCGTGGTCACCGTCGTGGCAGGCCCGCTCGATGCCGACGAGGTCCTGTCCGTCGCCCGGGGCCTGCGGTGACGACGGACGCCGGGCCTTCGTCCCTCGGAGGCGTGGTCGCCGCCCTGCCGCCCGCGCCCGCCGTCTGGTGCTCCGGCTTGCGCAAGCGGTACGGCCGGCGACTGGCGGTGGGCGACGTGTCCCTGGAGGTCGGGCGGGGCGAGGTGGTCGGGCTGCTCGGCCCCAACGGGGCGGGCAAGACGACCAGCTTCAACATGGTGGTGGGCCTGGTGACGCCGGACGCCGGGCGCGTCCAGGTGGATGGCGAGGACCTCACCCCGCTGCCCATGCACCGGCGCGCCCGCAGGGGCCTGGGCTACCTCCCCCAGGAGGCCTCCATCTTCCGCCGCCTCACCGTGCGGCAGAACTTCCTGGCGGTGCTGGAGCTCCAGCCGGGCCTGGACCGGGCGGCGCGCGAGAAGCGGGCCGACACCCTCCTCGAGGAGTTCGGCCTCGGCCACGTGGCCGGCGCGCTGGGGGAGACGCTCTCCGGCGGCGAGCGGCGGCGCGCGGAGATTGCCCGCTCCCTCATCCCCAACCCCCGCTTC
>DATAAM010000179.1:0-9069 GCA_036260075.1 Acidimicrobiales bacterium
AAGATGTCGAAGGACGACGCGCTGGCCGAGGGCTTGGCCCCCTGCCGCGTCTGCAACCCCTAGGCCCGCCCCGGTGAGGGCCGCTCAGGCGGGGGCGCCCAGGTAGGTCTCGCGCAGGCGGGACGAGTCGCGGATCTCGTCGCCGTGGCCCTGGTAGACCAGCTCGCCCTTCTCCATCACCAGAGCCTGGTCGGCGTGGCGCAGGGCACCCACGTTCTGCTCCACCAGGATCACGGTGACGCCGTCGTCCTTGATGCGGTCGACGACCTGGAACACCGTCTTGGCGAGCAGCGGCGACAGGCCCAGCGACGCCTCGTCGATCACCAGGAGGCGAGGGTCGGCCATCATGCCCCGGCCGATGGCCAGCATCTGCTGCTCGCCACCCGACATGCTGCCCGCCAGCTGGTCGCGCCGCTCCTCGAGCCGGGGGAAGTACTCGAAGACCCGCTCCATGGTCGCGTCGACGCCTTCCTTGTCCTTGCGTCGCACCCAGGCGCCCAGCCGGAGGTTCTGCACCACCGTGAGCTGCGGGAACGTGCGCCTGCCCTCGGGCACCATGACGATGCCCCGCTTCACCAGGTCGGCGGGCGAGTGGCCGGTGACGTCCTCGCCGTCGAAGCGGACGGCGCCGCCCCACGGCTTGTAGAGGCCCACGAGGTTCGACACGGTGGTGGTCTTGCCCGCCCCGTTCAGGCCGAGCAGCACGCAGGTGGAGCCCTCCTGCACGGAGAAGGTGACCCCTTGCAGCACCGGCAGCTCGCCGTAGCCCGCCCGCAGGTCCTCCACTTCGAGCAGGGCTGCCATTACGCCACGTCCTCCGCTTCCTCGCCGAGGTACGCGGTGACCACCTCGGGATGCGTGCGCACGGCCTCGGGCTTGCCCTCCGTGAGGAGCTGCCCGAAGTTCAGGCAGTACACGTAGTCGCACACGGCCACGACCAGTGGCACGTGGTGCTCGATCATCAGGACGGTGAGGGCCAGCTCCTTGCGCAGCTTGAGCAGCCGGTCGCCGAACTGGTGCGACTCCTCCGGGCCCATGCCCGAGGTGGGCTCGTCGAGCATGAGGATCTCGGGGTCGGTGGCCAGCACCACGGCCATCTCGACGTTCTTCATGGTGCCGTAGGGCAGGCCCGCCACCCGACGATGGGCCAGGTCGGCCAGCCCCACGAGGTCGAGCAGCTCCATGCCCTGCTGACGCAGCTCGCGCTCTGTCTTCCACGTCATCGGGACACCCACCATCCCGGAGGCAGCGCCGTACTCCACCTTGGTGTGCATGGCGGTGATGACGTTGTCGAGCACGGTGGCGCCCTTCACCAAGCCGACCTGCTGGAACGTGCGCCCCATCCCCATGGCCGCCCGTTCGTGGATGGGCACGTCGGTCACGTCCTGGCCGAGGAACTCGACGGCTCCCTCGTTGGGCCGGTAGAAGCCGGTGATGCAGTTGAAGAGGGTGGTCTTGCCCGCGCCGTTGGGGCCGATGAGGCCGACGATCTCCCACTCGTTGACGCGCACCGACACCTCGGAGAGCGCCTGGAGGCCGCCGAAGCGGATCGAGACATCGCGCACGTCAAGGACGGCCACTGACACCCTCCTGCACGAACTCTTCGTGGTGGACCTTGAACGAGCCGCCTGACAACCACTGCGTCAGCGGCTTGATCTGCTGGCCCACACCGCCCGGATAGGAGATGAGCGTGAGCACCAGGAGCAGCGAGCCGATGGCGAGCGACCAGAAGGCCCACTTCAGGCCGAACTGGTCGCTGGCGTAGATCGGCGCCAAGTCGAAGAAGGCGGCGAACACCACGATGCCCGCGGGCGAGCGCAACCCGCCCACCACCGTGATGATCACGAGCAGGAGCGCCAGAGAGAAGCCGAGCCCCTGGGAGTCGACCCGCTGGTTGCGGAAGGCGTACAAGGCACCGGCGAGCCCGACGAAGGCGCCCGCCACCACGAAGGCCAGCAGCTTGTAACGGGCCACGGGGATGCCGTAGGACGCGGCCACCTGCTCGTTCTCCCGAATGGCGTTGACCGCCCGCCCGGCCTTGCTGCGCACGAAGCGCCAGTTGACGAACAGCACCAGCGCCAGCATCACGAGCGTGAAGTAGTAGAAGGCCCGGTCGCCGACGAGGAAGTCGGGCCGGGCCGCCTCGACACCGGAGCCCCGCCCGAAGATGCGCAGGTTGAAGATGGTCTCCTGCGCCATGCGGCCGTAGGCCAGGGTGACGAGGGCGAGGTACAGGCCCCGCACCCGCAGGGCGACCACGCCCATGAGCAGCGAGGCGATGGCGCCGCTGATCGCGCCCGTGGCCAAGCCGATCCCGAACGACTGCTCCTGCACCGAGACGGTGTAGGCGGCCACGAAGGCACCCACGCCGAGGAAGCCCTGGTGGCCGAGCGAGATCTGTCCCGCGTAGCCGATGAGCACGTTGAGCGACAGGGCGGCGATGGCGAAGATCACGGCCAGCGAGAACCGCTGGGCATGGAAGTCGGGCAGCGCCAACGGGTAGAGGAGCACCAGCGCGGCGATCAGCGCCCAGACCACCAGGCGGGGCGTCCAGCGCAGGGCGACCCGCCCGAGTGAGTGTGGCTCGTCGTAGGCGACGTCGGCGACGGCCATCAGGCCTCCTTCCCGAGCAGGCCGGTGGGACGGAACGCCAGCACGCCGAGCAGCAGGGTGAACACGGCCAGTTCACCCGGCGCAGGGAGGTTCTCGCTCACCCAGTCGACATCGGCGAGGTAGACGGCGCTGAAGGACTGCACGAGGCCGAGCACCAGTGCGCCGAGGACGGCACCAGGCATGCTGGTCATGCCCCCCACCACGGCGGCAACGAAGGCGAACGTGAGGAAGTCGGCGGTCATGAAGCCGGGGGTGAAGGCCTGCAACGCGGCCATCGTGACGCCCGCGATGCCCGCCAGCAGGCCGGCCATGCCCCACACCAGCGCCGACATCCGCCGCGTGCCGATGCCCACCAGGTCGGTGGCGACCGGCTCCTGCGAGGCGGCGAGCACGGCAAGGCCCATGCCGGTGCGGAAGAACGCGAACAGCCCGACGGTGACCACCACCAGGCAGGCGACGACGAGCACCTGCTGCCACTTGACGGCGACGCTCCACACCTCGATGGCGTTGCCCTGGACGAGCGGGGGGTAGGCCCGCAGGCTGGCGTCACCGATGGCGAGCTGGATGGCGATTGACGCGCTGGTGATGGCCGCCGTCGCCACCAAGAGCGTCACCTTCGGCGCGTTGAAGAGGGGCTGCACCACCAACCGCTCGGTGAGCAGCCCCATCAGCACGCCGACCAGCACGCCGATCAGCATGGCTGTCCACATCGGCAGGCGGAACGACAGCAGGTACGACGTGAAGGCCGCCACCGTGCCGAACTCGCCTTGGGCGAAGTTGAACACCCGACTGCCCTTGTAGACCAGGACCAGCCCGAGGGCGAGCAGGGCGAAGGGGGCGCCGTTGATCAGGCCGATCAACACCGTCGACAGGAACTTGTCCATGGACCGCGGTGCTGCTCAGTACTCGAGGAAGATTGTCGGCGTTGTGTACTCGCCGCCGGAGTAGGCACCCGAGGAGCCTGTGCATGTCGCCTTGAGCACGTGCACCTGTAAGGCGCCGAAGTGCTGGCCCGGGGCGTAGCTGAGCACGGGGCCGAGGCCGGTGTTGAGGCCTGTCGTGCTCTCCATCGTTGTCACGAACTTGGCCCGGGTGAGCTCGGGGCCCACCCTGTCGAGCAGCATGACCATGCCCTTGGTGGTGCCCCACAGGGCGACCCAGATGTCGTCCCACTGGCTGGCGTTGGCTCCTTGCGATGTGCCCGCCTTGAAGTCGGCGTCCATGCCGGGGGCCTTGTCCTTGCCGGGGAACGGGGAGAAGAACGTCGAGCCGATGAACTTGTCGCCCGAGCTGCGGCAGGCGTTCTTGGCCACCTCGTTGACGCCCATGGTGACGCCGATGCCCGCCCACTGCGGCGTGCAGCCGGTGGGCTGGCCGCCGATGACGAACAGCCAGTCCTTGGGGGCCATGAGCGGGAAGGCGATCGTCGCCCGGGCGTCGCAGAGCTGCCGGGCGGCGGCGTTGAGCTCGCTCTGGCTCGGGACCCGCGACAGCTTGATCGTCTTGGCGCCGGGCAGCGCCGCCTGCCAGGCGGCCACTGCGTCGCCGAAGTTGGGCGTGTCGGAGTAGACCATGAAGACCTTCGACGGATCGGCGGCCTTGTCGGGCCACTGCTGCTTCATGTACTGCACGAGGTAGGGCACCTGGGCCCGGTAGCTCATGGAGATGGCGAAGTAGTTCTTGAGCCTGGTCAGGCCCTTCTCCGTCACGCCGGCCGACAGGTAGGGCACGGCCGCCGTCGCTGCGTACCGGGCGCACGCCTGGATCTGGTCGGTGCCCGCGGCACCGATGAGGAGGAAGGCGTTGCGCTGCTTGACCAGCTCCTGGCACCGCTGGGTCGCCACTGCGGGCTGGTACTGGTCGTCGACGATCTCGATCTCCAGCGATCGGCCGTGAATGCCGCCCCTGGCGTTGTAGTAGTTCTTCACGAAGTTGGCCGCCGACTGGAAGGTGCTCGGCAGCGGTGCCGCCCCGGTGATCGGGGCGTGGATGCCGATGGTGATTGTCTTGCCCCACACCTTGGTGGTCGCCGTGCCACCGCCACCGCCGTCGTCGCCGTCGTCCGTTGCCGTCCCACCGCTGCCTCCCGCGACGCGGCGAGTGGTGCTACGGCCGCCTGCGCTGCCGCCGGCACTGCCGGTGGCGCTGCCGGTGATGGGGTTGCCCGCGGCGTCGACCGCGCCGGTGCCTCCGTCGATGGGGTTGCCCTCGGCGTCGACCGCGCCGGCCTCGCCGTCGAGCCCGTCACTGGCCAGCTCGGCGTTGCCGCCGGTGGCGACGTGGACGCCGCTCTTCTGACCGCACGCCGCCACGACCAGCGACAGCACAGCCAACAAGGCGACGGTGGGAAGCAGGCGCCTGCGCATCGTCAGATACCTCGTGTGAGATCGGAGCCGCCGTTGGCGGCCTGTCGTTGGGCAAGGACGCGGCTAACGCCGCCACGTCGGGCGGGAACGGGATCACCCATGGGCCCCAGCGCCGTGCCGGTGCCCCAGAAGGCGACGACGGCGAGCGGGAGGAGGATGAGGATCGCCCAGGGGAACGGTGTGTTGCTGATGGGCCGTGTGCGCCCTTGCTCGGTGCTGGGAAGCGCCACGTCTTGGACCTCCTGCGGCGCTTCCTCGGGCAACGGCTCGCTCCCCACGTCGGTGGGGATGATGTCGAGCTCGGGAACGGCCTCGAACGTCCCTTCGTCGTCGCTGACGATGTCCTCGAAGAACTCCTCGCCGTCGGTGTCGAGGTCACCGAGGTCGTCGTCGCCGAAGTCGTCCTCGGGTGCCGGGGTGAACTCGAAGATCACCTGGGGCAGCACCGGCTTGGTTGTGGCGCACCCGACGCCGCCGGGCGCGCTGCACTGGTTGTTGCTGGTGGGGGCGTCGTTGTAGCCCGAGAAGGTGAGCTGGAACGGCGCGAGCTCGGTCTTTGTGGTCGGCGTGCCCGGCCTGATCACCACACCGAAGCCGGTTCCGTCGAGCCACGACTGCGCAAAGCTCGTGAGGTCGAAGGTGAACACCGCGGTGGTTGTGGTGGGAGGCGACGACCCCGTCCCTGTCGTTGTCACGGAGGTGACCGCCGTGGGCACGACGCACGCCGTGCCTGCCAGCGGGCGGGTCTCCCACGGGTTGGAGCCGGGCTCCGACGCCCATCCCTCCAGGATGTTGCAGGCCTGGATGGGAGGCGGTGTGGGCGAGGACCCCCACACCCAGGTGTCGCCGCTGTTGCGGCCGTTGTTGTCGACGGCTTGGGCCAGCTTCACCTCGAACTTCGTGACGGAGGCCCCGATGTAGTCGAAGATGTCCCAGCTGAAGGCTGCCCACCCGGTGTCGCCGCCGGTGTTCGACCGGTCGGAGGCGTCGCCGCCCGCGCTCGACACGACGTAGGCGCCCGTGGGCTTCGACTGCGGGGTGGGCACCTGCGTGGGGGCCACGGGACCGCACCCCTGGTTGGGGATTGTCACGGCTGTGCCGGTCGGCGTCTCGCAGGGGATCTCGACCTGGGGTGCAGTGGGCTTGTTGCGGGCGAACCAGCCCTCGTCGGCGTAGCCGACCTGGGCCGTGTCGGCGCCCGCGCCGGGCGAGCTCACGATGAACGCGCCGGAGACGAGAGCAGCAAGTGCGATGAGATGGGCGATCAGCCTGCTTCGACGCAACGTCACCTCGACTTCCCCTTGTCGACCAACCCCCGGTGCGGTCCAGGCCGCGCCCGGGGCACCAGCGTACAGCCGGACGTTACCCATCGGTAATCAGGCTGTCCTTCGAGGCGCGGGTGACAAATCCCTGCCCTCGGCCGCCCCCGGAGAGCGGGCGCCGAGTGCCTACCCCACCTGCCAGGTGGCCCCGGAGGCGAGCAGCTGGGCGAGCTCGCCGGGGCCGCGCTTCTCCTGGGCGGCCAGGAGCTGCTGCTGCATGAGGGACCCGTAGTCGGAGCGCTCGACGGCCCGGAACACCCCGATGGGCGTGGGCTCGTAGGGCCCGTGCGACAGGCGGCTCAGCATGAAGGCCAGGCCGGGGTCGGGGCGGGCCTCGTCGTGCACGAGGATGGCCTCGTCGCCCACCTCGGCCACGTCGGCGATGCGGGCATGCCCCTGGCCGTCGAGCACCACGCACTTCTCCCCGTCGGGGCCGAAGCGGACGGGCTTGCCGTGCTCGAGCGGGATCAGCATGTGCGGCCGCTGCTCCTTGCCGGTGATCTGCTCGAAGGCCCCGTCGTTGAAGACGTTGCAGTTCTGGTAGATCTCCACGAACGAGGCGCCCTTGTGCTCGTGCGCCCGGCGGAAGATCTCCATCATGTGCTTGCGGTCGAGGTCGTGCGTGCGGGCCACGAACGACGCCTCGGCGCCCAGCGCCAGGCTCACCGGGTTGAACGGGTGGTCGACCGAGCCGAACGGCGTCGACTTGGTGACCTTGCCGATCTCGCTGGTCGGCGAGTACTGGCCCTTGGTGAGACCGTAGATCTGGTTGTTGAACAGCAGGATCGTCACGTTGACGTTCCGCCGCAGGGCGTGGATGAGGTGGTTGCCGCCGATCGACAGGGCGTCGCCGTCGCCGGTGACGACCCACACGTCGAGCTCCGGCCGGGCGGTGGCCAAGCCGGTGGCGATGGCGGGCGCCCGGCCGTGGATCGAGTGCATGCCGTAGGTGTTCATGTAGTACGGGAACCGGCTGGAGCAGCCGATCCCGGAGACGAACACGGTGTTCTCCCGGCGCACGCCGAGCTCGGGCATCAGCATCTGCACGGCGGTGAGGATCGAGTAGTCGCCGCAGCCCGGGCACCAGCGGACCTCCTGGTCGCTGGCCCAGTCCTTCTTCGTCGTCAACGGCACGGCGACGTCGCTCATCGCTGCAGCTCCTCCAGGATCACGGTCTCCAGCTCGGCAGCGCCGAAGGGCTGGCCCTGCACCTTGCTGTGCGTGCGGGCGTCGACCAGGAACTCCGCCCGCACCAGGCGGCTGAGCTGGCCCAGGTTGAGCTCCGGCACCAGGACCTTCGGGTACCGGCGCAGCACGTCGCCGAGGTCGAGCGGGAACGGGTTGAGGTGCACGAGGTGGGCGTGGGCCACCTTGTGGCCCCGGGCCCGCACGCGGCGCACCGCCGCCCCGATGGCGCCGTAGGTGGAGCCCCAGCCGAGCACGAGCAGGTCGGCGCCGCCCTCGGGGTCGTCGAGGTCGGTGGGAGGGATGTCCTTGGCGATGCCCGCCACCTTGGCCGCCCGCATGCGGACCATGTGCTCGTGGTTGAGCGGGTCGTAGGAGATGTTGCCGGTCGGCTCCGACTTCTCGATGCCGCCGATGCGGTGCTCGAGGCCCGGCGTGCCCGGCACCGCCCACGGACGGGCCAGCGTCTCCGGGTCGCGCAGGTACGGGAGGAAGACGTCGCCTTCCTCCGTGTGCTGGTTGGGCTGGGTCGTGAACGACACGGTGATGTCGGGCAGCTCGTCGGCCGTGGGCAGGCGCCACGGCTCGGCGCCGTTGGCCAGGTAGCCGTCGGACAGCAGGATCACGGGCGTGCGGTACGTGACCGCGATGCGCACGGCCTCGATGGCGGCGTCGAAGCAGTGGGCGGGCGTGCGGGGGGCCACGATGGGAAGGGGCGACTCGCCGTGGCGCCCGTACATGGCGAGCAGGAGGTCGGCCTGCTCGGTCTTGGTGGGCAGGCCGGTGGACGGGCCGCCCCGCTGGATGTCGATGATCACCAGGGGGAGCTCGAGGCTCACGGCCAGGCCGATCGTCTCCGACTTCAGGTCGATGCCGGGGCCGCTCGTGGTGGTGACGCCCAGGTGGCCGCCGAAGGCGGCGCCCAGCGCCGCCCCGATGCCCGCGATCTCGTCCTCGGCCTGCATGGTGCGCACGCCGAAGTTCTTGTGCTTGGAGAGCTCGTGCAGGATGTCGGAGGCGGGCGTGATGGGGTACGAGCCCAGGAACACCGGCAGCTTGGCCAGCTGCCCGGCAGCGATGAGTCCCCACGCCAGGGCCGTGTTGCCGCTGATGTTGGTGTACGTGCCCGGGGCGAAGTGGGTGGGCTTGATCTCGTAGGCGTTGCCGAACAGCTCGGCCGTCTCGCCGAAGTTGTAGCCCGCCTTGAAGGCCAGCAGGTTGGCGTCGCGGACCAACGGCTTGTCGGCGAACCGCTGCTCGATCCACTCGATGGTGGGCTCGACCGGCCTGGTGTACATCCACGACACCAGCCCCAGCGCGAAGAAGTTCTTGCTGCGCTCGGCGTCGCGAGGCTTGGCGCCGGTGGGCTTGGTGGCCTCCAACGTCAGCGAGGTCATCGGGACCTCGTACACGGTGTAGGCGGCCAGGCTGCCGTCCTCCAGCGGGTTTGCGTCGTAGCCCGCCTTGGCCAGGCTCCGCTCCTCGAAGGCGTCGACGTTGACGATGACCGTGCCGCCGGAGGCCACGTCGGCCAGGTTGGCGCGGAGGGCAGCCGGGTTCATGGCCACGAGCACGTTGGGCGC
>DATAAM010000180.1:0-15066 GCA_036260075.1 Acidimicrobiales bacterium
GGCGACCGCCGCCACCGTGCCGACGCCCCCGGCTCCGAGCGCCACTCGCGCCCCGAAGTGCTCGGCCACCCACCCCGTGAGCGGCCCGCCGATGGGCGTGCTGCCCACCAGCACGAGGGAGTAGAGCGCCATCACCCGTCCCCGGAAGGCGGCGTCCACGCTCAGCTGCAGCAGCGCGTTGGTGGTGACGACGAACGCCATGACGCCCGCGCCGAACAGCGCCAGCGCCACGAGGACGAGCCAGAACGTGGGTGCCACCCCCGCCGACCCGAGCGCCACCGCGGCGAGCGCGCAGGAGCCGACGAGCAGCCGCGGGGAGGGTGACTCCCGGCCGGCGGCCCCCAAGGCGCCCGCCAGCGAGCCGAGGCCGGTCACCGCCGTGAGCGTGCCCAACGTGCCGGCGTCGCCGTCGAAGGTGAACCGAGCGAGCAGCGGCAACACCACGTTCGTGTTCAGCGCGAAGAGGCCCACGACCGCCAAGGCGACCAGCAACGTGCGCCGCTCGGTGGAGGACCACACGTGGCGCAGCCCCTCACGCAGCTGCCCGCGGGCCCGCGGCGCCCGCTCGACCGGGAGCAGCTCCTCGGGCCGCATGGCGAGCAGCCCGCCGACGACCGCGGCGAACGACAGCGTGTTCAGGAGGAAGCAGGGCCAGATGCCCACGACCGGGATGAGGAGCCCGCCGATGGCAGGGCCCACCACCCTGGCCACGTTGAACATGGCGCTGTTGAGCCCGATGGCGTTCGTGAGCTCGGCCTCGCCCACCATCTCCACCACGAAGGCCTGCCGCGTGGGGGCGTCGACCACGAAGGCGCACCCGTTGAGGAACGAGGCCACGAACACCATCCAGATGTCGACCACGCCGGTGGCGGTGACGATCGTGAGCGCCAGTGCGGGCACGCCGCTGAACACCTGGGTGGCGATCAGCGCCCGCCGCTTGTCGACACGGTCGGCGAGCAGGCCGCCCCACGGGCCCGCCACGAGGACCGGCAGGAACTGCAGGCCTGCCACGGTGCCCACTGCGGTGCCGCCGCCGCCCAGGCGCAGCACCAGCCACGCCATGGCGACCGACTGCATCCACGTGCCGGTGAGCGAGACGAGCTGCCCCGTGAAGAACAGCCGGTAGTTGCGGATGCGCAGCGAGCGGAACGCGTGCTGCGAGAAGGCGAGCACCTTGGTCACCGCTCTTCCTCCAGCAACCGCTCGAGGACGGGGACGGCGGCGGCCAGGACCTCACGTTCCTCGTCGCTGAGCGTCCGGAGGCGCTTGGCCATGTACGCGCTGGCCCGCGACCTCGTGCGTTCGACGAAGCGCCGCCCCTCGTCGGTGAGCCGCACCCGGGCGATGCGCCGGTCGCCCGCGTCCTGTTCGCGGGCCACGAGCCCCGCGTCCTCCAAGCGGGCGACGATCTTGGTGACGGTCGGAGGCGTGACCCGCTCCGCCGCCGCCAGCTCGCCGAGCGTGGGCGATCCGAGGTTGGCGACGATCGACAGGGCGGACAGCATCGACGGCGTCGTCTCCATGGTCGTGGCCTCCTGCCGGGCCCGTCGCACGAGCCGGGCCATGACCAGCCGCAGGCGCGCCGCCAGCTCGTTGGTGTCCCGGCTCACGGTTGACGCCTTCATGCTTTCCCAAACTAATTAGTCAGGGAAAGTATTTCCAACCGATTGCCGTCTACGGGAAGAGGCCGCGGGCGCTGATGGCCTCCGCCACCCGTTCGACGGCCAGCGCGAAGGCCGAGCGCCGCAGGGAGACGTCGAGCGTCTCCGCCTTGGCCCAGACCGCCTGGAAGGCCTCGTCGATGACCTGCCGCAACCGGGTCGCCACCGTGGCCTCGTCCCACGCGTAGCCCTGACGGCTCTGCGCCCACTCGAAGTAGGAGGCGGTCACACCCCCGGCGTTGGCGAGGATGTCGGGGACGACGACGACCTCCCGGCGGTCGAGCACGGGGTCGGCGGCGGGCGTGGTGGGGCCGTTGGCCGCCTCCACGACCACCTTCGTGTCGAGCATCTCCGCGACCCGCTCGTCGATGGCGCCCGCCAGCGCGGCGGGCACGACGAGGTCGCACTCGATGCCCCACATGTCCTCGGGATCGATGGGGTCGCCGCCGTCGAAGCCCCCCACGGTGCCCGCGTGGGCGACGTGGTCGGCCAGGGCCGACGGATCGAGCCCGCCCGGGTTGTGCACGGCGCCGCCGATGTCGCTCACGGCCACGACTCGCATGCCCGCGGACGACAGCAGGAACGCCAGCGGGCCGCCGACCTTGCCGAAGCCCTGGATGATCGCCCGGCTGCCCGCGAACGGGATCTCCAGCGCCGCGAAGGCGGCTCGGGCGCACAGCAGCACTCCCGTCGACGTGGCGCCCGCGTGCCCTCGGGTGCCGCCGATCGACAACGGCTTGCCGGTGACGGACCCGGGCAGCAGCTCGCCGCGCATCATCGACAGCGTGTCCATCAGCCACGCCATGACCCGGCCGTCGGTGTTGACGTCGGGCGCGGGCACGTCCTTGTCGGGCCCGAGGAGGGGTGAGATCTCCAGCGTGTAGCGGCGGGTCAGCCGCTCCAGCTCGTTGATGGACAGGCGGGTGGGGTCGCAGCGCACGCCGCCTTTGCCGCCGCCGAACGGGAGGCCGGCCACGGCCGTCTTGAACGTCATCGACGCCGCCAGCGCCGCCACCTCGCGCGCGTCGAGGTCGGGATGGAACCGGATGCCGCCCTTGGCGGGGCCGCGGGTGGTGTCGTGGTGCACGCGCCAACCGGTGAACACCTCGACCCTGCCGTCGTCCATGCGCACGGGGATGGCCACTTCGAGCACCCGGCGCGGCGTGCGCAGCAGGCGGTGGAGGTCGGGGTCGAGGCCCGTGAGCTTGGCGGCGTCGTCCAGTCGCTCGAGGATTGCGGCCCACGGATCGCTGGTGGTCACGCGCCGCGCCTAGGGGATCGAGGGGGTCACGCCGGCGGTGTAGTGGATGAACAGCGCTTCGATCTCGTCGCGGAGCTCGCCGGCGTCGACCCCGCTGCTCACCTCGACGGTGACCACGTTGGAGTACACGTGGACGGCCTCGACCCCCGGGCGGCGGAACAGGCGACGGGCCAGCTCGTCGGGTGGGCGGTCGCCGGTGGCGTCGGCTGCCGAGCGGTAGCGCTCGTGTCCCATGCCGGTGAGGCTGCGGTTGAGCTCGAAGCGCACGACGCCTGGGCGCGTAGCGGGTTTCTCGATGACGGTGATCGGCTGGCCCATGGCGGTCCTGGAGGTTAGCCCGTCGCTACGCTGGCCGATCGATGCCGCCCGCCCGCGCCCGCGAGCCGATCCCCTGGCGGGTCATCTTCGCCTCGATCCTGTCGGTGGTCGCGGTCTTCACCGCCATCGGCATCCTCCGCAACGTGGCCCGCATCGTCACGTGGCTGGTGATCGCCGGGTTCTTCGCCGTGATCCTCACGCCCCCGGTCGACTTCCTCGTCCACCGCCTGCGGTTCCGCCGGGCGGTCGCCACGCTCGTCGTCTTCCTCCTCGGGCTGGGCCTGTTCTCGGCCATGACGTACGCGTTCGTGCGGCCCATCGTCGACCAGTCACAGGAGTTCGTCGACAACCTGCCCCGCTACGTCGCCGACGCCAAGGCGGGCCGCGGCCCCATCGGCGACCTCGTCACCCGCTACGACCTCGACGAGCGCGTCGAGGAGAACCAGGACAGGTTCCGCCAGTCGCTCAACGAGCTGGGACGCAACAGCCTCGACATCCTGCGCAACATCGGCAACGCCGTGGCGGCGGGGCTCACGATCTTCGTGCTGGCCTTCCTCATGATCATCCAGGGCCCCGACATGGTCCGCACCATCCAGAACGCGCTGTCGCCGCCCACGCGCGAACGGGTGAGCCGCGTGGCGGCCGACTGCGCCCGGTCGGTCACCGGCTACATGGCAGGCAACCTGCTGATCAGCGTGATCGCGGGCGTGGCCACCTTCGCGTGGCTGTTCGTGGTGGGCGTCCCGTTCCGGGGCGTGCTCGCGCTGTGGGTCGCCTTCGCCGACCTCATCCCGCTGGTGGGCGCCACGCTCGGCGCCATCCCCGCCGTCCTCGTGGCCTTCCTCCACTCCACGACCGCCGGGATCGCCACGCTCGCCTTCTTCGTGGCCTACCAGCAGTTCGAGAACCACATCCTCCAGGTCACGATCATGTCGAGGACCGTGAAGCTCAACCCGCTCGCCGTGCTCGTCAGCGTGCTCGTGGGCGTGGAGCTGTTCGGCATCCTCGGCGCCCTCCTCGCCATCCCGGCGGCCGGGATCATCCAGGTGATCGTGCGCGACCTCTACGACGAGCGCACGGGCCGGTTGAAGGAGGAGCCCACCGTGGGCGAGGAGGAACGGCCTGTCACGGCCGAGGAGGCCGCCTCCTGATGCCGGCCGAGGTGGTCGAGGTCGAAGGCCACATCATCGACTCGCTCATCCTGGCCAAGGTGCTCGACGTGATCGTGGCGACCGGCGCCGAGTACCGCATGCTCGAGGTGGACATCGGCAAGACCAACACCGACACCAGCCGGGCCCGCCTCGAGATCAGCGCCCCCGACGACGCCGCGCTCGACGCGCTCCTCGTGGAGCTGCAGGCCCACGGAGCCAACCGAGTGCACCAGGCCGACGCCGAGCTGGTGGCCTGCGACCGCGACGGCGTGCTCCCCGCCGGGTTCTACTCGACGACGAACCTGCCCACGTGGGTGCGCATCGACGGGCGCTGGGTGCCGGTGGAGAACCCGGAGATGGACTGCGGCCTGGTCGTGCGCGACGACGGGCGGGCCCGCACCCTCCCCATGCACCGGGCCCGCACCGGCGACCGCGTGGTCGTGGGGCACGAGGGCGTCCGCGTTCGAGGGCCCGAGCTGCCCCGGGGCTCGCACCCGTTCGAGTTCATGAGCTCGGAGGTGTCCTCGGAGAAGCCGAAGGCCCTGCTGGTGGCCGACGTGGCCGCCCGCATCCGTCGGGCCAAGGAGGCGGGCGGCAAGGTGCTCGCCGTGTGCGGCCCCGCCGTCGTCCACACCGGCGCCGGTCCCGACGTGGCCGCGCTCGTGCGTGAGGGTTGGATCGACGTGCTCTTCGCGGGCAACGGGTTCGCCACCCACGACATCGAGTCGAACGTCATGGGCACCTCGCTGGGCGTGTCCGTGGAGGCCGGCACGTCGTCGGAGGGCGGCCACGCCAATCACCTGCGCGTGATCAACGAGGTGCGCCGGTACGGCTCGATCGCCGCAGCCGTGGAAGCGGGCTACGTCGACGGCGGCGTGATGTACGAGTGCGTGAAGCGGGGCGTGCCGTTCGTCCTGGGCGGATCGGTCCGCGACGACGGGCCCCTCCCCGACGTGTACACCGACGTGGTGGAGGCGGCCGACGCCATGCGGTACCTCTTGCCGGGCGTGCAGGTGGCCCTCATGCTGGCGTCCACCCTGCACGCCATCGCCACCGGCAACCTCCTGCGCGCCGATGTCGAGACGTTCTGCGTCGACATCAACCAGGCCGTCGTCACCAAGCTGGCCGACCGCGGCAGCCACCAGGCGCTCGGCATCGTCACCGACGTGGGACTGTTCGTGGAGGGGCTCCGGGAGCAGCTCGTCGGGTGAGCAGCCTCACGTGGGGCAGGCACTACCTCATGTGCCCACCCGAGCACTTCGGCGTCCTCTACGAGATCAACCCGTGGATGCACCGCGAGGTGGCCGTCGACCGAGATCGGGCCCGCGCCCAGTGGGAGTCGCTGCGCGCCACTCTCGAGGCAGCGGGCGCCCGGGTGGAGGTGCTCCCACCCGAGCCCGACGTGCCCGACCTCGTCTTCACCGCCAACGCCGGGCTCGTGAACGGCGACCAGTTCGTCCCCTCCCGCTTCCGCCATCCGGAACGACAGGCCGAGGTGCCCTACGACGTGGCGTGGTTCCGCGCCCACGGCTTCCGGGTCGAGGAGCTTCCCGAGGGCGTGTCGCACGAGGGAGCCGGCGACGCCCTGCCGTTCGGCGGCGTGCTCGTGTCGGGCTACCGGTTCCGCTCGGACGCCTCCTCGCACGCCTACGTGTCGCGGCTCACCAACGCCGCCGTGCGCTCGGTGGAGCTGATTGACGAGCGCTTCTACCACCTCGACATCACGTTCTGCCCGCTCGACGACCGCCGGGCGATTGTCAACCCGTTGGCATGGGACGACTACGGCCGCCGGGTCGTGCAGGCCTTGGTGCCGGAGCCTCTCGTGCTCGAGCCCGACGAGGCACTGGCCTTCTGCGCCAACTCGGTGGTCGTCGACCGCGTGGTGGTGATGCCTGCGGTGCCCGCTCGGGTCGGCCGGCAGCTCGAGGCCTGGGGCTTCGAGCCCGTCGAGTGCCGAGTCGACGAGTTCCTGAAGGCGGGGGGCGGCTGCCGCTGCCTCACGCTGGCGCTCGACGTGACCTTGGTGCCACCGTCGGGCGTCGGCGCCTAGGCTCCGACTCGGCAAGGGGGAGGCAGCATGACGCTCGTGCGCGCCGGCGGAGGGATCGTGTGGCGGGAGACGCACCGCGGACGCGAGGTCTTGCTCGTCCACCGCTCGCAACGCGCCGACTGGAGCCTGCCGAAGGGCCACGTGAAGTCCGGGGAGGAGATCGTGGACGCCGCGGTCCGCGAGGTGCGGGAGGAGACCGGGTACCGGGTCGGGCCGACGCAGTTCGCCGACGTCTTCTTCTACGAAGCAGACGGGGAACCGAAGATCGTCGCCTTCTGGCACATGGCCCTGTTGGCCCCGCGTCCCGACGGCCCAGCGGACCACACCGCGGAGTGGTGCACCGTGGAAGAGGCCCTTGAGCGACTGACCCACGAGCAGCACCGAGAGCTGTTGAGAACCGCCTCCGAGCGCGCCGTCGCGCTGCCCAGGGGGGTGGAGGAGGCGCGGGTGCCCCGATGGGCGGGGCTGTACCGGCGCCGGCTCTACGGCTCGCTCCGGAGTCAGTCCGAAGAGCTGACGCTGACGGCGTCGGCCGCGTCCGTCCGACGCGACACAGACGACAGCTGGATCACGCCCGCGCTGCGCCTCCTGGCGGCATCGGCCGAGGCAGCGCGACGCGCTCACCGCCAGGACGAAGCCTGGCGGTGCCTGCACGCGGCACGCCGCTTGGAGGTGCTGGGCTTCGAGGAGGCGCAGGTCGGCGCGGAAGCCGTCCGGGTGCGATCCGAGGCGGAGCACAAGCTCGGTCCGTGGCGGCGGAATGCGGTGCTCTCCGTGCTTGCGGAGATGAAGGCGGGCGACGCGAGAGGCAACCGTCAACGGCTGGCCGCGGCGCTCTCGGTGATCGACGAGCACTCCGGCAACGAGCACCACCGGAGGTCGTTGATCCTGCGCCATCTCACGGCCCAGGCGGCCGTCCTCCTGGTCGCTCTGGTCGCCGTCGTCCTCTTCATCGGTCGGAGCTGGATCACGCTCGAGGAGCCGCTCCGATCGCACGGCTGGGTGGTGGTCGCCGTCGCCGCAGCAGGAGCAGCGGGGGGCGCCATGAGCAACGTGCAGCGCATCGGGACGGCGAGCGCCCGCGGGCGCGTGCCGGAGGAGTCGCTCAGCCTGGCGTTGGCCGCGGTTCGGCCGCTGGTCGGCGCCTTCGCCGCCGTGGTCGTCTACGTCCTGCTCCGGCTCGGCATCCTTCAGTTCGAGGACCCGAAGACCGGTACCGCCGTGGCCCTCGCCTTCGCTGCCGGGTTCACCGAGCGCGTCTTCACCGGAGCAATCGGCACGCTGACGGGCGAGAGCGGTGGTCAGGCGGCGAACGCCCGCCACAGGTCGGCGTAGGCGCCGCCCCGGGCCACCAGCTCGTCGTGGTCGCCCTCCTCCACGATGCGCCCGTCGCCGACGACGAGGATGCGGTCGGCTGTGGCCGCCGTGGGAAGCCGGTGGGCGACGAGCAGCGTGGTCCGGCCCTCCGCCACCCGCCGCATGGCCGCCTGCACCCGTGCCTCGGTGGCCAGGTCGAGGTTGGCGGTGGCCTCGTCGAGCAGGAGGATGCGGGGGTCGACAAGGAGCGCGCGCGCCAGTGCGACGAGCTGGCGTTGCCCCGCCGACAGCGACTTCCCCCGCTCGGCCACGGTGGCGTCGTAGCCGCCGGGCAGCGACCGCACCACCTCGTGGGCGCCGACGGCGCGGGCCGCCTCCTCCACCTCCGCGTCCGTGGCGGCGGGGCGGCCGTAGGCGATGTTGTCGCGGATGGAGCCGGAGAACAGGTGCGGCTCCTGGGGCACGAACCCCAGCTGCCCTCGGTAGGCACCGAGGTCGATGTCCGTCAACGGGATGCCGTCCACGAGGACGCGGCCTTCCGTGGGGTCCTGGAAGCGGGCCACGAGCTTGACGATGGTCGACTTGCCCGCACCGGTGCGGCCCACGAGCGCCACGGTCTCGCCCGGCCGCACGTGGAGGTCCACGCCCGCCAGCGCGTCGACCCGGGCGCCCGGGTAGCGGAAGCGCACGCCTTCGAACCGGATGTCGCCGCCGATCCGGCCCGCGTCGAGCGGACGAGCGGGCAGGGGCGTTGCCGTCGGCGTGCGCAGCAGCTCGTCGATCTTCTGGGTGGAGGCCTGCGCCTGCTGGTACTGGTCGAACACCTGCGACAGCTGCTGCACGGGAGCGAACAGCTGGTCGATGTACAGCAGGAAGGCCACCACCACGCCCGCGCTGACCGCGCCGTCGTCGACGAGCGCGGCACCCGCAGCCAGCACCACCGCGGTGGCCACCTTCGACAGCATCTCGACGAACGGGAAGTACAGCGCCACCAGGCGCTGGGCGGCGAGACGGGCCTCGAAGTACTGCTCGGCCACGTCCCGGAAGTCCGCGCTGTTGCGCGCCTCGCGGGCGTACGCCTGCGCCACCCGCACGCCGGAGATGCTCTCCTGGAGGTTGGCGTTGACGGCGGCAATGCGGTCTCGGGCGCGCACGTAGGCGTGGCTCGCCCGCCTGCGGAACCACACCGTGGCAAGCACCAGCACGGGGAGCACCGAGAGGGCGGCCGTGGCCAGCGACGGGCTCACCGTGATCATGACGACCACCACCCCGACGAAGCCCAGCGCCTGCACCACCGCACTCACCATGCCTGTCTGGAACAAGGCCGAGAGCGACTCCACGTCGGTCGTCATCCGCGTCATGACGCGGCCCGCTGCCTCTCGTTCGTAGAAGTCGACGGACAGGCGTTGCAGGTGGGCGAAGATGCGCAGCCGGAGGGCGAACAGCAGGCGTTCGGCCGTGCGGCCGGTCCAGCGGGTGATCGCCCACTGGAGCACCCAGTCGGCGAGCACGGCGGCGAGGAAGCCGAGCGTGGCCGCAACGAGGGCGGCACGGGAACCGTCGCGCACGCCGCCGTCGAGCCCGAGGCGCACGAACACAGGCCAGCTGAGGACCGCGACGGCGTCGAGCGCCATGAGGACGAGCGCCACCAGCAATGGGCGCCGGTACGGGCGCAGGAACCGACGCAGCGTGAAGGACCGGTCGTCGGCCGTCTCCGCGGCCACGTCGACGTCGGGCTCGTCGTGCGCCGGCGGCAAGGCGGCGAGGGCCGCCTCCAGCTCGGGCGTGGGCGCGAACGCAGGCGCTTCCATGCCCATGCCCATCATCCCCGCGCCCCCGCCGAACCGCATCGGGGCAACCGGCCCCACCGCCGTTCTGGGGGAGGATTCCCGCGCTGGAGCGCGTGATTCCTCCCCCAGAACCGGGAGGGTGACGACGCGGTCGGCCAGGCGCAGGGTGGAGTCGCGGTTGGCGATGAGGATGGTGGTACGGCCCTCCATGAGCCGCCGCAGCGTGTCGTGGATCTCCTCCTCCACGCGGCTGTCGACAGCCGACGTGGCGTCGTCGAGCACGAGGATCCGAGGATCGGTCAAGAGCGCCCGGGCGATCGCGATGCGCTGGCGCTGGCCGCCCGAGAGGGTGAGGCCCCGCTCCCCCACCACCGTGTCGTAGCCGTCGGGCAGGGCGGTGACGAACTCGTGCGCCTCGGCGGCGCGCGCCGCCGCGTCGATCTCGGCGTCGGTCGACTCGGGACGGCCGTAGGCGATGTTGGCCCGGATGGTGTCGGAGAACAGGAAGCTCTCCTCGAACACCACGCCGATCTGCCGGCGCAGCGATTCCAGACGCACGTCGCGCACGTCGATGCCGTCCACCCGCACGGCGCCCTCCTGCACGTCGTAGAACCGCGAAAGGAGCGAGGCAACGGTGGACTTGCCCGACCCGGAGGGCCCCACGAGCGCGACCCGCTCGCCCGGCCGCACGTGCAGCGTGAAGTCGCGCAGGACGGGCTGCGAGCGCAGGTAGCCGAACGTCACGCCGTCGAGCTCGACCTCGCCCCGCAGCGGCGGGAGCTCGACCGCGTCCGGGCGCTCCTGCACGACCGGCGTCGAGTCGAGCAGCTCGAAGATGCGCTCGGCGCCCGCCCGTGCCTGCTGGCCGAACACGAGCAGGGCGCCGAGCATGCGGACCGGCATCACCAGCTGCACGAGGTAGGACGAGAAGGCAAGGAACGTGCCCACCGTGATGCGATCGTTCACGACCAGCCAGCCGCCCAGCCCGAGCACGGCGACTTGGCCGAGCGCAGGCACGGCTTGGAGGAGCGGCCCCAACCGCGCCTGGAGGCGCACCATGCGCAGTCGCGACGCGAACAGGCCGCGGGCGGCGTCGGTGAGGCGGTCCAGCTCGCGGCGCTCCTGGCCGAACGCCTTCACGATGCGCACCCCGGTGACGGCCTCCTCCACCACGCCCGCCACGTCGGCCGCCCGCTGCTGGGCGTCCCAGCCCGCCGGGAAGACCGTCGATCGCAGGCGGGTGGCGGCCACGAGCACAGCCGGGATCACGAGCAGCACCGCGACCGTCAGCAGCGGTGACAGCACCGCCATGACGACCACGGAGACGACCAGCATCACGAGGTTCCCGGTGAGCAGGGGGAGGAACGAGAGCAGCCCCTGGAGCAGCGCCACGTCGGAGCCGGCGCGGGAGACGAGCTGGCCCGTCTGCATCTCGTCGTGGCGGACGAAGTCGAGCCGTTGGAGGTGGTCGTGGATCGCCGTGCGCAGGTCGTGCTGGACGTCGAGCACGACGCGGCCGCCCGCGAAGCGGCGAACGAACGCGGCCCCGAACCGGAAGGCCGCCGCGCCCAGCAGCAGCGCCAGCCACGGGACGAGCGGCCTGCGGTCGTCGAGCACCACGTCGTCGAGCAGGACCTTCTCGATCAGGGGCGTGAGCGCCGCCACCGTCATGCCCACCACGGCGGCGCCGAACGACAGCGCCAGGTGGGGCCAGTGGGCCAGGAGGTACGGGAGCAGCCGGCGGATCCAGCCCGGCCGCGAGGCGCTCACGATCGTTCGCGGACTCGGCGCACGATGCCCCACGTCACGACGGCGAACGCGATCGACACGGCGGCGAGGAGGACGTGCACGAGCTTGAAGGCGGTGCTCCGATCGTCCTCGCCGAGCAGGTTCCACACTCGGTTGGCCCACACGAAGACGGTCCAGACGACGAAGGCACGGAGGACGAGGGCATCACGGCGGGTCACGCGGACCAAGGCTAGACGGGAGGCCGGGGGTAGCCTCCGGTCATGGCGCCCCCGCCGACCGAAGAGGAGCTCCTCGCCGAGGCCAAGGCGTTCCTCGATGCCAATGCCCGGCCGAAGCACGAGAAGAAGCTCGTGTGGGGCGAGGGGCGCGACGCCGTGGGCCTGTTCGCCGAGAAGACGCCGGAGGAGGAGCAGGCGGAGGTCGCCGCCGCTCGGAGCTGGCGCACACGGATCTTCGATGCGGGCTTCGGCTGGATCACGGGACCGGCGCGCTACGGCGGGCGGGAGCTGCCCCGGTCCTACGAACGGGCCTGGCTCTCCCTCCTCTCGCAGTACGAGGCGCCCTCGATGGCGCCGCTCGGCATCGGCCTCGGCATGATCGCCCCGACGATCCTGGCCCACGGCACCGACACGGCGAAGGACCTCTACCTGCGGGCCATGCACCGCGGCGACGTGATCGCCTGCCAGCTGTTCAGCGAGCCCGGTGCCGGGTCCGACCTGGCCTCGCTGCAGACGCGGGCCGAGCGCGACGGCGACGAGTGGGTGGTCACGGGCCAGAAGGTGTGGACGTCGGGCGCCCAGTACTCCGACATCGGCGAGATCATCTGTCGCACCGACCCCGAGGCGCCGAAGCACAAGGGGCTCACCGGGTTCATCGTCGACATGCGGGCACCCGGCGTGGAGGTGCGGCCCCTGCGGCAGATGACCGGCGGAGCGTCGTTCAACGAGGTCTTCTTCACCGAGGTGCGGGTGCCCGACGATCACCGCCTGGGCGACGTGGACAACGGTTGGACGGTGGCCCTCACCACCCTGATGAACGAGCGGGCGGCCATCGGCGGGGGCGGGCTGGGGGTGGGCGCGGGCGCCATGGCCCTGGCCCGGCTGATCGCCCTGTTGCGCCACCTCGGCAAGGACAAGGACCCATTGCTGCGCCAGAGGCTGGCCGACGTCTACGTGCGGGCGTCGGCGGCCCGCTTCACCACCCTGCGGGCCATGGCCACGATGCAGGCGGGCGGCGTGCCCGGCCCCGAGCTGTCGACAGCCAAGCTGGCGCTCACCGACAACATGCAACGGGTGGCCCGCTTGGTGGAGCAGGCGCTGGGGCCGAAGCTCGTAGCCGACACGGGCGAGTGGGGCACCTACGCGTGGGCGGAGTTCGTGCTGGGCGTGCCAGGCATGCGCATCGCGGGCGGCACCGACGAGGTGATGCGCAACATCGTGGGCGAGCGGGTGCTGGGGCTGCCCAAGGAGCCGCGAGCCGGCTAACGGGCGGGGCGGCCTCGGGCTTCGAGGCGGGCCACCAGCCGCAACATCGGCAGGGTGATCAGGAGATAGGCGAGCCCGCCCGCGACCAGCGGCGAGGTGTTGCCCCGCGTGTTCACGAAGTCGCGGGCGAACTTGAGGATCTCCTTGCCCCCCGTCACGGTGCCGAGCACGGCGAGCAGCGACGTGTCCTTGAACAGGGCGAGCAGCTCGTTGGTGAGCGGCGGCACCACGATGCGGAACGCCTGGGGCACCACCACCTCTCGCATGACTGTGCGGTACGGCATGCCGAGGGCGCGAGCGGCGTCGACCTGGCCCCGGGGCACGGCCTCGATGCCCGCCCGGATCGTCTCGGCGATGTAGGCGCCGTACACCAAGGAGAGGGCCAGGCACCCGGGCGTGTAGCGCTCGTACGGGAACTGGACGCCGAGGGCGATGGGCAGGCCGAAGCCGATGAACACGATCGTGAGGAGCGCGGGCAGCCCTCGCAGCACGTCGATGTAGACGGCCGCGGGCCACCGCAGCAGCCGGCGCCGGCTGATCCGCATGAGCGCGAGCACGAGGCCCCATGCGATGCCACCGGTGAAGCTCAGGATGGTGAAGACGACCGTGTTCTTGACGGCCTCGGTGAGAAGTTCCGGGAGCATGTCCCGGATCACCTCGAGGTTGAAGAACTCCCGGCCGAGCTCCTCCACGGCCGTGCCCGGCCGCTACGCGGTGTCGCCGACGTAGTGACGGATGATCGTGTTGTACGTGTCGTCGCTGCGGATCTGGCGGAGGGCGTCGTTGATCGCCTTCAGCAGGGCGTCCTCGCCCTTGGGCACGACGATCCCGTACTGCTCCTTCTCCCCCTCGAAGCGGGCGGACACCGCGGCGTCGCCTGCTGTCTTGGCGTGGTAGGCGTTGACGGGGAAGTCCTGCACCACGGCGTCGATCTGGTTGGCCTTGAGCGCGGTGAAGAGCTCGTCGGCGGCACCGAACTCCTTGACCGTGATGCCGTGCGGCGCCGCTTCCTTCTTGGCGAAGTCGGCCCCGGTGGTGCCCGATTGCACGCCGATGGTGCGGCCCTTCAGCGCCGCGAAGCTCGTGTAGGTGGCGGCGTCGGCCTTGCGCACGAGCATCGACTGCACGATCTCGTAGTAGCCGTCGGAGAAGTCGACGGTCTTCTTGCGCTCGTCGGTGATGGAGACCGAGGAGGCGATCACGTCGCACTGCCCGGCGTTGAGGGCGGCGAAGATGCCCTCGAAGTCGGTGTCGCGGAACTCGGGGGTGAGCCCGAGGCGGCTGCTGATGGCCCGGACGATCTCGGCGTCGATGCCGACGACCTTGCCTTCCTCCTCGAACTCGAAGGGGGCGTAGGGGATGTCGGTGCAGACGGTGAGCTTGCCCTGCGAGACGGTCTCGAGCGCCCGTCCCTGCTCGGAGACGGGCTGGTCGTCGCCGCCCGCGCCGTCCTCGTCGTCGTCGCCGCAGGCGGCGGCCACCAGGGCCAGGAGTGCGATGAAGAGGAGCAGGAGTCGTGCCCGACGGGTGCGTTCGGTCGTCATGGCCCCCTGTCTACCCCGTTTCGTCCTCCAAGCGCAGCGACTGCTGGACCGGGTGCGGAAGCCTGCCGCCCCACGGTGTGTGCTCCATGAACACCCACGTGCGCCGGTGGATCGAGGTGGGGCCCCACGCCCGCAGCGCCATCTTGTGGCGAGGGCACGGGTAGCCCTTGTTGAGGTCGAAGTCGTAGGCGGGGAAGTGCTCGGCCTCCGCTCGCATGAGGCGGTCGCGGGTGACCTTGGCCAGGATCGAGGCCGCGGCGATGGAGAGGCAGCGGGCGTCGCCCTTCACCATGCGACGGCTGTTGCCGAGGCCCACGAAGTCCCACCTGCCGTCGACCAGCACCTGGTCGGGTGCCAGGCCCAGGCCCTCCACGGCCCGGCGGGCGGCCAGCTTCTGGGCGGCCGACATGCCGAGCGCGTCGCACTCCTCCTGGCTGGCGTGGCCCACGGCCCACGCCCGACACCAGCCCGCGATGCGGTCGAAGAGCCGCTCGCGCTCAGCCTCCGTGAGCAGCTTGGAGTCGCGGATGCGGTAGACGCGCCGGTCGCGGGGCAGGACGGCGGCGCCGACCGTGAGCGGGCCGGCCCAAGCGCCCCGGCCGACCTCGTCCATGCCGACCACCACGTCGTGGCCGTCCTCCCACAGCGCACGCTCGACGGCGAGGGAAGGAGGCTTCGCCTTGATCGCCGCCCGCAGCACCACGGCCCCGAGGGTAGCGCCCTCGGTTTTGGGCACGGTTG
>DATAAM010000181.1:0-48621 GCA_036260075.1 Acidimicrobiales bacterium
CGGCCGTCGGCGTGTACGCCATGCCGACGATCGGCTGGTTGAGGCGAGTGCCGCCGGTGGAGCCGTGGAACGGGGCGCCGCCGAACGCCAGGACGCCGCCGTCGGAGGCAACCAGGCTGTAGCCGCGGAAGCCGACGCGGCGGTTGCCGAACGGCACGGCACCGCGGTCGTTGCCACTGGTCAGCGCCACGTCGCCGGACGTCGCCTCCCAGCCGGGCTGCACGACGCGCCGGAGCACGCCGGGCCCGACGTCGGCGAAGGCGAACGTGCCGTCGGCGGCGGACGCCGTCGCGGCCTCGCCGGCGTCCTGCTGCCGGTCGCCGTCGGCGTCGACGTACACGGTCCAACCGGCCAGCGGCCGCTCGGCGGCATCGCGAGCGCCGTCGCCGTCGAGGTCGCGGAACACGGTGCCGCGCACGTCGACCAGCGTGAACGTGCCGAAGTCGGCCGCGAAGGTGCTGCCCGGCTCCGACGTCGTCACGGCCGCGGGCGACGCCGTCGTCTGGAGGGCGCCCGCCGGGACGACCTGCTGCACGCGGTAGGTCCCGACTTGCTGCACCGTGAACGAGTACCGGCCGGAGCCGTCGGTCGTCGTGGACGCCACCACGGCCCCGTTGCCGTCGAGGAGCTGCACGGTGCGACCGGGCACACCCGCGTCGCCTGCGTCGCGCGTGCCGTCTCCGTCGCTGTCGTCGAACACGGTCCCTTCGAAGTGCGAGAGGTTGGCGAGGGTCTCGATCTGCGAGAAGTTGACGCTCTGGCGGTCGCCGAAGCTCCATGTCCCGCTCTCGCCGCCGGCCGACGTGGTGGTGGCGAGCGACGACGAGGTCGAGCCCGACCGGCGCACGAAGAGGGTGTCGCCGGGCTTGGCGGGAGGGGTGGGGGCGCCGCCGGTGACGGTGACCGGGCTCGTCGCGCTGGGCGTGACGGTGAAGCTGTCGCTGTCGGACCCCCCGGTGACGGCAACCGACGCGGCGGTGAGCGTGCCGTCGACCGTGGCGGTGCCGCCTGCACCCGAGTCGGCTGACCCCGTGTCGACCGCGATCGCCACCGTGCTGCCCCCGACGCCCGCGCCGACCGGAAGGCTGAAGCTGTCGCCTGCCCGCAGGACGACGTCGCCGCTCGTGGACGACAGGGTGGTGCCGGCGAGGACCGTGAGGTTGTCGGCCGAGCCCGACGAGTCGACCACGGTGGCGGTGACGTCGTCGACGGCGGTCGAGTTCGTGATGCCGTCGAGCGCTCCCACGTTGAGCGAGCGGGTGTTCTCGATGTCGAGCAGGCCCCCGCCCACGGTGAAGGCCACGGTGGCCACGGCCGTCTCGAGGTCCACGCCGTTGGCCAGGCGGAGGGCCAGGCCGGACGCGGCCACGTCCGCACCCGAATCGGTGTCGTCGACGAGGGTGGGTCCCTCCAGCGACAGCAGCGTGGCCGCCAGAGGCGACACCGGAGCGGTGAGCCTGATGTCGCCGGTCGTGCCGTCGCCGATCTTCAGGGTGGCGGCGCTGAACCGGTCCAGCTCGGCGTCCGAGAGCTCGACCGCGGTCGCCGCGAGGTCGGTGCCCGACCCGAGGTGGAACTGGCGACCCGTCGTCACCGGCAGCACGACGACGCGGCCACCGAAGGACGTGACCCTGCTGTTCGACGCGATCGCGACACGATCCGCCTTCAGGGTGACGGTGCCGCCGAAGGTGAGGACTCCGCTGCCGTCGGCGGTGCTGGTGAAGGTCCCGTCCGGACCGGTGGTCAGGGCGACGGAGCCGGTCCCGAACGCACCGATCGAGGCGCTGAACCCGTGTGCGTTGCTGATCGTGATGTCGTCGCCGGCCTGCACCGAGGCCACGCCACCGGTCGCAGGCTGGAAGGAGTCGGCCAGGACGTCGGCCAGGCCGTCGACCACGACGTCGCCGCCGGCCACCAGCGTCACGTTGCGGTCGGCAACCACGTCGCTGTTGGGATTCGAGCCCACTGTGCCGAGCAGGATGTCGCGACCGGCCTGCAGCGTGATCGA
Source organism: Acidimicrobiales bacterium (assembly GCA_036260075.1). Classification (GTDB taxonomy): domain Bacteria; phylum Actinomycetota; class Acidimicrobiia; order Acidimicrobiales; family JAHWLA01; genus DATAAM01. Next base: position 2,009 of record DATAAM010000181.1, read on the forward strand.
GCCTGCGGGGGCGTTCGCCGCGCTCCCGGTGCCACTCGCCTGCAAGTCGGATGCCGGTCCCTCGGCGTGAACGGTGACGTCACCGGAGGTCGAGCCGGAACGCAGGTACGGCCCGGGGCCGCCGTCGTCGAGCGTGATGGGGAAGGGCCCCTCGAGGATGACGTTGCCTGCGGTGGCCACCCGCAGGCCGGAGTGGGTGCTCGTGACCCCTCCGATGGTGACTGCCTTGTCGGTGTCGACCCAGATGTCGCCCGTCTGCGTGGTGGCCTCGAAGTTGTCGACGGCGATGTCGCTCTGGTGATGGACGTTGTTGATGCCGATGCCCGTGCCCGCCGTGATCGCGAGCCGTTTCACCCTGAGGTCTGTGCCGGAGACCTCGTCCTGCACGTCCGCGCCGGTGACGAGCTCCAGTTGCGGCACGGAATCCGGGAGCGTCATGTTGGCGGTGACCTCGAGTGACCCCGCCGAGCCGTTCCCGATCCGGAGGATGCCCGCGCTGACGCGGTCGAGCTCGGCGTCGGTGAGGTTGAGCCTGCCGGTCAGCTCGCTGCCGAGGGTCATCCTCTGGCCGGCCGTGACCGGTTGGAGTACGAGCGTTGCCTCGCCGACGTCGACCGTGTCGACGATTTCGAGGGTGTCGGTCCTCACGGTGACGCCGACCGCGATGTCCACCGGGCCGATCGTGTCCACGTTTTGCACGTCGAGGACGGCGAGCCCGGTGGCCGGGGTGGCGTCGCTGCCGACGATCGAGTCGGCACCGCCTGCGCCGTCGATGGTCACAGTCGTCTTGTTGGCGAATGTGACGGTGTGGGACGCCGGGTCACTGCTCGTGACGGTCGTCGTCTGGCATCCCGACGAGCAGGCGGCGGCGTCTGTCACCACGGGGCCGTCCGTCACCGTGATCGTCTCGGCCGACGACGTCAAGGTGATCGTCATCGTGGCCGCCGGCGCGGTGTCGAGGACGGTGTGGGAGGCGTGCACCGTGTCGGCTCCCGTCCACAGCACGGTGGCGGCCATGGTGACTGCGGTCGCCGTTCCCATGGTGCGTCGAGCTCTCCGACCCCGGTTCAATCCACGACTCCGTTCCGTGTTCCGGGGAAGGCACAGCGACCCGCCTCCGCCGTCCCGACCGCCAGGTCCCTCTTGCACCCGCTGTGGGACCCCAAGGTAGAACAGGCCCGGGTGACAGCGAACCGGCCGCATCTGCCGTGTCCTCCGCAGGGGCGACCCTGCTAGCCTGGCCTCTCCTCGGGGCTATAGCTCAGTTGGTAGAGCGCTTGCATGGCATGCAAGAGGTCACGGGTTCGAATCCCGTTAGCTCCACAGCGAACGTACTGGTCATGGGCTTGGCCGGGAGGACGTCGCAACAGTCCCGGCCCCCACGTAGCCACCCAACAGAGGCCCATGGCTACGTCGGTCTCGGCTTGCCGTCGCCGACCGGAAGGGACCCTGACGGACAGGGTGGACACGCCGTACTCGTAGGACGTCTTGGACGGCTGAGTTCTTGACGACTGCGCAAGCGGTCCAAGGGCCGTGGTGCGGGCGGAGCCCGGGGGCTCCGGGGATCCGGCCCCCAAGTGATCCTACCGTGGTAGGATCGGCTGCCGTGACTCGAAAACTCTCAATCAGCCTTCCCGACGACCTGTTCGACGAACTCCAAGTCGAGGGGGCCGACAACGTCAGTGCATTCGTGGCCGGCGCCATTCGGCAGCAGCTCGACCGCCGACGCCTCCTGGGGTTCGTGGCCGAACTCGAAGACGAGTTGGGAGCGGTCGACGAGTCGGCATTCACGGAGCTCGACGCCATCCTGGGGGACGTCCTCGCCGCAGCCTCGACCGCCTCGGGGTCTTCGGGACGTACTGGGAAGTCCGCCAAGAAGCCGACCGCCGGTCGGGCAACCCGGGCCCGGTCGGCGACGCCGTGACGGCGGTCGTCCTCGACACCCGTGCCGTCGAGGTGCTGGCCGATCGCGCGGTGGAACCGGGCGCGGCCCGGCACCTCCGAGATCTCCTCGCATGGGCGGTCCGCCGGGACGTGCCCGTCCGGATACCCACCGCGGTCCTGGCGGAGGCCTACCGGGGGACCGGAGCGGATGTCGGCGTCCACCGGGTGCTGAACAGCGGCGTCCGGGCCATCACCGTCGGGCGGGCGACCGCCCGGGTCGCCGGGGCGCTCCGCCACCGCGACGGCCTCGACTCCTGTCACACAGTCGATGCGCTCGTCGTCGCCACGGCGGTCCGGCTCGGGGGCGGCATCATCGCAACGGGCGACCCGGAGGACATCGGCGGACTCGCCCGTGACCATCCGAATGTCGCCGTCGACTCCCTGAGGCACTGACTTCGTCGAAGAACCGGCGCAGCACCTCGCCGAGGTGGTCGCCCACTTCGAGCCACGGCAGAGGCGCTCAGGCGTATCCCCTGCACCCGCACGGCGCCTGGCTGGGTGTTCGTACTATGACACCCAAATCCACCGGATCACATCGTAGAACGTGAGTCGCCAATCTGCATGCGCTGGCGCCAGAATGGCGCTACCATCGGTTCGTGCCCAGCGTCCAGGTCAAAGATGTCCCTGAGGATGTCCACTCGGTGCTGCGTCGCCGAGCGGCTGCTTCCGGCCGATCCCTCCAGGAGTACCTGCTGGCTCGGCTCGTCGACGAGGCTCGCACTCCCACGCTCGAGGAAGTCCTCGAACGCATCGACCATCGTACGGGCGGTCGCGTGAGCCTCAAGGATGCAGCCCGGGCCGTGCGCAGTGACCGCGAGGCACGTTGATCGTCGTCGATGCGAGCGTGATCGCGACCGCTCTCGGCGACGACGGCGCCGAGGGTCGCAGAATGAGGGAACGGGTCGCCGACGAACGGCTTGCGGCACCCGAGCTGCTCGACCTCGAAGTCGTGTCGGTCTTCCGTCGCCTGTGCGCAGCGGGGAGGTTGACGTCCGACCGAGCGGAGGCAGCCATCGTCGACTTGCGTGCCCTGCGAGTCCAACGTGTGCCGCATCGGCCATTCGTCGACCGCTGTTGGGAGCTCCGCGAGAACGTCACCGTGTACGACGCGGTCTACATCGCCCTGGCGGAGAGCCTCGATGTTCCGCTGCTCACCGCAGACCACCGGCTGGCTGGTGCACCGGGTGCCCGGTGCACCTTCGAACTGGTTTCTTGAGCCTCCCGATCGTCCGCGCCGGGCTGTAGACCTTTCGTTGGGCCGACGGCGACGAGCGCCCGGCAGCTCAGCGGCGTCCTTGGCTCGACGCAAGGGCCTCTCGTCGATGGTGTCCGTGTTCGGCAGGCGCGGCCTTGTCCGCATGCGAAGGCATCACCGCGATCACGTACGCAGCGAGGCTGTTGAGCAGTGCGCCGCCGAGCCAGATCTCTGCCTGCCAGGCGATCCCGTCGAGCGCGCCAAGCAGGCCGAGGTACGTGACCCACAGTGCCGCCGAGGCCAGTCCGAACGCGGCAGCCGTCGCGCCCGTGCGGCGAACGGGGCGCGTCCGTAGGAGCACGTCCAGTGCGAAGCCGGCGACGACGGCCGCCACTACACCTTCGATGTCCTCGTCGAAGGCCGCGGAGACGAGCAGCGCCACGGTCCCGAACAAGACGGTGAAGGCACCGAGGGGCGCTCCTCCGGCGCCGAGGACGACCTGGGCCGCTCCGAAGAGAACGGCGGTGGTGACCAGCATGGACGCGACGCCTGCGATCACCTGGATCTCGCCCGCTTCGGTGACGGGGTCGTAGGGGACGCGAGCGAAGGCGGCGATGCCGAGTCCCCACGCGAAGTTCAGGAAGAAGCCCACGAGTGCCGCCGTCGAGGTGACCGAGCCGACCACCATCCAGGGCCGCGGTGGGGACGAACGCGCAGCCCGCATCGCCCGGACCGGAGCAGTCAGGATCAGTACCAAGCCGACGAAGAGCAGCACGTGGGTGGGGCTGAGCAGGGCGTCCACGCCTCGCTCGACCCCGAAGGCGGTGTGCCATGCGGCGTCACCCACGCCACCGAGGGCGAACAGGGCGACCCCTGTTCGCGCGCCGCCGTATCCAGGTGGAAGGCATCGGAGCCGCCAATCGCCCTCGCCAGGCGAGCGCCGTCGCGACATCGTGGCCAGCCAAAGCGTCGACGCTGCGAAGCCTGCGTAGAAGATGCCGTGCCAGGGCGTGAGGAACGACTCGCTGTCTCCTTCGAGGTTCTGGTGGAAGTAGCCGTCCGTGAACAGGCCCACGGTCGTCCACAGGCCGAACACGACCGTGAGAAGGTGTTCGCGGCTGGACGCCGAGGTCGGTCCCTCCCAGTGGACGGAGGGCGCAGGATTCGTGACCGTGTTCATCAATACATGACACCATGTATCAATGGAGACCGCAATGTCCCCGTCTCGCAAGAACCCATTCCCCCATCTCGACGGCGATCTCCTGGCCGGCGACGACGCCGCCGAGCTCGCGCACCTGTTCAAGGTGCTCGCCAACGAGAACCGGGTGCGGATCCTCCATGCCATCCACCGCGGCGGCGAGGCGAGCCCGTCCGACATCGCAGCAGAGGTGGGGGCGAGCCAGCAGGCGGTTGCGAACCAGCTCCAGCGCCTGCTCGATCAGCGGATCGTCCACGCCCGTCGGGAAGGGCAGCGCGTCCTCTACAGGATCGTGGACCCGTGCGTCCCGGGTCTGATGGATCTGGGCGTCTGCCTCATCTCGCAGCGGGCGTAACAGGTCGCCACCTCACCGCCCAACGTGGAGGGACGGCTGGGTTCGACGGCGACCGAGCCGAGGACATCCTGTTCTACCGGCCCGGCACGTCGTCCGACCTCATGAACTGGGGCAGCGCCTCTCGGTCGTTCAGTGCGACGAGCATCGACGTGGACGGCACCTACAGGCCCGTCGTCGGCGACTTCGACGCCGACCGACGTGAGGACATCTTCTGGCATGCGCCGGGCACGGCCCAAGACGTCATCTGGTGGGGGAACGCCAATCGCACGTTCACCTCGATGATCTGGACCATCAACGGCAGCTACATCCCCTTGGCCGGCGACTTCAACGGCGATCTGGCCGACGACATCCTCTTCTATGCACCCGGCAGCACCGTCGAAGCCATCTGGTGGGGAACCCCCCTGGTGCGCACAGTGCACCCGCAGAGCGAGGTGAGCGTGTCGGCCACGTACACGCCGATGGTGGGCAACTTCGACGGTGACGGCGAGGACGACATCTTCTGGTACCGGGCCGGCACGGGCACCGACACGATCTGGTGGGGCGACCCGACCACGCGGCGACCGGCGACTTCGCCTTCTCGACGTTCAGCGTCGACGGGACCTTCCGCACAACGGTGGGTGACTTCGACGACGACGGACGCGACGACATCATCTGGTACCGACCGTTCGACGGCGACGACTACACATGGTGGGGCGAGAGCGACCGGACATTCTCCAGGCTCGAAATCAGGCACGGCGGCGACTTCACGCTCGTCGCGGGCGACTACGACGGCGACGGCGCCCACGACATCCTGAGCTATCGACCGGGCTGATCACGTCGGCGCGGCCGCGCCGACACCGACCACCGAGGACGCGGAGAGACGGCACGCCGAGCACGTGGCGTGCCGTCATCCGACGGAACGAAGCTCGGGCAATGCGTCGGCCAGGGCGTCGCGTACGCGAGCGCCCTCGCCCCTCGAGCCACCAGCGGAGGCTCGCCGAGGGCGACCGTCGGGACGGCCCGCGGGCCGAACCTCGACCAGCCGGAAGGCAGCAGGCCCGCTCGGGACGCGAGGCATTCTGCCAGTAATGTGTGGCGCATTCGTTCACGGGGAAAAGCCTGCCCCGGGCCTATGGGGGGTTCGGCCCGAGCTGCGTCATGCGTGGGAAAGGCAGAACGGTGCCGGAGGGCATGGAGGGTGTGATGCAGGGGGCACGGGCCGCCACCGCTGCGGCGCTGCCTCCGATCGTGGTCGTCGACGACGACGCGGTTGCTGCGTCCGTGATCGTCCGCTTCCTGCAACGACTCGGGCTTCGGAACCCGGTCCACTGCGCCGATTCGGTGGCCGGCGCCGTGGAGCTGGTGTGCGACCTTCCTGCCCCTCCCGTGCTCGTCCTCCTCGACATCCACTTGGCGGACGGCACGGGCTTCGACGTCATCCGAGCGCTCGAGCCCGGCGCGCTCGGGCGCGCCGCCATCGTGGTGCTGACCGCCTCCAACGAGCTCGACGACGTGGACGAGGCGTACGCCTTGGGAGCCCAGTCGTTCCTGGTGAAGCCGGTGGCCTTCGAGGGCTTGGGCGACATCATCCGGCGAGTCGGCCTGCCGTGGGCCCTGCTCGACCCGGGTGAGGACCTGCCCGGATGAGCACCCGCACAGCCTGGCTCGTCGGGGGCAGCGCGGCCACCATCCTGTACTTCCTGCTGCCGAGCGGGGGCACCTGGCAGGCGGCCGTGTTCGTCGCCCTGCTGGCGGCGTCGGTCGCGCTGGTGGGCACACGCCTGCGAGACCGGGCCCTGCCGCCGGTGGCCGGGATCCTGTTCACGGGTCAGCTCGTTTACCTGGCCGCCACGGCGGCCTGGTACGTCCTCCCCCTCGCCTTACGGCCGCAGCCCTTCCCGTCGTTCGTCGACGGCCTCTTCTTCGGCGCCTATGCGATCTTCGGCGTCTTCCTGTTCGCCCTGGTGAGGACCAAGCGCGACCGCGACCACGGCCACCTGTTCGACGTCCTCGTCATCACCATCAGCCTGTTCGCGCTGGCCTGGCGCTACGTCATCCAACCCGCTCTCGACACGCCGGGCGCGTCGACGGCGGCGAGGGTGACCGGCGTCGCCTACCCGCTGGTGCAGATGGCGCTGCTCGCGCTGGCCGTGCGCCTCGATCTGCTCGCAGCCTTCCGGAACCCGGCCGAGGTGGCGTTGGCCGTGTGGATCGCCGGGGAGCTCGCCGCAGACGCCGGCTACGGCTTGACCTCCGCCCAGGGCAGCTTCACCTTCGGCCACCCCCTGAGCCTCGGGTGGATGGTGTCGTACATCGCGATCGGGGCCTTCGCCTTGCACCCCGACGCCCCCGCCGTGCTGCGGCCTCGTCGCGACGACCGAGCCCCGTCGGTGACCCGGCGGTTGACCGTCCTCGGCATCGCCTCGCTGGCGCCCCTCGTCGTGCTCGTGGCCTCGCCCGAGCACAGCCGCGACGAGTTGCTTGTCATCGGCCTGGCGTCGGCCATCAGCTTCGTCCTCGTGCTCTACCGGGTGTCGCGGCTCACCGTCGACGTCATGGAGCAGCGCCGGCTCACCGGCCGCCTGGAGGACATGGCCCACGAGCTCCGCAGGCAGGCCTTCCGCGACCCCCTCACCGGCCTGGCCAACCGCGTCCTGTTCACGGAGCGGCTCACCGAAGCCCTCCGCTCGCGGCGATCGGAGAACGAGAGCCTCGCCGTCCTCCTCGTCGACCTCGACGCCTTCAAGCAGGTCAACGACAGCATGGGGCACGAAGCGGGCGACGAGCTGCTGCTCGAGGTGGCTGCCCGGTTGGCGTCCGCCGTCAGGCCCGGCGACATCGTGGCCCGTCCGGGCGGCGACGAGTTCGCCGTGCTGCTCGATCCGGTCGACGCCGACTCCGCTCTCCGCGTGGCGGGCAGGGTGGTCGAGCGACTGCGACAGCCTCACACGCTGCGAGCCCGCACCGTCCGCCCCGTGGCCAGCGTCGGCGTCGCCCTGGCCGACGCCCCGCTCGACGCCGAGGCGCTCATGCGCCAGGCCGACGTGGCGATGTACGCCGCCAAGTCGGCGGGCGGCGACCGGTGGGAGGCCTACGCCGTGGAGCGCCATCGGACGGTGCTGGACCGCCAACGGCTGGAGATGGAGCTGCGAGACGTGGCCGAACGAGGCGAGCTCGTCCTCCACTACCAGCCGATCTTCGAGCTCGCCACGCGACGGCTTGTCGGCTGCGAGGCGCTGCTGCGATGGCAGCACCCCGAACGCGGCCTGCTCTATCCCGGCGCGTTCATCGAGGCTGCGGAGGAATCGGGGGCGATCGTGCCGATGGGACTGTTCGTCCTCGAAGAGGCATGTCATCAGGTCATGCGCTGGGTGGACGCCCTGCCGACACCGATCCACGTGAGCGTGAACCTGTCGCGCCGGCAGCTGCACGACACGGATGTCGTCGAGTCGGTCGAGTCGGTGCTCCGCAAGACCGGTGTACGCCGCGACCTGGTCACGCTCGAGCTGACCGAGACGGCCCTGATGGAGGACACCGGTACCATGTCGGGCCTCCTGGAACGGCTCAAGGCGCTGGGCGTGGGCCTGTCGATGGACGACTTCGGCACCGGCTACTCGTCGCTCAGCGACCTGCGCCGGCTGCCCGTGGACATCATCAAGGTCGACCGGGTGTTCGTGGACGGCATCGCCCGGGAGCACGCCGAGTGGTCCCTGACGGTGGCGATCCTGCAACTGGCGTCCACCCTCGGGAAGCGCACGCTCGCCGAAGGCATCGAGACGGCTCCGCAGCTCGCCCACCTCCGGGCGCTCGGCTGCGAGATGGGCCAAGGGTTCCTGCTCGCCCGGCCCATGCCCGTCGAGGACTTCGAGCGCACGGTCCTCGGCGAGGCCCGCCGGATGGCAGAACGTGCCTGACCGCGAACGGAGGAACGTGGAGCCGACGACGGCACCGGCGCCCGCCGAGCGGACGACGCGGGCCCCGAGGAGGGAGCGCGACCGGCACAGAGAGCCCGACGCCTCGCTGCAGGCCGTCATCGACACGCAGCGGCGAATCAACGAGGCCGACCTGGCGCTCGCCGACGTCATGGCGATGGTCGTGCGCCGGGCCCAGGAGCTGACCGGAGCCACCGGAGCGGTGGTCGAGCTCGCCGAAGGCGAGGAGATGGTCTACTGCGCCGTCAGCGGATCGGCCGAGGGGTCCCTCGGGCTCCGGCTCGCCCTCGACGGCAGCCTGTCGGGCTTGTGCGTGCGCACCGGCGAGGTCCTGCGCGCCGACGACACCGAGGACGACCCGCGGGTCGACCTCGAGGCCTGCCGAAGGGTCAACGTGCGCTCCATGGTGGTCGCACCGCTGGCCCACCGTGGCGTCATCGTCGGCGTCCTGAAGGTGCTGTCCTCCCGGCCGCACGCCTTCCACCAACGGGACGTGGGCAACCTCCAGCTCATGGCAGGCTTCGTGGCCGCCTCCCTCACCCACGCCCGAGAGTTCGAGGAGAACCTCCAGCGCATCCACGAGCTCTCGCGACTGAACGACGCCCTCGACGGGTTCAGCGCCCACGTCGCCCACGACTTGAGCAACCCCATCGCCGTCGTCACCATGGCAGCCGAGGAGCTTCTCCGGGTGGTCGGCGACAGCTCGCCGGAGGCCTCCCAGCTGGCCACGGCCATCCTCGAGCAGTCCGGCGCCAGCGCCGACCTCGTCCAAGACCTCCTGGCGCTCGCCCGAGCCAGCCGCACGCCACAGCGCGAGCTGCTGGCGCTGGGCGACCTCGTCGACGACGCCGCCCGCGGCATCACGGGGATCAGCCTCGACAACCGCTGCCACGGCGTGACGGTGCTCGCCGACCGTCGCGCCGTCCGACAGGCAGTCGTGAACCTGCTGGCCAACGGCGCCCGCTATGCCGGTGGCGTCCACGCCGCGGAGATGACGGTGTGGTGCGAGGAGAGCCCCGACGGCTGGCGCGTGCTCGTCGCCGACCGCGGGCCGGGCCTGGAGGACGGCGACCAGCGACGGGTGTTCGCCGCGTTCGAGCGAGGACGCCACACCGGACGGCCGGGCAGCGGGCTGGGGCTCGCCATCGTGGCCGCCATGGCCGAGGCCCACGGCGGCGAGGCAGGCTACGACCGGCGACCGGGGGGCGGCTCGATCTTCTGGTTCACGCTCCGCCGCCCGGCGTAGGCGCAGGCCCGCCGATCCAACCGCCTGACGCCGGGACTGCTCCGGCGTCGAGGCCGGCGCGCAGACCGGAGAGAATGCAGCGCATGTCGTCGCTCCTCGTCGTCACCGGTCCCCCGGGCGCGGGCAAGTCGACGGTGGCGCGCGTGCTTGCCGACAGGTTCGAGCGCAGCGTGCTGGTCGAGGGAGACGCCTTCTTCGCCTTTCTGGCCCGCGGGGCGCAGCGGCCGTGGCTTCCCGGCTCCGAAGCGCAGAACGAGGTCGTCACCAGGGCGGCTGCCGTTGCCGCCGCTGCCTTCGTGGCGGGCGGCTACACCACCGTCTACGACGGCGTCGTCGGCCCCTGGCTCCTGCCCACGTTCGCGGCCGCCACCGGGCTCGACTCCGTCGACTACGCCGTCCTCCTCCCCGCCGAGGATTGCTGCGTGGAGCGCGTCGCCACCCGACGGGGGCACGGCTTCGACGACGAAGCGGCCACCCGCAAGATGCACCGCGAGTTCGCGTCGGCCGCGGTCGAGCGGCGCCACGTGTTCGTCGACCCACCCGACCGCCCGGAAGCCACGGCCGAGCTCGTCCTCACCGCTCGTGCCGCCGGTTCCCTCGCCTATCGCGCGGAGGGCGGCCTCGGGTGATCGTGCGGGGCACGGCGAGCGTCAGCAGCCCCGAGCCCACCGCTGCCGCCGCGAACGAGCAGCAGGCCGACGACGACACGGAAGGAGCAGCAGTCCCGTGTCGCGCCCGGTCATGCCTCTCGGCTCGCAGCCGCTTCACCGAGCGCACCAGCAGCCCGGTGGCCTCGCCGATCGCCATGCGCGCCACCAGCTGGAGGCTTCGATCGGTCGCCTTGTCGTCGAAGCGGCCGTGGGCCCCGTGGTCGCCGGGGACGGGCTCGAACAGGTTGTCGCGGCGGGACGGGTCGACCGGCTCGTCGAGCTGTTGGCTGTCGTAGCCGGTGCGGGCGAGGTACCGGTCGAGGAGCCCGGGCACCAGCTTGTCGGCCAGCACCGTGAGTGCCGTCGTGCCTCCCACGCTCATCTCCCGCGGCGCGCGCGAAGCGGCCCACACGATCGCCGTCGCCGCCACCTCGGGCTGGTAGATCGGCGGCACCGGCTGCGGGTGGCCGGGCAGTCGGGTGCGCACCCACTCCGCCTGCGGGGTGTTGAGCGCCGGCAGGTTCACCGTGGTCACCCGCACGCCGCTGCGGTCGTGGAGGAGCTCGCAGCGCAGCGCCTCGGTGAAGCCCTCGATGGCGTGCTTGGCACCGCAGTAGGGCGCCTGGAGCGGGATGGCGCGGTGGGCGAGCGCCGAGCCGACCTGCACGATCGTGCCCCGATCCCGGGCGCGCATGCGGCGCAGGGCGGAGAGGGTGCCGTGGACGTAGCCGAGGTACGTGACCTCGGTGACCCGGCGGACCTCCTCGGCCGTGAGCTGGTGGACGGGAGAGAACACCGACGCCATGGCGTTGTTCACCCAGACGTCGACGGGGCCCAGCTCGTCCTCGGTCCGGCCCGCCGCCTCCTCGACGGCGTCGGCGTCGGCCACGTCGAGCGGCAGCACGAGCGCCCGACCGCCTTCCGCCTCCACCTCCTTGGCCGCCGCTTCCAAGCCCTCTCGGCCTCGACCGACGAGCGCCAGCCACGCTCCCTTGCGAGCGAACGCCCGGACGGTGGCCCGTCCGATTCCCGCCCCTGCACCGGTGACGACGACGATGGGCATGCGTCCGCTGTACCCACAACGGCAAGAACGGTGACGACATGACCGACGCTGCCCTCCGCGACTACGGCCTCCTGGGCGACACGCGCACGGCTGCACTGGTCGACGCCCAGGGATCGCTCGACTGGCTCTGCCTGCCCTTCTTCGACGGCGAGCCGGTGTTCGCCCGGCTCGTGGCAGGCCAGGACGGCGGGCACTTCCGCGTCGGGCCCGCGCTCCCGGCGCCCGTGGCCGCCCGCCGCTACCGGCCGGATTCGACGGTGCTGGAGACGGAGTGGCACGTCGGCGGCGCTCGCCTCCGGCTGACGGAGGGCATGATCGCCGATCCGGTCGGCCTGTTCCCCACGCCGTGCCTGGTGCGGCGGCTGGAGGCCTTCGGCGGCTCGGTTCCCGCCCGCGTGGAGCTCGAGCCCCGCGTCGGCGTCGGACGTCGCCCGCTGCGCACCCGAGCGCACGGCGGAGCGATCGTGGCCGACACCAACGGCTTGGCCCTGTCGCTGACGCCGGACGTGATCGGCGATGTGGAGGTGGCCCCGGGTCGGCCGGTCACGTTCGTCCTGTCGGCCGCCCATCGAGGACCGTCGACCTTCGTCCCGCCCGAGCTCGCCTGGGCCGCGCTGCTGGACGACGAGCGCCGATGGCGCCGGTGGTGCGAACGCATCGAGTACGACGGCCCCTTCGCCGAAGCCGTCACCCGCAGCCTGCTCACGCTGCGGCTCCTCACCCACTCCCCGTCGGGTGCGCCGGTGGCCTCGCCCACCACGTCGCTGCCCGAGGTGGTCGCCGGGGGCCGCAACTGGGACTACCGCTACTCGTGGCCCCGCGACGCGGGCATCGCCATCGGGGCCTTCCTCGGGGTCGGCATGGAGGACCGCGCCCGGGCCTTCCTCTACTGGCTGCTCCACGCGGGCAGGCTCGATCGCCCGCGCCTGCGCCCTGTGCTCACGCTGTACGGCAGAAAGGTGCCCGACGAGCGCGAGGTCCCGGAGTGGCCGGGCTTCGCCGACAGCCGGCCGGTTCGGTTCGGCAACGGAGCCGGGAACCAGCACCAGCTCGACACATACGGCTGGGTGCTCGATGCCATGTGGCTGCTCGTGCGGGACGGACAGCCGCTCTATCGGGAGACGTGGCGGGCGGGCCGGGCCTTTGCCGACTTCGTGGCCCGACGGTGGGCCGACCCCGACTCCGGCATCTGGGAGGTGCGGGGCGACCCCGCGCACTGGGTGCACTCCAAGCTCATGGGGTGGCTGGCGCTCGACCGGGCCCTGCGGATCGCGGAGCGGGTACACACGCCCTCCCGCGCCGTGGCCCGGTGGGCGCAGGCCCGCGAGGCGGTGGCGGCCGACGTCCGCTCGCGGGGCTTCGACGGCCGACGGGGCACCTACGTGCGGGCATACGGCAGAGGGGACGTCGACGCCGCCCTGCTCGTGCTGCCGCTGCTCGACTTCGAGCCCGCCGGCTCGGCTCGCGTGCGCGGCACCATCGCCGCCGTGCGTTGCGAGCTGTCGGCGGGTGGCCCGCTGCTGTACCGCTACGCACCGGGCGACGATGGCCTCCACGGCAGCGAGGGGGCCTTCCTCGCCTGCTCGTTCTGGCTCGTGCAGGCGCTGGCCGCCACGGGCGCCGCCGACGAGGCGGGCGCGCTGTTCGAGGACGTGCTCCGAGTGGGAGAACCGCTCGGCCTGTTCGCCGAGGAGGCCGACCCGTCGACGGGCGCGCTGCTCGGCAACCACCCGCAGGCGCTCACCCACGCGGCGTTGGTGCAGGCCGCCTTGGCCCTCCGGGACGCTACGAAGGGCGCAGCAGCAGGCCGAGCGCCGTCCCGTAGGCCACGTGGGCGAGCATCGTGACGACGGGCGTCTCCCGTCCGTAGTTCAGTGCCAGCAGGCCGGGGGGCTCGAGGGCCGGGCCCGACGACAGACCCGCTCGCTCCGAGGCCATGCGGGGGTGGACGCCGGGCAGCAACGGCACGATGACGAGCAGCGCCACGGCGCCGTGCAGCGCACCGAGGAGGGCACCAGACCACCACGTGGCCCGGTCGAGCACGGCGAACACCGCCGCGTACCCGAGGGCGAACGCCTGGCCGTTCAACACGTGCGCGAAGAACCCGACGACCCGGGCGCGGTCGGGGTCGGCCACCACGACCGAGCCGAGCATCAGCGGGATGTCGAGCCGGGTGAGCCCCGCCAGCTGGGCGGTGATGAGGACGGCGGTGAGCGCCGTCGTGGCCAGGAGGCCGAAGACGGCCCAGCCGTCCCAGTCCACCTCAGCCGCCGGACACCGCCGGGAGCACCGACACCTCGACGCCCTCCGGCACCACCGTCTCCGGCCCCGACAGGTCGCGGGCGTTGTCCGCACCCACGAACACGTTGACGTGGCGGCGCAGCGCCCCCGCCTCGTCGCGCAGCCGACGTCCGACGGCGGGATGAGCGACCGCCACCGCGTCGAGGACGGCGCTCACCGTCACGGGCTGCGGAAGGTCGAGCTCGAGGCACGACGCGCCGCCCGCGTGCGGGCGCAGGGCGGAGGCCAGGTGCACGAGGACTGTCAGCGCAGCACCGCCGTCTTCACGCACAGCACCGGCGGCAGGTAGCGGGCCACCTCCTGCCACGACTCCCCCGAGTCGGGCGAGGCGAACACCTCGCCGGTGCGGGTGCCGACGTAGAGCCCGGCGGGATCGAGCGCGTCGGCGCCGAACCCGTCGCGCAAGACGGTGAGGAATGCGTTCTCCTGCGGCAGCCCGGCCGCCAGCGGTTCCCACGTGTCGCCACCGTCGGTGGTGCGGTAGACGCGCAGCTTCCCTTCGGGCGTGCACCGGAACATGTCGGAGGTCAGCGGCAGCACGTAGGCGGTGCCCGGCCGGTTGGGGTCGGCCACGATCGGGAAGCCGAAGGTGGAGGGCAGGCTGTCGGCGCCGATCTCGTGCCACTTCCCGCCGAAGTCGTCGGAGCGGTACACGCCCCAGTGGTGCTGAAGGAACAGCGTGTCGGGCTCGGAGGGGTGCCGGTCGACCTTGTGCACGCACTGGCCGAACTCCGGCGTGGGCTCGGGGAGGAACGGCGCCCGGATGCCGGTGTTGGCCGCCTCCCACGACGTGCCGTCGAGCGTGCGGTAGAAGCCCGCGGCAGAGACGGCCACGGCCAGCCGGGGCCCGCCCGCGGGGTCGGGCACGATCGTGTGGAGGCACAGGCCGCCGCCGCCCGGTTGCCACTGCGAACGGTGCTCGTGGTTCCAGAGCGTCTCGTCGAGGCGGAACGACCGACCGCCGTCGTCGGAGCGGAAGAGGGCGGCGGGCTCCACCCCTGCGAACACCGTGTCGGGCTGGGCGTCGCCCGCGGGCTGGAGCTGCCACACCCGGGCCACGGCGGCGCCCGCGTGCTTGGGGAAGGAGAGCGTCTGGGGCTCCGGTTCGACCCAGGACGCCCCGAGGTCGTCGGAGCGGTACACCGACGGGCCCCAGTGAGAGCTCGTGGCGCCCACGAGCAGCCGTGTGCGCCCGTTGCGACAGTCGAGCGCGGCCGCGTAGATCTCCTCTCCGGGGAACCACGGTCCCCCGATGCTCCACCGCTGCCGGTCCGGGGCCGCCACCATGGCGAAGAGCCCCTTGGTGGTACCCACCAGCACGACGACATCGCCCGGGGTCGCCTCGATCGCTCGCTGTTCGCTCATCGGCCGGATGCTAGGCAAAGCTGGGCGCGATGCCCACGAAGGTGTACCTGGAGGCGGGCACACGACGGGTGTTCGCCTGCGCGCTCGACTGGCCGGGCTGGTGCCGGGCGGGCAAGACCGAGGAAGCCGCCTTGGACGCGCTGGCCGCCTCTGCCCCCCGGTACGCGGCCGTTGCCGAGGTGGCGGGGATCGCCTTCCCGGCCCGCGCGGCGACGTTGTCGGTGGTAGAACGGCTTCCGGGCAACGCCACCACCGACTTCGGCGCCCCCGATGCGATCGCCACCCACGACCGCACGCCGCTCACCGCCGCCGGGCGGGCGCGGCTCGCCGCACTGGTCGACGCGTCGTGGACCGTGTTCGACCGCGTGGCGGCGGGGGCACCGGCCGTGTTGCGCAAGGGGCCACGAGGCGGCGGGCGCGACCGTGACGCCATCGTGCGGCACGTCGACGACGCCGAGGCGGGCTACTCCCGCAGGATGGGCATCCGCCTGCGCCACCGGACCCGCGCCGAACTGCGACCCGCCATCCTGGCCGCCCTGCGCGACGGCTACGACGTGCCGGAGAAGGGATGGCCGCCGCGGTACGCGGCCCGCCGCATCGCCTGGCACGCCCTCGACCACGCCTGGGAGATCGAGGACCGCACCGACTGACCCCCTCTGTTCTGGGCACGTTTTTGTGCCGCTACGGCACAAAAACGTGCCCAGAACAGGGTTCAGCTCATGGCGCGGCGGCCCATGCCGCGGACGCCGCGACGGTTGCGGGCCACGAGGGCGTTCCACAGGAGCAGCAGGATCACCGCTCCGGCGGTCGAGCCGAACAGGCCCACGCCGTCGCTGTCCTCGAACAGCGCCCGGGCCAGGAACCCGCCGACCAACGCGCCCGCCAGCCCGAGAAGCAGCGTGGCGACGAAGCCCATGGGGTCGCGGCCGGGGACGAGCAGCCGAGCCAGTGCACCTGCGACGAGCCCGATGACAAGCCAAGCGAGGATGTTCATGGCCGCCATGTACCCCGATGGGTCAGCGAGGCAACGCGCCTGCCTCTTCGTCTTCGAGGAGGCCGCCCAGCTCCTCCTCGAGCCGGCCGATCTCGGCCTCCACGTGCACCTCGGGGAGGACGCGGGCCAACGGGCGCGGCAGCCACCAGTTGGCGTCGCCCAGGAGCTCCATCGTCGACGGCACGAGCACCATCCGCACCAACGTGGCGTCGACGAAGATGGCGGTGGCCATCCCGAGGCCGAGCATCTTCAGGAACACCTGGTCGCCCAGGACGAACGCCAGGAACACCGAGATCATGATGGCGGCCGCCGCCGTGATCACCCGGGCGGTGGCGGCGAGGCCGTCGGCCACCGCCACCGTGTTGTCGCGGGTGCGCACGTACTCCTCCCGAACGCGCGACAGCAGGAAGACCTCGTAGTCCATCGAGAGCCCGAAGAGGATGGCGAACATCATCATCGGGATGAAGCTCGGCACCGGGACCGCTTCCTGGATGCCGAACAGCGAGCCGAACCACCCGCCCTCCACGGCCACGGCCACCACGCCGTAGGCGGCACCGATCGAGAGCACGTTCATGATCGCCGCCTTCAGCGGCACGAGCAGCGAGCGGAAGACGACGAGCAGCAGCAGGAACGACAGCAGGATGACCGAGCCGATGAACAGCGGCAGCCGGTCGGCCACGTAGCGATTGGCGTCGATGGCACCGGCGGTGCTCCCGGTGAGGAGCACGCGCACGCCGGTGCCCTCGGTGGCGGCGGGCACCACGTCGTCGCGCAGCCGCTGCACGAGCTTCTCGGTGTCCTCGTCCTGCGGCGAGCCTGCGGGTACCGCGGTCATGAGCGCCACGCCGCCGTCGGGACTGGGCCGGGGCGGCGACACGAAGACGATGCCCTCGGTGCCCTCGACCGCCCGGCCGACCCGGGCCAGCACCTGCATGTCGACGGCGCCCGCTCCGGACGTCGACTCCGCCACCAGCAGCAGCGGGCCGCTGAAGCCCGGTCCGAAGCCTTCGGCCAGGAGGTCGTAGGCCCGTCTCGTGGTCAGTTCCTCGGGGTCGTTGCCGGAGTCGGGGAAGCCGAAGCGCATCCCGAACAACGGAGCGGCCAGTGCCACCAGCACCACGAAGCACACCAGCGCCGCGGGCCACGGGTACCGCTGCACCACGCGGCTCCATCGGTACGACAGCGTGCGCCGGTCGTCGGCCGCCCGCCGACGCACGAACGGCACGTGCAGGCGGTCGATGTTGCGGCCCACGAAGCCCAAGACGGCGGGCAGCAGCGTGACGGAGGCCAGCATCACGACGAGCACCGCGCTCACGGCTCCCACCGCCACGCCGCGGAGGAACCCGAGGTTCATCACGAACAGGCCGAGCAGCGAGATGATCACGGTGCACCCGGCGAACACCACGGCCCGGCCCGAGGTGGCGATGGCCGTGACCACGGCATCGTGGGGCTCGCGGCCCGCGTGGAGCGTGGCCCGGTAGCGGGTGACGATGAACAGCACGTAGTCGATGCCGACGCCGATGCCGATCATCGCCGCCACCTGCGGCGCGAAGTCGGGCACCTCCAGGACGTTGGCGAGCAGGGCGATGAGCGAGCTGCCCAGGGCCAGGCCGAAAAGGGCGACGAGGATGGGCAGGCCGGCGGCGAGCAGCGAGCCGAAGCTGACGAGGAGGATGAGCATGGCGACCATCAGGCCGATGCCCTCGGAGCTGAACTCCTGCTCCTGCGCCGCCTGGAGCGCGAACCCGGACAGCTCGAACTGCAGGCCGTCGCGGTCGGCCTCCTCGGCCAACTCGAGCAGCTCCCGCCCCACCTCCCGCGGGAACCGGTCGGCGGTCACGTCGAGGTGGGCGGTGGCATAGGCGATCGTGCCGCCGCGGGAGATGCGGGAGGCGCCGTCGGGGTCGTAGGGCGACTCGACCGACACCACGTGGTCGACCTCCGAGACGCGGGCCAGGAACGCCTCCACGTCACGCTGCACGTCGGACGTGCGCACGCCGCCGGGCGCCTCGAACACGACGTCGAAGTCGTCTCCGGAGCGGGCTTGGAAGCGCTCTCGCAGCAGGTCCTGCGCCTCCTCCGACTCGCTGCCCGGCGTGCTGAACGAGAAGTCGTTGTCGCCGCCGAAGCGCTGAGCCAGCACCGACCCCACGATCAGCGTGGCGATCCACAGGACGACGACGAGGCGACGGCGGCGGTAGGACCAGTCGGCCAGGCGCACAAGAGAGGACGACGACGGAGAAGCGGTCGGCATGCGGGACAGCTAAGCAGCCGTCGTGGCCGTTGGAACGGACTAGCCCGCTCGCGCGGGACCGAATGACGCGAACGCGTCATTCCACCCGAGCCTCCCGCGCGCCGATGATCGTGGAGAAGGAGGGGCTCCATGGCGATCTTGCATCTCCGGCGGGCGAAGCGGCGGCCGAGGACGGCGTTCGTGCTCGGGGGCGGTGGGAACCTCGGCGCGATCCAGGTCGGCATGCTGCGTGCCCTGCTGGAGCGTGGCATCGTGCCCGAGCTCCTCGTCGGCTGCTCGGTCGGTGCCATCAACGCTGCAGGCATCGCAGGCGACCCGTCCGTCGCGGGCGCCTCTCGCCTGGCCGACGTGTGGACGTCGCTGCACGACGACGTCATCGCCGGTGGGCGGCTGACGTCGTTGAAGATGCTCGCCGGGCGCTCGCCTTCGATCCAGGCCAACGACGAGCTGCGCCGGCTGCTGGAGACCGAGCTGCCGTACACGACGTTCGAGGAGGCGCGCGTCCCCCTGCACGTCGTGGCCACCTCGCTCGACACCGGCCATGCTCGCTGGTTCTCGAGCGGGCCGATGGTGGAGGCCGTCCTCGCCTCCGCCGCGCTGCCCGGCGTGTTCCCGCCGGTGGAGATCGACGGCGAGCTCCTCATCGACGGCGGCGTGGTCGACAACGTCCCGCTGTCTCGGGCGGTGGAGCTGGGAGCCCGCCGGATCTTCGTGCTGCACGTGGGGAACTTCGACCGCAAGCGCCCGCTGCCCAAGCGGCCCATCGACGTGCTGGTGCAGTCGTTCTCGATCGCCCGCAACCACCGCTTCCTGCGCGAGTCGCTCACACCGCCGGAGGGCGTGGAGCTGGTCGTGCTGCCGAGCGTGGACCCGGGGCCGATCCGCTACGACGACTTCCGCCACTCCCGACGGCTCATCGACCAAGCGCACGCCACCGCGGGCGCCCACCTCGACCAGCTGCACCTGCGGGCCGCAGGCGACTGAGCGTCAGGCGGCGCCGGTCTCCTGCCAGTCGAGACGAGGGGCGTCGGACCAGAGGCGCTCGAGCTCGTAGTAGCGGCGCACCTCGTCGAGGAAGACGTGGACGACGAAGTCGCCGTAGTCGATGAGCACCCACCGGGCGTCGTCGAGGCCTTCGATGCGCAGCGGCTTGGGGCCGCCCGCCTCGTCGATCTTCTTCTCGACCTCCTCGGCGATCGTCTTCACCTGCCGGGTGTTGGCCCCGCTGGTGATGACGAAGGCGTCGGTGATCGCGAGCACGTGGCCCACCTCGAGCACCACGGTGTCCTCGCCCTTCTTGTCGGACGCCGCCTTCGCCGCTGTCACCAGCAGCGCCCGTACCTGCTCCCGAGTCGTGGCCACCTTGTCTACGAGAAGTCCTTTCCGACGATGATCGTCACGTCCACTACATCGAGGGGATTGCGGCTCAACACGAGCTTCCCCATCCCGAGGGCGGCGCGAACCCGCTCGGCGGCGGGCTGCTGCTTGCGGTCGTAGAAGACGACCTGGGTCTCGGCGTAGTCGAAGCGGGCGGCGTTGCCGGTGAGGCGGATGTCGAAGCCCGCCCCCAGCTTCTCGGCCACCCGTTGCCCCAGCCCCGGCGCTCCGGTGCCGTTGAGGATCTGGATGCGGGGCCGCTCCCCGGCCGCCCGCGGCGCCGAGGGGAACATCGTCGCCGCCAGCCGGGCCACCTGTTCGCGCTCCACCTGATAGAGCTCGGTGTCGGCGTCGACGCCCAGGCTGTTGACCGGCAGCACCCGGGTGCGGACCTCACCCGCAGCCAGCGCGGCCAGCGCCCGCTCGAGCGCGGGCGGCTCGGCGGGGACGGCGCCCGCCTGCTTGCCGAGCCGCGCGAGCCACGCGTCCCAGAACGCCTGGTGGCGCGCCAGGCGGGTGAGGTCGGTGCCGCGGCCCTTCTCGGCCAGCAGGCGCGGCACCTCGCCCGGCTCGACCCGCGTGGGCCCGGCCTCGTACACGATCTCCACCGTGCCCCGGGCGTCGACCTTCTCGACCCGCTCGGGGACGTTCACCGAGAGCGGGCCCGCGGGGGCGACCAGCGCGGCGAGGCCCGCGCCGTCGACGACGTGCACGTCGGCGATGGCCGCGCCCAGCAGGTTGCGCACCGCGCTCACCAGGCCGTCGGGGCCGCCCAGCTCGAGCAGGTGGCCGAGCGGCTGCAGCCCCAGCGACGGCGCCTCGGCCATCGCGCCGGGGGGCATCAGCAGCAGCGTCCCCCCCTTGCCGCCCACCGCCGGGGCGAGGACGAAGAGGGACACGGCCCGCCCGGCGTCGCCCCGCTGCACCAGCAGCAGCGCGGGCGGGGCCGTGCGGGCGGACCCGGCGCGCTCGGCCGTCGCGTCGCCGTCGCCGGGCGGGCCCGCCAGCGCCCGCACCACGAGCACGGCGGCCAGCAACACGACGAGGGCCATCCCGCCGTTGCGCCCCATCCGCCGCCGGCGCCGGCGGCGCACCTCCTGCCGGCGTCGGACGCGGCTCGTGCGCCTCGTCTCGGGGAGCGGGATGTCGAGCGCGCCGACATCGGCGTCGCTCGGGGTCACCAGCGGGGTCGTCATCCCGATCCGTCAGCGTACAGACCCCGCTCCCGCAGGACGCGGAGGGCAGCGGGGGGCACGAGCACGTCGAGGGGGCGACCGTGGCGGGCCCGGTCGCGCAGGTCGCTGCTCGACACGTCGAGCGCGGGGACGTCCACCCGCTCCACCATCCACCCCGCCGGGGGGGCGGACGCCGGGGCACCCGGTCGTTCCACCACCACCAGGGTGGCCAGGTGCGGAAGCTCCTCGTGGCGCTTCCACGTGTCGAGGGACCCCGCGACGTCGGAGCCCACGATCAGGAACAGGTCGTGCCCCTCGGACCGCAGCGCCTCCAGCGTCTCGACCGTGTACGACTCGCCGCCTCGGTCGATCTCGCGGCGGTCGGCGTCGACGCCCTCGACGCCTTCCACGGCGGCCGCCGCCATGGCCCAGCGGTCTTCGGCGGGACTGATCGCCCGCTCCCCCGCCTTCTGCCACGGCACGTTGGCCACGACGAGCAGGACGCGATCGAGCGCCAGCGCGTGGCGAACCTCGACCGCCACCGAGAGGTGCCCGATGTGGATCGGGTCGAACGTCCCCCCGAGGACGCCGAGGCGCACAGCTACGTGCCGGCCAGCCGGGCCACCACCGGCGCGAACGCGTCCATCTCGCCGTCGTGGACGACGACGTAGCTGAAGCCGTACTCCTCCCGACGACGCTGCAACGTCTCGCAGACCTGGTCGACGCTGCCCACGAGCGCGAGCGGGATCTCCAACGCCTCGGCCGGGTCGATGCCGAACAACGGGGCGATGTTGTCGGCTGCCTCCTTGGCGTCGACGCCGATCTGCACGATGAAGGTGAGGACCTGCAGCTCGATCTCGTCGAAGCGCCCGCCCGCCGCCTCCTTGATCCACTCGATGCGCTCGCGGTAGCGGGCCGGTCGGGCGGACTGCGCCACCTCGGGGCCGACGTAGCCCGCCGACAGGTTGGGGTTGACGCCCACGATGTCGGCCTCCCGGGCAGCGATCGACAGCACCCGCTTGCCCCCGCCGCCGACGAGGATCCGCGGGTGCGGCTTCGAGTGCGGCCGGGGCATGCCCTGGGCCTCCGTGAGTGTGTAGTGCTTGCCGGAGAACGAGAACTTCGGCTCGGACAGGAGGCCCTTGATCACTGTGAGGCCCTCGACCATGCGGTCGATGCGTGTGCCGGGCGTGTCGTAGGCCATGCCCGACTCGTCGTAGTCGCTGCGCATCCACCCAGCACCCAGGCCCAGCTCGACGCGCCCCTCGCTGAACAGGTCGAGGGTGGCGATCTCCTTGGCCAGCACGAGCGGGTGGCGGTAGTCGTTGTCGAAGACGAGGGCGCCGACGTTGAGGCGGGTGGTGGCCTCGGCGGCGGTGGTGAGCGCGACCAACGGCCCGACCTGCTCGCCGAAGTGGTCGGGGACGTAGAGGGTGGAGTAGCCGAGGTCCTCGCACTTGCGGGCGCGGTCACGCCAGGTCCCCCCGTCGGGCGCCAACGACGTCTGCACGGCGAATCGGAACGGCTTGGTCATGCCGGAACTCTACGGAGCAGCCGCCGACTCTGCTCGCTCAGCGGAGGAGCGCCACCGCGCTGCCCCACAGGGCCACGTTTGTGGTGACGAGGACGAGCGTGCCACTGAGCATCGTGCGATGGATCCGTAACTCCAGGTCTGACAGACCTGCTGTGAGCTCGTGCTTGGTTGCGAGTTGCTCGAGATCCTTCTTGGTGGCGAAGTTCTCCACCAGCACCGACGCAACGTCCTTGCCCAAGTCATCCTCCAACCGGTTGTACAGCCGAACTGTCGACTCCTCGGGCGCCATGCTCGTTCTCCTGGTCTGGCCATGTGCCGTCTGAGGGGAACACGAAGCTCCCGAGCGCCCCGGTCGCGGTGGACGTACTTTGAGTGTATCTCGTTACAGGTTGCCTCGCAACGCCTGCTCCCGCTCGATGGCCTCGAACAGGGCCTTGAAGTTGCCCGCCCCGAAGCCCTTGGCGCCCTCGCGCTGGATGATCTCGAAGAACACGGTTGGCCGATCGGTCACGGTCTCGGTGAAGACCTGCAAGAGATGGCCATCCTGGTCGCGGTCGACGAGGATGCCCAGCTCCTGCAGGTCCGCCCACGGCAGGTCGATCCCGTCCATGCGCCGGCGGGCGTCGGCGTAGTACGAGTCGGGCACGGCGAGGAAGCGCACGCCCCGGTCGCGCAGGGCAGCCACCGAGCGCACGATGTCGTCGGTGCGCATGGCGATGTGCTGCACGCCCGGGCACCCGTAGAAGTCGAGGTACTCCTGGATCTGGCTCTTGCGCCGGCCGACAGCGGGCTCGTTGATGGGCAGCACGACCTTCGAGCCGTCCCAGACCACCGTGGACATGAGCGCCGAGTACTCCGTGGAGATCTGCGCGTCGTCGAAGTGCACGAGCTGGTCGAAGCCGAGCGTGCGCTCGTAGAACCGCACCCACCGGTCGAGCGCCCCGAGCTCGACGTTGCCCACGCAGTGGTCGATGCGCTGCAACCCGACTTGGGGGCCGACCGGCTGGGGGGGTAGCCGGTCGGCCCGGTACCCGGGAAGGAAGCCCCCCGAGTACGACCCGCGCTCCACGAACGTGTGCTGGGTGTCGCCGTACGTGGCGATCGTGGCCAGCACCACTTCGCCGTGCTCGTCCTCCGAGAGCCTCGGGGGCTGCACTCCGATGGCGCCCCGCGCCAGCGCGCAGTCGTAGGCGGCCCGGGCGTCGGCCACCCGCACGGCCAGGTCGCGCACGCCGTCGCCGTGCGCCCGCACGTGGGCGGCGATCGGCGACTCCGGCCGCAGCGCGCCGGTGACGATGAAGCGGACGTCCCCCGCCTCCACGACGTAGGAGACCCGGTCGGGCACGCCGGTCTCGGGGCCCGCGTAGGCGGTGACACGGAAGCCGAACGAGCCGGCCAGGAAGCCGGTGAACGCCCGGGCGTTGCCCACCCACCATTCGACGTGGTCCCAACCGAGGAACCAGTCGACGGGCGCCCGCGTGCGCGGCTCGACGGTGACGGTCATTCCGTCCGCCCCGCCACCCGGTCGGCCTCCAGCCCGTCCCAGAAGGCCTTCACGCCGTCGAGCATCTCGGCCGCGCCCCGCAGGAATCTCTCCTCGTCGAAGCCCGGCGTGAAGAACGCCTCCTCCAGCTCGTCGGCCGTGTGGGCGGCGTGCTGGTCCTCGACCTTGTCGTGCCACGTCCAGAACGAGAGGTTGAGCTCCGGGCACTCGCGCGCCTTGAACGCCCGCAGGCCCGCGATGAGCTCCTTCCAGAACCCGGCCGCCGCCCAGTGCTCGACCGCGTACGACGCCCCCTCGGCGATCGAGGAGTCGTCCGATCCGTAGATGCGCAGGAGCTCGTCGCAGAACAGCAGCGTGGAGGGCGTGGCGTGGCGGCGCTTGCCCAGCTGCTCGAAGCGCAGCCCGAGCGGGGCGGCGAAGCGCAGCAGCCACTCGAAGTGCGCCGCCCGGTGTCGGTAGCGGCTGCCGTCGACCGTGCCCTCGGTGGAGACGCCCTCGTCGTCGGGGGTGCCGTTGAAGACGACCCCCAGCTCGTTCATGAGGATCTCCTTGCCCGCGTGGTACGACTCGACGTCGGCGGCGTTGATCACCTTGCGCAGCTGCGCCTCCACGAACAAGTGGGAGAAGACGCTGAACTGCACGGTGAGGTGCCGCACCTCGTCGTCCGTGGCCGCGCCTGTGGCGAACCACTTCGTGTAGCGGTTGTCGGTGACGACCGGGTGGCGGTGGACGACCTCGTCGACTCGGCGGCGAAAGGCCTCGAGCTCTCGGGCGGTGCGAGCGGGCGTCTCGGTGAGCGTCACGACGGTCCCCTCTCGATGAGGCCCCTCGCATTGGTTTCCCCCATCGCGCACTCCCGTGCGAGATGGGGGAAACCAATGCGAGGGGGTGGTGACGAGCAGGTTGTCCCCACCATTGTCCCCAACCATGTGGATCGGTCAACTCTGTGGCGTTTGTCTGGTCAGATTGACCACGCCAGGCCCCGCTACGCCCTACGATTTGGTCATGCTGACCAGCCCTGTCGACGCCCTCGACGGCCGCCTTCTCCGCGCCTTGGCCGAGGCGCCTCGGGCCGGGGTGCTCGAGCTGGCCCGCCGGCTGGGCGTGGCCCGGGGCACGGTGCAGGCCCGCCTCGACAAGCTCCAGGCCCGTGGCGTCCTCACCGGCTTCGGCCCCGACGTCGACCTGCGGGCCATCGGCTACGGCGTGCTCGCCTTCACCACCCTCGAGATCGTGCAGGGCCGCCTGCACGACGTGGTCGAGCACCTCCGCGAGATCCCCGAGGTGCTGGAGGCGCACGCCACCACCGGGCCCGGCGACCTGCACTGCCGCGTGGTGGCCCGCACCAACGACCATCTCCAGCACGTGATCAACCGCATGCTCGAAGTGCAGGGCATCGCCCGCACCTCCACCGTGATCGCCCTGTCGGAGCAGATCGGCATGCGCCTGCTGCCGCTGGTCGACTCGGCTGCAAGCGGCCGATAGCCCCTACCCTGGTGGCGATGTCCGAGTGGAGCCCCACGAGCTGGCGCGACCGCCCCGCCGACCAGCAGCCGGAGTGGCCCGACCAGGCCGCGCTCGACCGCGCGCTCAAGCAGCTCTCCACCTTGCCCCCGCTCGTGTTCGCGGGCGAGGCCCGTCAGCTCACCCGGGCGCTCGGGGAGGTCGCCGCCGGGCGCGCCTTCCTCCTCCAGGCGGGCGACTGCGCCGAGTCGTTCGCCGAGTTCTCGGCCGACGCCATCCGCGACAAGCTCAAGGTGATCCTCCAGATGGCCATCGTCCTCACCTACGGGGCAGGCGTCCCGGTGGTGAAGGTCGGCCGCATCGCCGGGCAGTTCGCGAAGCCGCGCTCGTCGCCCACCGAGCGGGTGGGCGATGTGGAGCTGCCGTCGTTCCGCGGCCACATCGTCAACGACGACGCCCCCACCGCGGCGGCCCGAGTCCCCGATCCCGAGCGGCTCATCGCCGCCTACCACCAGGCGGCCTCCACGCTGAACCTGCTGCGGGCGTTCACCAAGGGCGGGTTCGCCGACCTCAGCCAGGTGCACGTGTGGAACCAGCAGTTCGTCTCCACCAGCAACGAGGGGCGGCGCTACGAGGCCATCGCCACCGAGATCGACCGCGCCCTGCGCTTCATGCGGGCGTGCGGCATCGACCTGGGCTCGGAGGAGCAACTGCACCAGGTCGACTTCTGGACGAGCCACGAGGCCCTGCTGCTGGGCTACGAGGAGGCGCTGACCCGCCGCGACTCGCTCACCGAGCAGTGGTACGACTGCTCGGCCCACATGCTGTGGGTGGGCGAACGCACCCGTCGCCTCGACGGCGCCCACATGGAGTTCGTGTCCGGGGTGCGCAACCCCCTGGGCTGCAAGCTCGGCCCCACCGCCACCGTCGACGAGGTGCTCGCCGTCTGCGAGCGGCTCAACCCCGAGCGCGTGCCCGGCCGGCTCACGCTGATCTCACGGATGGGCGTCGACCGAGTGGCCGAGTGCCTGCCGGCGCTGCTGCGGGCCGTGGGCGACGCAGGCCATCCCGTGGTGTGGGCGTGCGACCCCATGCACGGCAACACCACAACCACGGCCGGCGGCCGTAAGACGCGCCACTTCGACGACGTGATCGAAGAGGTCCGCCGATTCTTCACCGCCTGCCACGCCGAGGGCGTGTGGCCCGGGGGCCTGCACGTGGAGCTCACGGGCGACGACGTGACGGAGTGCCTCGGGGGCGCCGAGGAGATCCTCGAGGACCACCTCGACGCCCGTTACACCACCACGTGCGACCCGCGGCTCAACGCCCGCCAGTCGCTCGACCTGGCGTTCCTCGTGGCCGAGCTGCTGCGGGCCTGAGGACGAGCCGCAGGGCCAGCACCATCCCGAGCAGCACGGTCGCCAAGGCGGCCGCCGCCCTGGTGTCCTCGCCGGTGGCGGCCAGGGTGCCGGTACCCGACGACGACGCCGCCGCCGAGCCGCGGCTCTCCTGCGTCCCCCCGACACGGGCCTGAGCGTTCCGGTTCGCGTTCGGGCTCGGGTTGGACGCCCCGCCGCTCTGCACGACAGGCAGCGGGTTGGGCTTGGCGGTGAACGTCACCACGTCGATGCCGCGGCCGATGTCGGACGTCATGATGTGGTACGTCCGGGTGCCGTCGTTGTTGGTGACGATGCGGAACGGCTCGGCCGTCCACGTCTGCGCCTCCGGCAGCGTGAGGAACCCGACCTCGGTGAACGTCCACGCGCCCTTCTCGTCTGTCTTGTAGTCGACGATCTTGATGCCCTGGCTGTACCAGGCCATCACGAGGCGCGCTTCGTCGGGGATCTGCTCGATCACGTGGATGTTGCAGAACGTGGGCTCGGGCAGGACGTTGTGGCTGATGAAGACGGCCTTCTTGCCGTCGGGCATGGTGGCGTACTTCGGCTGGGCCGGGTTCGAGATGTCGAACACGTGCATGCCGCCGTTGCCGATGGGGTTGTCCGGGCCCGGAGCGCAGGTGGCACCGGGCGGCACCACCCCGCCGCCCCGCTCGTCGGTGACGAACATGAAGCGCCCGTCGGGCGTGGGGTCGGCCTCGTGGGAGATCGAGACGCCCTCGTCGGAGCGGACCGCAGTCTGGTTGTTGTTGCCGTTTGTGCCCGCGTGGTTGACGTGCGTGATGTGGGCGAACCCGGTGGCTGCGGGCTTGCCCGCCTGCTCCCACTGGGTGGCGGTCACCCGACAGTCGCTCACCTTGGCCGCGGTGGCGGTGCCGTCGACGACGGTGCAGGCGAGCGGGGTGCCTCGCACGTCGCCGTTGCCGTCGGTGAGGTTCGTCACATCGAGCACGACGGTGCCGTTGATGGCGGCGCAGTAGAGCTTGCCCGGCCGGGCAGTGATGTCGTGGCAGCCGCTCGGCGACTTCAGCGTGTTGTCCGCAGGATCGAGCCGCGAGGTCCACGTGGCGTCGAACGGCATGCGGAAGACGAGCGGGCGACAGGCGGCCCGCTTGTCGGCGAGCGGCCTCCCCACCAGGCCCAGGCACGAGCGGATGTCGAGCACGTCGATCCAGTGCCGGTTGCCGTCCGAGTTGCTGTTGTACACGAGCCAGGGGCGGGTGGCGTCGAGCGTGGCCGTGTGGCTGGTCCCGTCGAGCCGGACCACGTGGACCTCCTTCACCGGGGCACCGCCCTGTCGACCCACCCCGCTGATGTCGACGATCTCCAGGCCGCCTGCCGAGGTGTCGTGGCAGCGGCCGGCGGCGTCGGTGGTGTCGATCATGAGCTCGGCGTCGGCGGGCGGCGTGACGACTGTGTCGTGCTGGAGGCCGAGGGTGCCGCTCGCCGTTGTGACGGTGGCCGAGCAGTTGGCGGAGCCGTGGTCGGCGACCCAGGCAGGCGCGCCGTCGCCGGTCAGCCGCACGATGCGCTGGCCCACGCTGAGCTCGTCGTTCTGGCCCAGGGTGCCGGCCGCCGCGTAGATCGTCCCGTTGCGTGTGAAGAACTTCAGGTCGGTGCCGGGATTCATCGGGAAGTTCTTGACGAACTGCCAGGTGCCGCCCGACCGGATCGGTGTGCCCACCTTGGCGGGCGTCAGGGGCGACAAGGGGGTTGCGGGGTTCGTGTGGTCGGCTGCCGCCGGTGCCGCGGTGAGGAGCAGGACTGCTGCCGTGACCGCCGTCGCCGCCGGCATGCCGAGGCGCGCTCGGAATGCAGGCATGCGCCCCTTGTTCCCCTCCCCGGACGGGAGGAACCGTGCGAAACGCCCCCGGGCCGGCCCGAAACGATCAAATCTTGATCGGATTACTCGGATTTCGTATGATGACAGGGTGAGCAGCGGGGGTCCGACCACCATCACCGACGTGCTGCGTGCCGAAGGCGCGCCGTCCGTGGCGATGGGCCGCACCCCCCATCAGGCGCACGACACCGCCTGTCGCCCGCTCCGGTAGCGCCCAGCCGCCTTTCCGCCTGCCTTCCGGAGTCGTCGCATGCCTCTTGATCTCGATCTCGCCATTGCCTTGGCCGGTCTCCTCGTCGGGTTCACCGTCGGGCTGACCGGCATGGGCGGCGGCGCGCTCATGACCCCGATCATGGTGCTGTTCTTCAAGGTCTCCCCGCTGGCGGCCGTCTCCTCCGACCTCGTGGTGTCGCTGATCATGAAGCCGGTGGGCGGCGGCGTCCACCTGCGGCGGGGCACCGTGCGCAAGGACATCGCCCTGTGGCTCTGCATCGGCTCGGTGCCCGCCGCCTTCGCGGGCGTGCTCCTGCTCAAGTGGCTGGGCGCCCACAACATCGAGGACCTGCTGAAGCGGGCGCTCGGGCTCGCCCTGCTGGCCTCGGCCGGCTCCATCCTCCTGCGCCGGGCCATCGACCGCCGCCGGGCCGAAGGGTGGGAGCCACCCCCCGTGGTCCTGAAGCGCAGCACCACGCTCCTCGTGGGCGTGATCGGCGGGCTCGTCGTCGGCATGACCAGCGTGGGCTCCGGCTCGCTGATCATCGTCATGCTGCTGTTCGTCTATCCGGGCCTGCGCTCGGCCGAGCTGGTGGGCACCGACCTGGTGCAGGCCATCCCCCTGGTCGGCTCGGCAGCCCTCGGCCACCTCTTCTTCGGCGACGTGCGCCTGGCCCTCACCGCCTCGCTGCTGCTGGGTGCCCTGCCCGGCGTCTACGTCGGCGCCCGTCTGTCCGCCCACGCGCCCGACCGCGTGGTCCGGCCCGCCCTGTTCGTCGTTCTGCTCACGTCCGGCCTCAAGCTGGTCCAGGTCATCTGAGGAGGTACCGCGATGGCCATCACCCACGAGATCGACCCCGCCGCCCTGCGGGACATCGAGAAGTTCGAGCGCCAGCTCGACCTCTACCTGAAGGGCGAGCTCGACGAGGACGTGTTCCGCGTCTTCCGGCTCAACAACGGCATCTACGGCCAGCGCCAGGGCGGCCACAACCAGATGGTGCGCGTGAAGGCGCCGTACGGCTTACTGCTGCCGGAGCAGCTGGAGATGATGGCCCACATCGCCGACACCTACTCCCGCGGCTGGGGCCACATCACCACGCGCCAGAACGTGCAGTTCCACTTCGTGCAGCTGGAGCGCATCCCCGAGGTGATGCGCGACCTGGCCTCGGTGGGGCTGACGACGCGTGAGGCCTGCGGCGACACCGTGCGCAACGTGATGGGCTGCCACCTGGCCGGGGCGTGCCCCTTCGAGGTGCTCGACATCAGCCCGTGGGCCGAGGCCACGTTCCGCCACTTCCTGCGCAACCCCTACGCCCAGCGGCTGCCCCGCAAGTTCAAGATCAACTTCTCGGGCTGCACCACCGACTGCGGGCAGGCCATGTTCAACGACGTGGGCGTGGTGGCCGTGGCCCGCCCGCGGTCCGATGGCACGCTGGAGCCCGGCTTCCGGGTGTTCTTCGCGGGCGGCCTCGGCGCCAACCCCCACCCGGCGCAGGCCCTGGAGGAGTTCACGCCTCGGGAGGAGCTGCTGCCCACCATCGAGGCCATCCTGCGCACCTTCGACCACTACGGCAACCGCGACAACAAGCTGCGGGCGCGCATGAAGTGGCTGGTCGACACCATGGGCGTCGACGAGCTGCGCTCGCGCATCCTCAAGGAGCGGAAGTTCCTGCGGGCGTCGGCCACCTGGCCGGGCGGCATCCCGGAGTACGTGCAGGAGCACGGCGACGCGCCTGCGGGCGTCTCCACGTCGATCGACCCCACGCCGGTGGGCGTGCCGGTCACGTTCAAGCTGCCCGAGGCCGAGCCCTACACCAAGTGGGAGACGGCCAATGTCGTGCGGGGCGTGGCCAAGGGCACGGTGTCGGCCTACGCCTACGCCAAGCTCGGCGACATCACCTCCGACCAGTTCCGGGCGCTGGCCTCCATCCAGCGGGAGCTCGACGCCGAGGTGCGGGTGACCAACCGGCAGAACGTGGTGTTCCGCGACCTCACCGAAGACCAGGTGAAGGTGCTCTACGAGCGGCTGTCGGTGATCGGCATGGCCGAGCCGGGGGCCGAGCTGGCTCGCGACGTCGTGTCGTGCCCGGGCGCCGACACCTGCAACCTGGCCGTCACCCAGAGCCGGGGCCTGGCCGACGAGATCGGGCGGGCGCTGGAGGAGGCAGGCCTGGCCGAGGTGCCGGGCGTGCGCATCAACATCTCCGGCTGCACCAACTCGTGCGGCCAGCACCACATCAGCGACATCGGGTTCATGGGCGTCGAGCGGCGGGCCCACGGCCAGGCCGCGCCCGGCTACCAGATGCTGCTCGGCGGCTACGTGGGCCAGACCCAGATCGAGTTCGGCGAGAAGGCGCTGCGCCTGCCCGCCAAGCGGGCGGGCGAGGCCACCGTGCGGGTGGTGTCGCGCTACGTCGACGAGCGGAGCGGCGGCGAGTCGTTCCAGTCGTGGCTGGCCCGCACAGGCGGCGCCGTGAAGGTGGCCGAGTGGCTGAAGGACCTCGACGAGTTCCCCACGCCCGAGGAGCGGCCCGACTTCTACATCGACTACGGCGAGACGGGGCCGTACGTCAAGGAGATCGGGGAGTCAGAGTGCGCGACCTGACCTCGCTCTCCGCCACATTCGAGTCCAAGCCGCCCAGCGCGTCCATCGAGTGGGCGGTGAAGGAGTTCGGCGACTCGGTGACGGTGGCGGCGTCGTTCGAGGACGCCGTGCTCGTCGACATCGCCGTCTCGGTGAAGCCCGACATCGAGATCCTGTTCCTCGACACGCAGTACCACTTCGCCGAGACGCTCTGGTACGTCGAGGAGCTGCGAAAGCGCTACGACCTCAACCTCAAGGTGATGACGCCCGAGGTGCAGCCCGACAACCGCTGGCAGACAGACCTGGCGGGGTGCTGCGGCGTGCGCAAGGTCGAACCGCTGGCCCGGGGGCTCAAGGGCAAGGACGCCTGGGTCACCGGGCTGCGGCGCGTCGACGCGCCCACCCGGGCCGACGCCCCGATCGTGTCGTGGGACGACGCCCGCGGCATGGTGAAGGTGAACCCCTTGGCGACGTGGACCGACCTCGACATGCAGGGCTACATCGCCGACCACGACCTGCCGGTCAACCCGCTGTGGGAGCGGGGCTATGCATCCATCGGGTGCTGGCCGTGCACCAAGCAGGTGGCACCGGGCGAAGACCGACGGGCCGGCCGCTGGGCCGGCGCCGACAAGATCGAATGCGGACTCCACCAATGACCCTGATCACCCCGACCACGAGCTGCCCGCACGTCCACACGCGCGAGCACGAGCTGTCCCACCTCGACGCCTTGGAGGCCGAGGCCGTCTTCATCATGCGGGAGGTGGCGGCCGAGTTCGAGCGGCCGGTGCTGCTGTTCAGCGGCGGCAAGGACTCGATCGTGCTGCTGCGGCTGGCCGAGAAGGCCTTCCGTCCCGGGCGCTTCCCGTTCCCGATCATGCACATCGACACCGGCCACAACTTCCCCGAGGCGATCGAGTTCCGCGACCGCCGGGTGGCCGAGCTGGGCGAGCGGCTGGTCGTCGGCTACGTGCAGGACGACATCGACGCGGGCCGTGTGGTGGAGGACACCGGCCCCCGTGCTTCGCGCAACCGGCTCCAGACCACCACGCTCCTGCGCATGATCGAGGAGCACGGCTTCGACGCCGCCTTCGGCGGGGCCCGGCGCGACGAGGAGAAGGCGCGGGCCAAGGAGCGGGTGCTGAGCTTCCGCGACGACTTCGGCCAGTGGGACCCGAAGAACCAGCGGCCCGAGCTGTGGTCGCTCTACAACACCCGCATCCGCAAGGGCGAGCACATCCGAGCCTTCCCCATCTCCAACTGGACCGAGATGGACGTGTGGCAGTACATCGCCCGCGAAGAGCTCGAGGTCCCCTCCATCTACTTCGCCCACCACCGCAAGGTCTTCGAGCGCGACGGCATGCTGCTGGCAGTCGGCCCCCACACCGAGCCGCAGGAGGGCGAGGAGGTCTTCGAGGAGCAGGTGCGCTACCGGACGGTGGGCGACATGTCGTGTACCGGGGCGGTGCGGTCGTCAGCGTCGAACGTGGTGGAGATCCTGGCCGAGGTGGCGGTGTCGAGGATCACCGAGCGGGGCGCCACCCGGGCCGACGACAAGTTCTCCGAGGCCGCCATGGAGGACCGCAAGCGCGAGGGGTACTTCTAGTTTCGCCCTCGAAGCAGAGCTTCTCGGGCGAGTTCGATCGAATCGGGGCCGACACGGCAAAGCCGGATCGGCCCCGATGCTGAAAGGCTCATCACCTCCATGGAACTACTTCGATTCGCAACGGCGGGGTCGGTCGACGACGGGAAGTCCACCCTCATCGGCCGCCTGCTGCACGACTCGAAGGCCATCTTCGAGGACCAGTTGGAGGCGGTGGAGGCGTCGAGCGTCCGCCGCGGCTACGACTACACCAACCTGGCCCTGCTGACCGACGGCCTGCGGGCCGAGCGGGAGCAGGGCATCACCATCGACGTCGCCTACCGCTACTTCGCCACGCCGCGGCGCAAGTTCGTGATCGCCGACACGCCGGGCCACGTGCAGTACACGCGCAACATGGTGACGGGGGCCTCGACCGCCGACCTCGCCATCATCCTCGTCGACGCCCGCAACGGCCTCTTGGAGCAGTCGCGGCGCCACGCCTACATCGCCA
Organism: Acidimicrobiales bacterium; assembly: GCA_036260075.1. GTDB lineage: Bacteria > Actinomycetota > Acidimicrobiia > Acidimicrobiales > JAHWLA01 > DATAAM01. The sequence continues at coordinate 35,663 of DATAAM010000181.1, forward strand.
CGCTGCTCGGCATCCCGCACCTCGTGGTGGCTGTGAACAAGATGGACCTCGTCGACTGGGACGAGGTGATCTTCAAAGACATCGTGTCGGCCTTCGACGCGCTGGCCGCCCGGCTGCACCCGCACGACGTGACGTACATCCCCATCTCGGCCCTGCACGGCGACAACGTGGTCGACTCCTCCACCAACATGCCGTGGTACGAGGGACCGTCGCTGCTGCACCACCTGGAGACGGTGGAGCTGGAGTCGAGCCACAACCACGTCGACCCCCGCTTCCCGGTGCAGTACGTCATCCGCCCGATGAGCGACGACCACCACGACTATCGCGGCTACGCAGGCACGGTGGCGGGCGGCGTGTTCCACCCCGGCGAGGAGGTGGTCGTCCTGCCGTCGGGGCTGCGCTCGAAGATCACCGCCATCGACACGCTGGAGGGGCCGATGCCGTGCGCCTTCCCGCCGATGTCGGTCACGATGCGGTTGGAGGACGACATCGACATCTCCCGGGGCGACATGCTCAGCCGGCCCGGCGAGGAGCCGACGGTGACGCAGGAGCTCGACGCCATGCTGTGCTGGTTCTCGGAGCGCCCGATGCAGGTGGGCGGGAAGTACGCCGTCAAGCACACGACCCGCTCGGCCCGGGCCGTCGTGCGGGAGCTGCACTTCAAGGTCGACATGCACACGCTCGACCTGGTGCCGGGCGCGGGCGAGCTGGCCATGAACGACATCGGCAAGGTGTCGTTGAAGGTGTCGGCGCCCCTGATGGTCGACGCCTACTCGCGCAACCGGGCCACCGGCAGCTTCATCCTGGTCGACGAGGGCACCAACACCACCATCGCCGCCGGGATGATCCAGTAGCCCCGCCCCGCCGTTCTGGACCGCGGTTTCCGGCTACGCCCGGTCTTCGGCCTTGGCGTTGAGGCGCTCGACCTTCCGCTTGTCGTCGATCAGGGCGTCGATCTTCTCCTCGATGCGGAGGATCTCGTCCTTCTCCTTCTTGAAGAGGTAGCTCCCGAGGGCGCCGATGAACAACGCCTGGAAGAAGAGCTGGGCGTACTCGCTCTGGTGGTTCTCGAAGTACTCGGCCCAATACCGTGTGCGGAACTCGCTCTCCTCGAAGCACGCCGACACCGGCTGCCCTTGCAGCTCGCAGAACTGCTCGGCCTCGTTCATCTCCTGCTGCCGGTCGAAGTGCCAGAAGACGAAGCTGCTGGCGACCCACATGACCAAGAAGATGACGATGGCGGCGTACCACTTCAGGAAGCGGATCATGCGGCCTATGTCTCCCACACGGCGAACGTGTAACCGCTCAGCAGGGCGAGATGCGGTCTCCCACCTTGATGGCGCCCTCTCGCACCACGTCGGCCCGCAGCCCGGCCCGGTGCGCCAACACCTTCAGCACTTCCTTTGTCGTCTTCTTGGCCAAGTAGGCGCAGGGCTCGGCCAGGCGCACGCCGCGCAGCACCACGTCGCCGACGGCGAACTCCCGCCCCACGAGGTGGTTGAGCGGCACGTCGCGCGTCACGATGTTGCGGCGCAGCGCGCCGGGGTCGAGCTCGATGCCCTCTTCGCGGGCCAGCGCCTCGAGCGCCTCGGCTTCCACCAACGTGACGGCACGGCCGGGTCCGCCGTTCTTCGAGAACTTGCCGCCGCCGCTCGCATAGCGGTCGCCCTCGATGCCCGTAGCGGTGACCCGGGCCTCGTCGACCGGGTGCAGCTCAGCGCCCGCCTCGGGTGCGATGTGGATGCTGACGACCTCACCCTGGAACGGCATGCCGCCAGTCTCCCACCTGCCCCGCCGTTCTGGTGGGGGATCGACGCGCTGTGGCGCGCAAATCCCCCACCAGAACGAGCAGAAGAAGGGTTACGGGGCGGCGGGGAGGAGCTCGTCCTCGCCGGTCTCCTCGTCTTCCACGAGGACGTAGCCGCACAGCTCGGCCAGGAGCTGGTGGCCTTCGTCGGGACCGGTGGCGATGAGCTCGTCGTCGGCCCGCAGGACCACGTCGAGCCGCGGGCGGTAGAGGTAGCGGCCGCCGCGGCGGATGGCGAGCAGGTAGAAGCCCGTCTCCGTCTCCAGTTGCAGCGACCGCAGGCTGGCGCTGTCGGCAGGCGACCCGGCCGCCACCGGCACGCGCACGACCACCTCGTCGGCGTCGCCCAGCGCCAAGGCGAGGATGGGGTGCAGCTCCTCTCGCTGCTCGATGAGCCACACCATCTGCTGGGCGGCGTCGCCGATCTCCTCGGCCGCCTGTCCGAGATGGAGCAGGCCGCGCAGCGGGGACGGGTCGATGTGGTCCGCCGAAGCGCGCAGCACCCACACCTCGAGGCGCTCCTTCATGTCGTCGAGCCGGTCCTCCAGGTGCGTGACCTCGGCGGCGAGGCCGAGGTCGCGGAGGACGAGCGCGGAGTACGCCAGCCCCACCGCCACCTCGGAGATGTTCTTCATCTCCACGAGCACGTCGACAGCGCGGTCGAGGTCGGACAGCGCCGTGTCCTCCGGCGGGGTGGGCGGCTCGAACGGCGGCGCCCCGGCCAGGCGGCGCAGCTCGGCGATGCCCGCGGGCGCTCCTTGGAGAAAGAGCACGTCGCCGGGCAGCAGCACCTCCTCGCCGTCGACCTCTGTGAACCAGTCGCGCTCGCGACGGATGGCGACCACGCTCATGCCCACCTCGGTTGGGAGCTCCAGGTCGGCCAGCCGGCGGTGGGCCATGTCGGAGCCCTCGCGCACCCGCACCCGGTGCGACACCTCCTCGGCGGCGGCCAGGTCGGCCACCAGGGCGCGGGGGATGCCGAGGCGACGGGTGACGATGCGGGAGATGTCGACGGCGGCGTTGCCCATGCGCTCGATGGCCCCCACCACTTGGAGCACCGACGCCATGGCGTCGGCATCACGGGGCGAGCGGGCCGCCATCACGCAGATGGCGCGCATCTCGTGGATGAGCGACGTGAGGCGCTCCTCCAGCTCGCTCACCTCTTCGGCCATGTCGTTGTCGCCGAAGTAGAGAGCGGCGTAGCCGAGGTCGACCATGAGCTCAGAGGTGTCCTTCGCCTCCGAGAGCATGGTCTTCAGGTTTCGTGGTCGGTCGTCCATAGCGGGTGAACGGTCTCCAGTTTAGGAACCCACGCCCACCACGACGATTGCCATGATCAGCGAGAACGCGCCGAGCATGTCCATCGACGACGTGACGAGCGGAATCCCGTGGTTGTCGGGGTCGAGGCCCAGGCGGAACGTGGCGATGGCGGAGAAGTAGGCCACTGCGACGGCGAAGAGGGTGGCGAGCATGCCGCCGAGCATCGTGATCGCCACCAGGGTGAGGACCCCGGGCGAGCCGAGCCCGGTGAGGTGGGCAGCCAACTCGGCGAAGACCGCCACCAGCACAAAGGCGGGCACGGCGAAGGCCACGATCAGCGCGGCGTCGCCCCGAGCCGCCCGCTGGGGCCACGTACGAGGTTCGATCATGCCGAGGTGCAGCTTCGACGACAGCCGGCTCGACAGGATGCCACCCAGCCCGCCCAGGTTCTCCAGGTACGGCGGCACCAACACCAGCAAGGCGGGGAAGGCCGTGAACGAGTCGAGGCGCTTCTCGATGGTGAGACCGGCGACGACGTCGACGAGCCCGGCCACCAACAGCACGGGGACGGACTCCCGCAGCACGCGGCGCAGCACCGGCAGGTCGGAGCGCGCCGACACGGACACGACCGCCACCGACGCCAGCGTGAGCACCACGGCCAGCGCGGGCGTGAACGCGTCGATGCCGACGAGGTAGGTGGCGAGGAACAGCGACGGCAGCGTGACGAGGTCGCCCGCGGCGGTGACCATCGGCGCGGCCACGCTGTCGAGGTCCCAGTCGTAGCGGGCCGCAGCGGCAGCGATGGCCAGCGTGATGGGCAGGACGACGGCCGACGACAGCACGCCGCCGACGACGGAGATCACCACGAAGTCGACGACGGAGATCGTGCCGGGCAGGCCGAAGCCGACCGCCACCGCCTTGGCCAGCACGGCGAGCGCCAGCGAGATCGACAGCGTGAGCACGATCGAGGCGAGGATGTTCTGGCCGACCAGCGTGTCGGACCGCCGCGAGAGCCGGAACGTGCCCGCGTGGATCGAGGTTCCCAGGCGGCTGCCCAGGGCGCCGAAGATGTTGCCCCGCATCCCGATGGCGGCGGGCACGAGCACGAGCAGGCCGGGCAACGCCTCCAGCGTGTGGGTGATGGCGCCCAGAGCCACGCCCGCCACCAGCCCGGCGACGGAGGAGAGGACGAGCGCGACGAAGGCCTGCCAGGCGCTACGAGCGTCCTGGCCGAGCAGCGCGCGCACGCGCGCGCCCACGCGTCGGAGCAGCCGACGCACGGGTACTCGGGGGCTCCATCGTCACGGTGCGCATGGGTGCATGGTATGCCGTTCGAGCCGAACGAACGGCGATCAGGCGTCGAGGACGCCGGCGATCTCCTTCGCCAAGTCGACGTCGGCCTGCGTGATCCCGCCCGCGCTGTGCGACCACTGTGTGAGCGTCACCGTGTTCCACGACACGGCGATGTCGGGGTGGTGGTTGCGGGCCTCGGCTAGCTCGGCCACCCGGTTGACGAACGTCATCGCCTCGGCGAAGTCGGCCTTCTTCACCGTGAGCACGAGGCGGCCGTCGCGCACCTCCCAATCGGTGCCCCCGACGGCCTGCCGGGCCTCGTCCTCCGGGATCAGGCCTCTGTCGCCCATGTGCGCAGCTGGTCGAGGCTCTTGGCCAGGAGGCGCGAGACCTGCATCTGGCTCAGCTTCACCTTCTCGGCGATCTCCGACTGCGTCATCTCGTGGACGAAGCGCAACATCACGATGCGCTGCTCGCGCTCGGGGAGGCGGCGCACGAGCGACTCCACCACCGTGCGGTCCTCGGCGGCAGTCATGCCGGGGTCGAGGCCGCCGACCGGCAACTGCTCCTCGCCGTCCTCGCGCACCGGGGCGTCGAGCGACGCCACCCGGTACGCACGCCGCACCTCGATGGCTTCCACCACCTCTTCGAGCGACAGCCCCGTGGCATCGGCGATCTCGGGCAGCGTGGGCGACCGCGACAGCTCGTGGGACAGCTCGTCGACCGCGGCCGACACCACGAGGTAGTGCTCTTGCAGCCGTCGGGGGACGCGCAGGCGCCACGAGTGGTCGCGGTAGTAGCGCTTGATCTCGCCACGCACGGTGGCCCACGCGAACGTGGAGAACTCCACGTCGCGCTCGGGCTCGAAGCGGTCGAGCGCGCGCACGAGCGCGATCTGGACCACTTGTTCGAGGTCCTCTCGCTCCTCCACCCGCCGGCAGAACCGCGAAACCATCGACTGGGCAAGCGCCTGGTACTGCCTGATCAGCTCCATGCGCACCTGCTCGTCACGCGACTGCCGGTAGTCGCGGTGCAAGCGCGCGGCCGCCTCCTTGCGTTGCCGAGTCGCTCGTCGATCCTGCAGCACCGCCGTGGTCATGTCGCAGCCCCTCCGAACGCGCGTGTGGGCAAGCCGAACAAACCGTGTACCCCGGTCAGCCGACGCGAAAACCGCGTTCACCGCGCGGCTCCTCCACGTGGACCTCCACGCGGGCGACCGTCGCACGAGGCGGCCCCACGGCGCACCAGTCGACGAGACGCTGCACGGCCTCCGCCTCGCCCTCGAACACGGCCTCCACGCGCCCGTCGGGAAGGTTGCGCACCCAGCCGTCGAGCTGGGCGGCGACGGCTTCGCGTCGGCACGTGTCGCGGAAGAACACGCCCTGCACGCGGCCGTCGACCAGGACGCGACGACGAGCACGCACGGCTACAGGTTGGCCGTGGCCTCCTCGAGCAGGTGGGCGAACTTCTGTGTCGCTGCTGCCCGCCGCGTGGGGATGTGCTCGGTGGGTGTCTCGACCGGCTGGTACTGCTTCAAGGCGGCGCGGGCCACGGTGACTCGGTGCACCTCGTCGGGGCCGTCGTAGATGCGGGCGGCGCGCGCCATTCGGTACATCGACTCGAGCGGGAGGTCGGTGGAGAACCCGAGGGCGCCGTGCACCTGGATGGCGCGGTCGATCACGTTGTAGAGCACCTGCGCGCCGAAGTACTTGATCATGGCGATCTCGACGCGGGCGGCGGGGGCCCCTTCCTTGTCCATCTTCCACGCGGCGTAGAGCGTCAGGAGGCGGGCCGCGGTCATCTCCGCCATGGAGTCGGCCACCCAGTTCTGCACGGTCTGCTTCTCCGCGAGCGTGGAGCCGTGCAGGTAGCGCGACACCGAGCGCTCGCACAGCATGTCGAAGGCGCGCTGCGACTGGCCCAGCCAGCGCATGCAGTGGTGGATGCGGCCGGGGCCCAGGCGCTTCTGGGCGAGGACGAACCCCTCGCCCTCCTTGCCGACCAGGTTCTCGTACGGCACCCGCACGTCTGTGTAGAGGATCTCCGAGTGGCCTCCGTACACGCGGAAGTGCGGCTCGGGGTGTTCCATGGTGGGCACGTCGCGCACGATGTTCACCCCGGGCGTGTCGACCGGCACGATGATCTGCGAGATGCCCTGGTAGGGGTGCACGTCGGGGTTGGTGACGGCCATGACGACGAGGATGTCGGCGATCGAGCCGTTGGTCGTGAACCACTTGTGGCCGTTGATCACCCACTCGTCGCCGTCGCGGACGGCCGTGGTCTTGATGAGTGTGGGGTCGGCGCCCGCGCCCGGCTCCGTCATCGAGAACGCGCTGCGGATCTTGCCTTCGAGCAGCGGCTCCAGCCACTTGCTGCGGTGCTCCTCGCGACCGCTCGACTTGATGCCGTGGGCGATGATCTCGGCGTTGCCCGAGTCGGGGGCGTTGTTGCCGAAGACGAACGGCGCGTAGACCGATTGCCCGAGGATCTCGTGCATGAGGCCGAGCTTCACCTGGCCGAAGCCCATGCCGCCCAGCTCGGGGTCGAGGTGCGCCGCCCACAGGCCTTGGCGCTTCACCTCCTCTTGGAGCGGTCGCACGGCGTCGACGAAGGTGTCATGGTCGAGTCCGAGCGTCTCGATCGGGAAGACCTCTTCGCGGACGAACTCCCGCATCCAGGCCAGCTTCTCTTCGAACTCCGGCTCCGTCTCGAAATCCCACGCCATGCGGGCGAGGCTACCCCCGGGCCAGCTCCAAGAGCCGCTCGACCGGGTCGAGGTCGAACGGGTGCTGCCTCCCGACGATGAAGTGGCTCCCCCCGTGCTCGAGGTAGGCGTCGACGTTCTCGACCTCCTCGGCGCCGAAGGAGACGGTGCGCTCCACGGAGGCGCGGTCGCGGCCGAGCTTGTCGCACCAGTCGTCGAGGACCCTGCTCTTGTGCGCGAAGTGCTCGACCGGGCCGAAGGTGTTCCACATGTCGGCGTGCTCGGCCACGAGACGGAGGGTGACCCGCTCGCCACTGCCGCCGACGAGGATGGGCAGCGACCCCAACGGAGGCGGGTTGAGCTTGCCGAGGCGGGCCTTGATGCGGGGGAGGTTCTCTCGGAGCGCCTGGAGGCGCGATGTCGCGGTGCCGAACTCGTAGCCGTACTCCCGGTAGTCCTTCTCGAACCACCCCGCCCCGATGCCGAGGATGTGGCGGCCGCCGCTGAGGTGGTCGACGGTGCGGGCCATGTCGGCCAGGAGCTCGGGGTTGCGGTAGCTGTTGCAGGTGACGAGCATCCCGAAGCGCGCCTGTGTGGTGTCCACGGCCATGGCGGCGAGCAGCGACCAACCCTCGAAGTGGGCGCCCTCGGGATCGCCGTAGAGGGGGTAGAAGTGGTCCCACGTCCAGATCGAGTCGACCCCCATGCGGTCGGCGGCCTGCCAAGCGGCCCGAAGGTCCTCCATCGAGGTGTGCTGCGGGTGGAGCTGGACGCCGACCTTGAACCGTGCCATGCGAGGGACCTTATCGTCGTGCTGTGAACGAGTTCGTCGCCTTCGTGCAGGACCAGCTGTCGCACCTCGACGGCGTGACCGTGCGCCCGATGTTCGGCGCCCACGGCTTGTACCTGCGCGGCTCGTTCTTCGCCATCGCCTACGACGACCGGCTCTACCTCCGCACCGACGACGCCACTCGCCCGAAGTTCCTGGAGGCCGGGATGGCGCCGTTCCGGCCGCCGAAGGGGCCGACGATCGGGTCGTACTACGAAGTGCCCGCCGACGTGCTCGACGACCGCGAGCTGCTGGCCGAGTGGGCCGAGGAGGCGGCGGCCACGCACGGCGGCTGACGCCGGCCGCGTAACTGTCACACCCCCTCTCTATCGTCTTCCCCAGTCGCTTCCCCCGCGCAGAGAGAGTCTCGATCTCCCGGAGGTTGCGATGCCGCGCCGGCGTCCTGGCAGTGCCCGTCGACCACTCCCCCTGCTGTCCCGCTACCCGATCACCGTCGACGCGGCCGTGGCGCTGGCCCGGGCTGCCGCGTGCGAGGAGCCCGCCTTCGTGGTGCTGTCCTTCGACGACGAGGGCATCCTCCTCGCCGTCGGCCCCCACGACGTGGCGCTGTCCGAGCTCGAGGCGTCGTGCGCGACGCTGCTCCACCTGCTCGCCCCCGAGGGACGAGGCCCGGCGGTGGTCGCCTCGGTCGACCCCGGCTTCGGCTGCGACGTGGCGCCGGCCCTCGCCGTGTGGCCCGACCTCGTCCACGCCTTCGAGGAGGCGGGCGCCACACTGCTCGACTGGTTGCTCGTGTGCGACGACCGGGTGTCGTCGGTGGCCGCCGCCGCGGGCACGCCGGCGGGGTGGTGAGGGCGATGCGGTCAACGGAAGTCGCGCGAGCGGGTGCCCTGCAACGACAGCGGCAGTGGTTCCAAGCGCTCCGCCACCACGTTGAGCACGCCCTCCGCCTTCTCCAAGCGGCCATGCACCAGCAACGCCGGCGACGAGCGCGCCACGCGCCGGTGCCTCGCCCACAGGCCCTTCGAGCACACCACGTTCACGAGCCCGGTCTCGTCCTCCAGGTTGAGGAACGTCGTCCCCGAGGCGGTGGCCGGGCGCTGGCGGTGGGTGACGACCCCGCCCACCAGCACCCGCTCCCCCGCGGGCACCCCCCGGAGGGCGGCGGCGGTCACGACGCCGAGCTCGTCGAGGTGCGGGCGCACGAACTGCGTGGGCGAGCTGTCGGGCGAGAGCCCGGTGGCCCACAGGTCGGCCGCCGCCTCCTCCACCGGCGTCATCGCCGGAAGAGCGGGCGCGTGCGCGCCGGTCACCACGCCGGGCAGTCGCCCGGGTCGAGCCTGGGCCACCGCGCCCGCCGCCCACAGCGCCTGGCGGCGCCCGACGCCGAAGCACCCGAACGCGCCCGCCGTGGCCAACGCCTCCACCTGTGGCTCGGTGAGGCCGCACCGCCGCACCAGGTCCTCCATGCCGGCATAGGGCCGGCCTGCGTCGATGCGGGCGGCCAGGTCCTTGCCGATGGTGCGCACGTACTCGAGGCCCAGGCGCACCGCCCCGTCGGCGGTGAGCGTGGCGGTGGCGGCGCTCGCGTTGACGTCGGGGCCGAGCACCGTCACCCCGTGCCGTCGGGCGTCGGCCACCAACGTCTGCGGCGCCCAGAAGCCCATCGGCTGGGCGTTGAGCAGGGCGGCGAGGAAGGCCGCCGGATGGTGGTACTTGAGCCACGCCGAGATGTACACGAGGTAGGCAAAGCTCACCGAGTGGCTCTCGGGGAAGCCGTAGTTGGCGAAGGCCACGAGCTTGTCGTGGATGGCATCGGCCGTCTCGCCGGTGATGCCCCGCTCGGCCATGCCCTCGTACAGGCGGGCCTTCAGGCGCTCCATGCGTTCCACGCTGCGCTTCGACCCCATCGCCTGGCGCAGCTGGTCGGCTTCGGCAGGCGTGAAGCCCGCCACGTCGATCGCCATCTGCATGAGCTGCTCCTGGAACAGCGGCACGCCGAGCGTCTTGGCCAGGCTGCGCTCCAGCAGCGGATGGAGGTAGGTGACGGGTTCCACGCCGTTGCGCCTGCGGATGTACGGGTGCACCGAGCCGCCCTGGATGGGACCGGGCCGGATGAGGGCCACCTCGACCACGAGGTCGTAGAACCGGCGCGGGCGCAGGCGGGGCAGCGTCGCCATCTGGGCCCGGCTCTCCACCTGGAACACGCCCACCGAGTCGGCCTCGCACAGCATGTCGTAGACCTCGTCCTCCTGCGGCAGCGTGGCGACGTCGATCTCCACGCCGTGGTGCTCGCGGACGAGGTCCACCGCGTAGTGGATGACGCTCAGCATGCCGAGGCCGAGGAGGTCGAACTTCACGAGGCCCACGGCGGCGCAGTCGTCCTTGTCCCACTGGAGCACGGTGCGGCCCGGCATCCGCCCCCACTCGACGGGGCACACCTCCACCACCGGCCGGTCGCAGATCACCATGCCGCCCGAGTGGATGCCGAGGTGGCGCGGGAAGTGCTGCACCTCGGCGGCCAGCTCCATCACCGCCTCGGGGATGTCGTGCTCGACGGTGTGCGACAACGGCCCCCAGGCATCGACCTGCTTCGACCACGCGTCCTGTTGGCCGGTGGCGAAGCCGAGCGCCTTGGCCATGTCGCGGATCGCCGACTTCGGTCGGTAGGTGATCACGTTGGCCACCTGCGCGGCGTGCTGCCTGCCGTAGCGCTCGTACACGTACTGGATGGCCTCTTCGCGCCGGTCGCTCTCGATGTCGACGTCGATGTCGGGCGGCCCGTCGCGCTCGGGCGAGAGGAACCGCTCGAACAGGAGGCCGAGCGCCACCGCGTCGGCGTTGGTGATGCCGAGCGCGTAGCAGACGGCCGAGTTGGCCGCCGAGCCCCGCCCCTGGCAGTAGATGTCGTTGCGCCGACAGAACTCGCAGATGTCCCACACCACGAGGAAGTAGCCGGCGAAGCCGAGGCGCTCGATCATGTCGAGCTCGTAGGCGATCTGGCGGTAGGCGCCGGGCACCCGCTCCTTGTCGGGCGGGCCGTAGCGGCGCGCGGCCCCCCGCATGGCCAGCTCGCGCAACCAGCTCATCTCCGTGTGGCCCGGCGGCACCGGGAAGTCGGGCAGCTCCGGCGCCACCAGGCGCAGGTCGAACGCGCACTCGCGGCCGAGCGCGGCCGCTCGCTCCACCGCGCCCGGGTAACGGGCGAAGCGACGGGCCTGCTCGGCGCCGCTGCGGAGGTGGGCACCCACGCCCGCCGGAAGCCAGCCGTCGATGTCGTCGAGCGAGCGCCGGGCGCGCACCGCCGCCAGCGCGGTGGCCAGGCGGCGGCGGGCGGGGGTGGCGTAGTGCACGTTGTTGGTGGCGACCACCTGCACGCCCACGTGGGCGGCCAGCCGCACCAGCTCGTCGTTGCGGGCGGTGTCGAGCGGATCGCCGTGGTCCCACAGCTCCACGGCCACGTTGTCGCGCCCGAAAATCGCCACCAGGTCGCTGAGGCGGCGGGCGGCGGCGTTGGGGCCCTCGTGCACGAGGGCGTGGGGCACCACGCCCTTGCGGCAGCCGGTCAGTGCCAGCCAGTGCCCTCCGTGCGCCTCGGCCAGCGCCGACAGGTGGTAGCGGGGACGGCCCTTCTCGCCGCCCGCCAGCTGGGCCTCGCCGATCGTGCGGCACAAGCGGGCATAGCCCGCGGGGTCGCGGGCGACGACCACCACGTGCGTGCCCTCGGGATCGGCGGCGCCGTTCTGCGGGGCGGTCAGGCCGAGGCTGAGCTCGGCGCCGAAGACGGTGGGCAGGCCCACGGCAGCGGCCGCCTCGGCGAAGCGCACGACGCCGTACATGCCGTCGTGGTCGGTGAGCGCCAAGGCGTCCAGGCCGAGGCGGGCGGCCTCCTCGGCCAGCTCTTCGGGGTGCGAGGCACCGTCGAGGAAGCTGAAGTTCGAGTGGCAGTGCAGCTCGGCGTAGGGGACTCGTTCGTGCGACCGGGCCGGGGCCGGCGACGGCGGGACGTACGGCAGCCGCTTGCGCGACCACGCGGGGCTGTCGCCGCCGTTGGCGGCCTCCGGCTGGTTGCGAGGACGTCCGTCGGAGAGTCGCCGCTCCAGCTCGTGCCAAGGCATGTGCGGATTGGTGAACCCCACATGCCTGAGGGTACGAACATGTGTTCGATACTTACCTGGTGGCTGCCGGTTCGTAGCAGGCCGCTACGGGCGCAGCACCACCTTGATGCAGCCGTCCGCCTTCTTCTGGAACATGACGTAGGCCTCGGGCGCTTGGTCGAGGGGCAGCTCGTGCGTCACGAAGTCGTCGAGGCCGAGCGGGTCGTCCTCGGCCGTCACGAGCGGCAGGAGCTCGTCCGTCCAGCGCCGCACGTTGGCCTGCCCCATGCGGAGGACGATCTGCTTGTCGAAGATGTCGCCCAGCGGGAACAGCGGGAAGTGGCCGCCGTAGACGCCGGTGACCGACACCGTGCCGCCGCGGCGCACGACGCCCAGCGTCTGGTGCAGGGCGACGAGCTTGTCGGGCTGGAGCTTGACCGTCTGCAGCACCGAGTCGACGATCGAGCCCGCTGCCTCCATGCCCACGGCGTCGATGGCGGCGTCCACCCCGCGACCGTCGGTCATCGCCCACAGCGTGTCGGTGATGTCGCCGGCCTTGGAGAAGTCGACGGTCTCGGCGCCGTGGCGCTCGGCCATGGCCAGGCGCTCGGGCACCTGGTCGACGGCGATCACGCGATCCGCGCCCCGCAGCCGGGCCATGCGCACGCACATCTGGCCGATGGGCCCCAGCCCGAAGACGGCCACCGTGCAGTGGGGCGGCACGTCGGCGTAGGCCACCGCCTGCCAGGCGGTCGGGAGCACGTCGGAGAGGAAGAGGAAGCGGTGGTCGGGCGGCCCCTCCGGCACCTTCACCGGGCCGAACTGCGCGTGGGGGACGCGCAGGTACGCCGCCTGGCCGCCGGGGAGCCCGCCGTACAGGTGCGTGTAGCCGAACAGGCCGGCCCCCTTGCGAACGGCCTTGTTCTGCGTGGTCTCGCACTGCGAGTGCATCCCCACGTCGCACTGGAAGCACCGGCCGCACGCCACTGTGAAGGGCACGACCACCCG